>NZ_AHAM01000170.1 GCF_000236565.1 Mesorhizobium alhagi CCNWXJ12-2 | reverse complement strand
AATGTTCACATGCGGCTTCGTGCGCTCGAATTTACTCTTGGCCATGTGAGGTCTCCATTCCTAGCCGGTTAAGGCAACTGATTAAGCGACTGACGCAGTTCCCTGGAACTACGCGTATTTCTTCTGGACTTCCTGAGCCACCGCGGTCGGCACCGGCTCATAGTGGTCGAACTGCATCGTGTACTGGGCGCGGCCCTGCGACATCGAGCGCAGATTGTCGACGTACTTGAACATGTTGGCCAGCGGCACCATCGCGTTGACGACGACGGCGACACCACGGGTCTCCTGACCCTGGATCTGGCCGCGGCGGGAGTTCAAATCGCCGATGACGTTGCCGACGTAATCTTCCGGCGTCACCACCTCGACCTTCATGATCGGCTCGAGCAGCTGCACGCCGAGCTTGGGCGCAGCTTCGCGGAAGCAGGCGCGGCCGGCGATTTCGAACGCCAGAACCGACGAGTCGACATCGTGGAAGGCGCCGTCGATGAGAGTGGCCTTCACGCCGATCATCGGGAAGCCGGCGAACGGGCCCGACGACATGACGCTGTTGATGCCCTTCTCGACGCCGGGGATGTATTCCTTCGGCACGGCGCCGCCGACGATCTTCGATTCGAACTGGAACTCGGTGCTTTCCGGATCCGGCTCGAAGAGCAGCTTGACGCGGGCGAACTGGCCCGTACCGCCGGTCTGCTTCTTGTGGGTGTAGTCCTGCTCGTGCGAGCGGGTGATCGTCTCGCGATAAGCCACCTGCGGCGCGCCGACATTGGCCTCGACCTTGAACTCACGCTTCATGCGGTCGACGATGATATCGAGGTGAAGCTCGCCCATGCCAGCAATGATGGTCTGGCCGGATTCCTCGTCGGTCTTGACGCGGAAGGACGGATCCTCGGCAGCCAGGCGATGCAGCGCGAGGCCCATCTTCTCCTGATCGTTCTTGGTCTTCGGCTCGATCGCGATCTGGATGACCGGGTCGGGGAATTCCATACGCTCGAGGATAACCGGATGGGCCGGATCACACAGCGTGTCGCCGGTGGTCGTATCCTTGAGGCCGGCCAGCGCCACGATGTCGCCGGCGTAAGCCTCGTCGACGTCGGCGCGGGAGTTCGCATGCATCTGCAGCATGCGGCCGATGCGCTCTTTCTTGCCCTTGACCGTGTTGTCGACCGAGGCGCCCTTGGTGAGCTTGCCCGAATAGATGCGGGCAAAGGTCAGCGAGCCGACGAACGGGTCGTTCATGATCTTGAACGCCAGCATCGAAAGCGGCTCGTTGTCGTCGGCGTGACGCTCGATCTCTTCTTCCGTCTTGGCGTTGACGCCCTTGATCGCCGGCACGTCGAGCGGCGAAGGCAGGTATTCAACGACGGCGTCGAGCAGCGGCTGGACGCCCTTGTTCTTGAAGGCCGAGCCACAGAACATCGGGAAGAACTTCACCGCGATGGTTCCCTTGCGGATCAGCGCGCGGATCTCGTCGTTGTCCGGCATTTTGCCTTCGAGGTAGTTCTCGAGCGCCGTCTCGTCCATTTCGACGGCGGCTTCGATCATCTTCTCGCGGAACTCTTCGGCGCGCGCCTTGAGGTCGGCCGGGATCTCGACGACGTCCCAGGCAGCGCCCAGCGACTCGTCGCGCCAGACCAGCGCGTTCATCTCGACGAGGTCGACGACACCCTTGAACTCGGTCTCGGCGCCGATCGGCAGCTGCATGACAACAGCCTGCGCGCCGAGGCGCGAGCCGATCATCTCGACCGAGCGGTAGAAGTCGGCGCCGATCTTGTCCATCTTGTTGCAGAAGATCATGCGCGGGACGCGGTACTTGTCGGCCTGGCGCCAGACAGTCTCGGTCTGCGGCTCTACGCCGGCATTCGCATCGAGCAGCGCGATCGCGCCGTCGAGAACGCGCAGCGAACGCTCCACCTCGATGGTGAAGTCGACGTGGCCGGGCGTGTCAATGATGTTGAAGCGCCGCAGCTTGCCGTCACGGCCTTTCCAGAAGGTCGTGGTCGCGGCCGAGGTGATGGTGATGCCGCGCTCCTGCTCCTGCTCCATCCAGTCCATGGTCGCAGCGCCGTCGTGCACTTCGCCGATCTTGTGCGACTTGCCGGTGTAATAGAGCACGCGCTCCGTGGTCGTGGTCTTGCCGGCGTCGATATGCGCCATGATGCCGAAGTTGCGGTAGTCTTCGATCTTGTATTCGCGTGCCATGGTGGATGCCTCTCAGTCTCTTTCCGCGCGCTTACCAGCGATAGTGCGCGAAAGCGCGGTTGGCTTCCGCCATCTTGTGGGTGTCTTCGCGTTTCTTGACGGCGGTGCCGCGATTGTTCGCGGCATCCATGAGCTCGCCCGAAAGACGCTCGACCATTGTGGTTTCGTTGCGGTTGCGCGCAGCCGTGATCAGCCAGCGAATGGCAAGCGCCTGACGGCGCTCAGGGCGCACGTCGACCGGAACCTGGTAGGTGGCGCCGCCGACGCGGCGCGAACGCACTTCCACATGCGGCGCGACATTGTCGAGCGCCTGATGGAACACCGTCACCGGCTCCTGCTTGGTCTTGGCCTGAACCTGGTCGAGCGCGCTATAGACGATGGTCTCGGCGACCGACTTCTTGCCGTGATACATGACGGCGTTCATGAATTTGGTGACTATCAGGTCGCCGAACTTGGGGTCCGGGTTGATCTCACGCTTTTCTGCACTGTGACGTCGGGACATGGTTCTCGTCTCTCAACTGCAAAGCTCGGCGGCGAAGCCTGAGCCTGAAACCTTACTTCGGACGCTTGGCGCCGTATTTCGAACGGCGCTGCTTGCGGTTCTTCACACCCTGCGTGTCGAGCACGCCGCGGATGATGTGATAGCGCACGCCCGGAAGATCCTTCACGCGGCCGCCGCGGATCATCACCACGGAGTGCTCCTGAAGGTTGTGGCCTTCGCCGGGGATGTAGCCGATCACCTCGAAGCCGTTGGTCAGGCGGATTTTCGCGACCTTGCGGAGCGCGGAGTTCGGCTTCTTCGGCGTCGTCGTGTAAACGCGCGTGCAGACGCCCCGCTTCTGCGGATTGGCCTGCATGGCCGGAACCTTATTGCGCTTCACCGGCGCTATGCGCGGCTTGCGGATCAGCTGGTTGACGGTAGGCATTAAACCCTCTTGTCTCTAATTCCGTGTCTCGAGCCCATTCACGGGCGGCTTCAAGCGTTGTTTCCATACGCAAATTCGGGCCCCAAACCGCTAATCGCGGTCCTGCCCGAACAAAAAGCAGAGGAAGCGGAAGCCGCTTCATGCACGCCGGAAATGTGTTTTCGCTCGTAAAACGAACCTTGTTTGAGGCAAACTCCGGGGCGCGACGCCCCGGAAAGCCAAACCTCACATCGGTTCAGACGCGGCGGGTAATACTCGCAACACCCCGCATCGTCAACCCCGCATCGGAGATTATCTTAACGAAACCGGGAGTTTGCCGCCGCCGCCGGCAGCCGCGACATTATCTTTCGCCATTTCGCAGTTGCGAAATAGAAAGTGACGCGGTTTTGTCTGTCGGACGGCGGGGCTTCATGTAAAAACCCGCTTCAGGGCGTCAGATAGGCGCTTGCGGCCTTCGGAACAAGAGAATCGGGAATCACAACATGAACGACAACGAAGAAAGGCCGGTCACCATCATCACCGGGCGGGTGTGGCGCAGGAAGGGCGGCAAGTCCGAGGGCGTTCACGTGATGCTGGTCGCCCCGGACGACGATTCCGCCGTGCGGACGGCGCTCGAAGCGCTCGCCAAGGAGGGCTACGCCGAAGCCGAGCTCGACCAGATCGGCGACATGCAGGGCGAACCCGACGAGGAGCCGCATCTCTCGGCCTGGCAGGGCGCGCTGGAAGGCGAAGTGTCGATCGTGACGTTCAAGGAGAGTGTTTAAGGGAAATCTGCCGCAAAGCATGGAAATCTGCATCGAACGATGCTATATTTGATAGCAGATTGGAGGCCCAATGCGCACGACACTGACACTTGATGACGACCTTATCGCCAAAGCCCAGAAATACACCGGAATAAAAGAAAAGCCGGCTCTGGTGCGTGAGGCGCTTACAGCCTTGATTGAACGCGAGGCTGCAAGGCGGTTGGCTCGTCTTGGCGGAAGTGATCCCAATGCGCAGGCGGCGCCGAGGCGGCGACCTGAATCGTGATCCTTGTCGACTCTTCGATCTGGATCGATCACTTTCGCCAAAGAAACATTGCGCTTCAGGAGCTCCTTAGTCGCCGCCTTGTTCTGTCACACCCGTTTGTCATTGGCGAACTCGCGATGGGATCGCTGCGTGACCGATCGCTAATCATCGAGGACGTGTCCGATCTTCCAATGGCTTTAGTTGCGGAGGATCATGAAGTGCTCGCTCTGGTAGATCGACTTAAACTGCACGGCCGTGGCATCGGGTACCTCGATGTACACTTGCTTGCATCTGTCCGGTTAACCGGAAATGCATCGCTTTGGACACGTGATCGCCGCTTGCATGCCGCGGCGGAAGAAAACGGCCTTGCTGCCGATTTGCCAGCAACACCCCTCAACTAAAAAGCCGCCGGGTCGCCCCGGCGGCTTTTTCATTCTGATGAACGCCGTGATTATTCCGCGGCGTTGGTCATGTCGGCCAGCATCGGCTCGGCTGTCTCGGCGCCCGACGACTTGCGCCGCTCGTCGATGATCAGCTCGTCGCGAGAAGTCGCGATGCGCCGGATCTGGCTCATCTGACCGCCCGTGCCCGCCGGGATGAGGCGGCCGACGATGACGTTTTCCTTCAGGCCCTGCAGCATGTCGGTCTTGCCGGCCACCGCCGCTTCCGTCAGCACCCTCGTCGTCTCCTGGAAGGAGGCGGCCGAGATGAAGGACGGCGTCTGCAGCGATGCCTTGGTGATGCCGAGCAGAACCGGCTGGCCTTCGGCCGGCTTCTTGCCTTCCTCGACCAGGCGCTCGTTGACCTCGTCCAGCTCGATCACGTCGACGTGGTCGCCCGGAATGTAGGTCGAGTCGCCCTGCGCGGTGATCTCGACCTTCTGCAGCATCTGGCGAACGATCACCTCGATGTGCTTGTCGTTGATCAACACGCCCTGCAACCGGTAGACTTCCTGGATCTCGTTGACGAGGTAGGAAGCCAAAGCCTCCACGCCCTTGATCGCCAGGATGTCGTGCGGCGCCGGATTGCCGTCGAGGATATAGTCGCCCTTCTCGATGGCGTCGCCGTCCTGGAGATGGAACGGCTTGCCCTTCGGGATCAGGTATTCGACGGGTTCCATTGTCGAGTCATGCGGCTCGATGATGATGCGGCGCTTGTTCTTGTAGTCGCGGCCGAACCGGATCGTGCCGTCGATCTCGGCGATGATGGCGTGGTCCTTCGGACGGCGCGCCTCGAAGAGCTCGGCCACACGCGGCAGACCGCCGGTGATGTCCTTGGTCTTCGCGCTTTCCATCGGAATACGCGCAACCACGTCGCCCGGGCGCACCATCGCGCCGGGCTCCACCGACAGGATCGCCTCGACCGAGAGCAGGAAGCGGGCATCGCCTCCCTTGGCGAGCTTGCCGACCTTGCCCTTGGCGTCGTGGATGGCGATCGCCGGCTTGAGGTCCGAGCCACGCGGCGTCGAGCGCCAGTCGATGACCTCACGCTTGGTGATGCCGGTCGACTCGTCGGCGGTTTCCTGGACGGAGATGCCGTCGACCAGGTCCTCGAACACCACCCTGCCCTCGATCTCGGTGAGGATCGGGCGGGTGTACGGGTCCCACTCGGCGATGCGCTGGCCGCGCTTCACCTTGTCGCCATCGTCCACGAAGATGCGCGAACCATAGGTGACGCGGTGCGTGGCGCGCTCCTTGCCGGCCTCGTCGAGGATCAGGACCGCCATGTTGCGGCCCATGACCATCTGCTGGCCGTCGGAGTTGCGAACCACGTTGCGGTTACGGATCTCGACCGTGCCCTCATACGAGGCTTCCAGGAACGAGCTATCGACGACCTGCGCCGTGCCGCCCATGTGGAAGGTGCGCATGGTGAGCTGCGTGCCCGGCTCGCCGATCGACTGCGCCGCGATGACGCCGACAGCTTCGCCCTGGTTGACGGGCGTGCCGCGCGCCAGGTCGCGACCGTAGCAGACCGCGCAGACGCCGGTCCTGACCTCACAGGTCAGCGCCGAACGGATGCGCACCGACTGGATGCCGGCCTTTTCGATCTGCTCGATGTCACGCTCGTCCATCAGCGTACCCGCCTTGACGATCAGATCGCCCGTAACCGGGTGATTGATGTCGTCGAGCGCGGTGCGGCCGAGGATGCGCTGGCCGAGCGACGCGACCACCTGGCCGGCATCGACGATCGGCTGCATGGTGAGGCCCTTTTCGGTGCCGCAGTCGATCGAGTTGACGATGCAGTCCTGCGCGACGTCGACGAGACGGCGCGTCAGATAGCCGGAGTTCGCGGTCTTCAGCGCGGTGTCCGCGAGACCCTTGCGGGCGCCGTGGGTCGAGTTGAAGTATTCAAGAACGGTCAGGCCTTCCTTGAAGTTCGAGATGATCGGCGTCTCGATGATCTCGCCCGACGGCTTGGCCATCAGGCCGCGCATGCCGGCGAGCTGGCGCATCTGGGTCGGAGACCCGCGGGCGCCGGAGTGGCTCATCATGTAGATCGAGTTCATCGGCTTCTGGCGGCCGCTGTCCTCGAACTCAACGGCCTTGATGCGGGCCATCATCTCGTCGGCGACCTTTTCCGAGCACTTCGCCCAGGCGTCGACGACCTTGTTGTACTTTTCGCCCTGAGTGATCAGGCCGTCATTGTACTGCTGCTCGTATTCCTTGGCGAGCGCCTCGGTGTCGGACACCAGCTTGATCTTGGAGTCCGGAATCAGCATGTCGTCCTTGCCGAACGAAATGCCGGCCTTGCAGGCATGGCTGAAGCCGAGCGCCATGATGCGGTCGCAGAAAATGACCGTCTCCTTCTGACCGCAGTGGCGGTAGACGGTGTCGATCATCTTGGAGATGTTCTTCTTGGTCATCTCCTGGTTGGCGGTCTCGAACGGCACGTTGACGTTCTTCGGCAGAAGCTCGGCGATGATCATGCGGCCGGGCGTCGTGTCGTAGATTTTCGACACGACGTTGCCTTCCGCGTCCACGGTCCGGAAGCGGCCCTTGATCTTGGCGTGCAGCGTCACCGCCTTGGTCTCGAGCGCGTGCTGGAGTTCGCCCATATCGGCAAACACCATGCCCTCGCCCGGCTCGTTCTGGTTGACGATCGACAGGTAGTAGAGCCCAAGCACCATGTCCTGCGACGGCACGATGATCGGCGCGCCGGAAGCAGGGTGCAGGATGTTGTTGGTCGACATCATCAGCACGCGGGCTTCAAGCTGGGCTTCGAGCGACAGCGGCACGTGAACGGCCATCTGGTCGCCGTCGAAGTCGGCGTTGAAGGCCGTGCAGACCAGCGGGTGAAGCTGGATCGCCTTGCCTTCGATCAGGATCGGCTCGAACGCCTGGATGCCGAGGCGGTGAAGCGTCGGCGCCCGGTTGAGCAGAACCGGATGCTCGCGGATGACCTCGTCGAGGATATCCCAGACTTCCGGCTTTTCCTTCTCGACCAGCTTCTTGGCCTGCTTGACGGTCGAGGAGTAGCCCTTGGCGTCGAGGCGGGCGTAGATGAACGGCTTGAACAGTTCGAGCGCCATCTTCTTCGGCAGGCCGCACTGGTGCAGCTTCAGCTCCGGACCGGTCACGATGACCGAGCGGCCCGAATAGTCGACGCGCTTGCCGAGCAGGTTCTGGCGGAACCGGCCCTGCTTGCCCTTCAGCATGTCCGACAGCGACTTCAGCGGGCGCTTGTTGGCGCCGGTGATGACGCGGCCGCGGCGGCCATTGTCGAACAGGGCGTCGACGGCTTCCTGCAGCATGCGCTTTTCGTTGCGGATGATGATGCCGGGAGCGCGCAGTTCGATCAGCCGCTTCAGGCGGTTGTTGCGGTTGATGACGCGACGATAGAGATCGTTCAGGTCAGACGTCGCGAAGCGGCCGCCATCCAGCGGGACGAGCGGGCGCAGGTCCGGCGGGATCACGGGAACGACCTTCATGATCATCCATTCCGGACGGTTGCCGGATTCCATGAAGTTCTCGACGACCTTCAGCCGCTTCAGATACTTCTTCTGCTTCAGTTCCGACGTGGTCGAGGCAAGCTCGGAGCGCAAATCGCCCGCGATCTTTTCCAGATCCATGCCGGCCAGCAGGTCATGGATGGCTTCGGCGCCGATCATGGCGGTGAACTGGTCCTCGCCATACTCGTCGACGGCCATCATGTATTCTTCTTCGCTGAGAAGCTGGTGCTCCTTCAGCGCCGTCAGGCCCGGCTCGGTCACGATGTAGTTCTCGAAATAGAGAACCCGCTCGATGTCCTTGAGGGTCATGTCGAGCAGCGTGCCGATGCGCGAAGGCAGCGACTTCAGGAACCAGATGTGAGCAACCGGGGCGGCGAGCTCGATATGGCCCATGCGCTCGCGCCGGACGCGCGACAGCGTGACCTCGACGCCGCACTTCTCGCAGATGACGCCCTTGTACTTCATGCGCTTGTACTTGCCGCACAGGCACTCATAATCCTTGATCGGGCCGAAAATGCGCGCGCAGAACAGGCCGTCACGCTCGGGCTTGAACGTGCGGTAGTTGATCGTCTCGGGCTTCTTGATCTCGCCGAACGACCAGGACAGAATCTTTTCCGGGCTGGCGAGCGAAATCCGGATGGAATCGAACACCTGCGCCGGGGCGTTGTTGTTGAAGAGATTCATGACCTCTTGGTTCATGCCGTTCTCCTTGTGGGACCGAGTGGCCCCTTTCGAACAATTGTGGGCGATTTCACCCCTTGGCGATCCGCTCTGGCGCTGCCGCTTCGCTGGCGCAGCCGGATCCGTGCAGTCGGTCGCCGGGCGACCGGGTATTTAGGCGACGCAGCCGCGGAGTGAACCTCCGCGGCGCGCCTTTTTCTTACTCCGCAGCGTCGGGCAGACGCGCCGGCAGCTCGTCGATCCTGGTGTTTTCCAGTTCGACGTTGAGGCCGAGCGAGCGCATTTCCTTGACGAGAACGTTGAAGCTCTCCGGAATGCCCGCCTCGAAGCTGTCGTCGCCGCGGACGATCGCTTCGTAGACCTTGGTGCGGCCCGCCACGTCGTCCGACTTCACGGTCAGCATTTCCTGCAGCGTGTAGGCGGCGCCGTAAGCTTCGAGCGCCCAGACCTCCATCTCGCCGAAGCGCTGGCCGCCGAACTGCGCCTTGCCACCGAGCGGCTGCTGGGTGAC
Organism: Mesorhizobium alhagi CCNWXJ12-2; assembly: GCF_000236565.1. Lineage (GTDB taxonomy): Bacteria > Pseudomonadota > Alphaproteobacteria > Rhizobiales > Rhizobiaceae > Allomesorhizobium > Allomesorhizobium alhagi. Next base: position 8,429 of record NZ_AHAM01000170.1, on the reverse strand, counting down.
GAGCGAGTATGGCCCGATCGAGCGCGCGTGGATCTTGTCGTCCACCAGGTGGTGAAGCTTGAGCATATATATGTAGCCCATCGTCACCTTGCGATCGAACGGCTCACCCGTGCGCCCGTCATAGAGCTGCGACTGGCCGCTGGTATGCAGGCCCGCCCGTTCCAGCATCTCGTTGATGTGGACCTCGTGCGCACCGTCGAACACCGGCGTTGCGATCGAAACGCCGCGCTTCATCTGCTCGCCGAGGCGAACGATCGACTCGTCGTCGAACTGCCGAACCGGCTCGTTGCGGTCGTTCTCCGGGATCAGGTTCTCGATCTCGGCCCTCAGCGGCTTGATGTTGCCATCCGCCTTGTAGGCTTCGATCATCTCTCCGATCTTCCTGCCCATTCCGGCGCAGGCCCAGCCCAGATGCGTCTCCAGGATCTGGCCGACATTCATGCGCGACGGCACGCCCAACGGATTGAGCACGATATCGGCATGCGTGCCGTCCTCGAGGAACGGCATGTCCTCGACCGGAACGATCCGCGAAACGACGCCCTTGTTGCCGTGACGGCCGGCCATCTTGTCGCCGGGTTGCATCTTGCGCTTCACGGCCACGAAGACTTTGACCATCTTCATGACGCCGGGCGGCATCTCGTCACCGCGCTGCACCTTCTCGACCTTGTCCATGAAGCGCTGCTCGAGCGCCTTCTTGGAATCGTCGTACTGGCCGCGCAGTGCCTCGAGTTCGCTCTGCAGCTTCTCGTCCTCGATGGCGAACTGCCACCACTGCGAACGCGGGTACTCGCCGAGGGTCTCCTTCGAGAGCTTGGAGCCCTTCTTGAAGCCCTTCGGCCCTGCGATCGCTTCCTTGCCGTCAAGCATGTCGGAAAGGCGCGAATAGACGTTGCGGTCGAGAATCGCCTGCTCGTCGTCGCGGTCCTTGGCGAGACGCTCGATCTCCTCACGCTCGATCGCCATGGCGCGCTCGTCCTTCTCCACGCCGTGGCGGTTGAAGACGCGCACTTCCACGACCGTGCCGTAGGTTCCGGGCGGCATGCGCATGGAGGTGTCGCGGACGTCCGAGGCCTTCTCGCCGAAGATGGCGCGCAGGAGTTTTTCCTCCGGCGTCATCGGGCTTTCGCCCTTCGGCGTGATCTTGCCGACCAGGATGTCGCCCGGCAGCACTTCCGCGCCGATATAGACGATGCCGGCTTCGTCGAGGTTCTTCAGCGCTTCTTCCGAGACGTTCGGGATATCGCGGGTGATTTCCTCAGGCCCAAGCTTGGTGTCGCGGGCCATGACCTCGAACTCCTCGATATGGATCGAGGTGAAGACGTCGTCCGACACGATCTTCTCGGAAAGAAGGATCGAATCCTCGTAGTTGTAGCCGTTCCAGGGCATGAACGCGACGAGCACGTTGCGGCCGAGCGCCAGATCGCCGAGATCGGTCGAGGGACCGTCGGCGATAATGTCGCCCTTGTTGACGCGGTCGCCCATGCGCACCAGCGGACGCTGGTTGATGCAGGTGTTCTGGTTCGAACGCTGGAACTTCATCAGCCGGTAGATGTCGACGCCCGACTTGCCGGGATCGAGATCTTCCGTCGCGCGGATGACGATACGCGTAGCATCGACCTGGTCGACGATGCCGCCGCGGCGTGCGCCGATTGCGGCGCCCGAGTCACGGGCGACGATCGGCTCCATGCCGGTGCCGACAAACGGCGCTTCGGCGCGCACCAGCGGCACGGCCTGACGCTGCATGTTCGAGCCCATCAGCGCGCGGTTGGCGTCGTCGTTCTCCAGGAACGGGATCAGCGCCGCGGCGACCGAGACAAGCTGCTTCGGCGAGACGTCCATCAGGTCGACGTTTTCGCGCGGCGCCATCATCACCTCGCCGGCATGCCGGCAGATGACGAATTCGTCGACGAAGCGGCCGTCCTTGTCGAGCTGGGCGTTGGCCTGCGCGACATAGTGCTTGGACTCTTCCATGGCGCTGAGATAGCTGACGTCCAACGTCACCTTGCCATCGACGATCTTGCGGTACGGCGTCTCGATGAAGCCATATTTGTTGACGCGAGCAAACGTCGCCAAGCTGTTGATAAGGCCGATGTTCGGGCCTTCCGGCGTCTCGATCGGGCAGATGCGGCCGTAATGCGTCGGGTGCACGTCGCGCACCTCGAAGCCGGCGCGCTCGCGGGTCAGACCGCCGGGTCCAAGCGCCGAAAGACGGCGCTTGTGGGTGATCTCCGACAGCGGGTTGGTCTGGTCCATGAACTGCGAGAGCTGCGAGGAGCCGAAGAACTCGCGCACGGCGGCAGCCGCCGGCTTGGCGTTGATCAGGTCCTGCGGCATCACGGTGTCGATCTCGATCGACGACATGCGCTCCTTGATCGCGCGCTCCATGCGGAGCAGCCCGACGCGGTACTGGTTCTCCATGAGTTCGCCCACCGAACGCACGCGGCGGTTGCCGAGATTGTCGATGTCGTCGATCTCGCCCTTGCCGTCGCGCAGTTCGACCAGCGTCCTGACCACGGCCAGGATGTCCTCCTTGCGCAGCACGCGCACGGTGTCCTCTGCCTTCAGGTCGAGGCGCATGTTCATCTTGACGCGGCCGACGGCCGAAAGGTCGTAGCGGTCGGCGTCGAAGAACAGCGAGTTGAACATCGCCTCGGCGGTGTCGATCGTGGGCGGCTCGCCCGGACGCATCACACGGTAGATGTCGAACAGCGCGTCCTGACGGCTCTCGTTCTTGTCGACCGCGAGCGTGTTGCGGATGTAGCCGCCGATGTTGATGTGGTCGATGTCGAGGACCTGGAATTCCTCCGCCCCCGTCGAAAGCAGGACCTTCAGGGTCTTCTCGTCGAGCTCGTCGCCGGCTTCGAGATAGATCTCGCCGGTCGCATGATTGACGATGTCCTCGGCGAGATAGCTGCCGTAGAGGTCGTCCTCGGTCGCCTTGATCGCCTTCAAGCCCTTGTCGGCAAGCTGCTTGGCCTGGCGGGCGGTGATCTTCTTGCCCTGCTCGACAACGATTTCGCCCGTATCGGCGTCGACCATGTCGCCGACGGCCTTGAGGCCGCGGAAACGCTCGACGGAGAACGGGATGCGCCAATGGTCGCCCGAACGCTCGTAGGTGATCTTGTTGTAGAAGGTCGACAGGATTTCCTCGGCGTCCATGCCGAGCGCCATCAGCAGCGACGTCACCGGAATCTTGCGGCGGCGGTCGATGCGGGCGTGCACCACGTCCTTGGAATCGAACTCGATATCGAGCCACGAGCCGCGATAGGGGATGACGCGCGCGGCAAACAGGAGCTTGCCCGACGAGTGCGACTTGCCCTTGTCGTGGTCGAAGAAGACGCCCGGCGAGCGGTGCATCTGCGAAACGATAACGCGCTCGGTGCCGTTGATGATGAAGGTGCCGTTCAAGGTCATGAGCGGCATGTCGCCCATGTAGACGTCCTGCTCCTTGATGTCCTTGATGGACTTCGCGCCGGTATCCTCGTCGATATCGAACACGATCAGGCGCAGCGTCACCTTCAGCGGCGCGGCATAGGTCAGGTCGCGCTGACGGCATTCGTCAACGTCGAATTTCGGTCCCTCGAATTCGTATTTCACGAATTCCAGCATCGACGAGCCGGAAAAATCGGAAATCGGGAAGACCGACTTGAAAACGGCCTGCAGTCCCTCGTCCGGACGGCCGCCCTTGGGCTCGTCCACCATCAGGAACTGGTCATAGGATGCCTTCTGAACCTCGATCAGGTTCGGCATCTCCGCAACTTCCGGGATGTTTCCGAAGAATTTGCGTACGCGTCTGCGGCCATTGAAAATCTGGGTCTGGGCCATCGTCGCTCCTTGCTGCCTCTCTTGGGGCGCGCCTCAGCCGGGCTCGCCTTGCAATTTTCGACCGCCAGCGCCGGCGGTTCGTCCAGAAACGGGTGAAAACCCGTTTCCTGAGAGCCGGTTCCGGCCCTCAGGAAAGAGGTTTTCAGATACTGCCCCGGTCGCCCGGGGAACCGGCGGACGGCTTTCGCCGCCCGCCGAAACCGTACTTACTTCAGCTCGACCTTGGCGCCGGCTGCTTCCAGCTGGGCCTTGATCTTGTCGGCGTCAGCCTTGTTGACGCCTTCCTTGACCGGCTTCGGAGCGGCTTCCACCAGATCCTTGGCTTCCTTCAGGCCGAGACCGGTGATCGCGCGCACTTCCTTGATCACGTTGATCTTCTGGGCGCCGGCTTCGGCGAGAACGACGTCGAATTCGGTCTTCTCTTCAACCGGCGCGGCAGCGGCGGCGCCACCGCCAGCAGCGGCGGCGGCAACCGGAGCGGCAGCCGAAACGCCCCACTTCTCTTCAAGCAGCTTCGAAAGTTCGGCCGCCTCGAGGACGGTCAGCTTCGAAAGGTCGTCTACGATCTTTGCGAGATCAGTCATTGTTGCATTCCTTCATAAGGTTCGAACGATTGTTGATAGCGAGGAACGGCCTCATGCCGCCTCGTCCTTCCGGGCATAGGCGCCGATGACGCGCGCGACAGAAGCCGCGGGCGCATTGACGATCTGGGCGATCCTGGTTGCCGGGGTGGCGATCATGCCAACCAGACGCGCGCGAAGCTCGTCGAGCGACGGGAGCGTGGCCAAAGCCTTCACACCGTCGGCGTTGAGCGCGGTCGAGCCCATTGCGCCACCGAGAATGACAAGCTTGTCATTGCCCTTGGCGAAATCGGACGCGACCTTCGGCGCCGTAATCGGATCGTCCGAATAGGCGACCAGCGTCTGTCCGATGAACAGCTCCTGGATACCCTCGGATTCCGTGCCCTGAAGAGCGATTCTGGCGAGACGGTTCTTCGCGACTTTGACGGTGCCGCCCGCGGCGCGCATTTTCGACCGGAGGTCGTTCATTTGCGCAACGGTGATACCGGCATAGTGGGCCACGACGACTGAACCTGCGTTCGAGAACGCTTCATTCAGGCCCGTGACGAGTTCGCGTTTTTCCGCTCTGTCCACTGCCTATCTCCAGTTGACCTCTGTTCCATTCCCGGAAACATCGGTCGGGTTGCCTTTTGCCGGGCGGGCTATCCAGAACTTCCAGATCTCCCGAACGGCGCTCGAGGATCCTGCCCCCTTTCGCCACACCGGCACGCCGGTGCGCAGACAAAAGGCAAACACGGTTCGAACCTTTCAGTGGAGCATTTGCTCCCTTGTCAGGTCTTCACCCGTCTCATGCAGGCTCGAAGTGATTAAGGCTGAGCCGCCTGCAATCTCGGACAGGATGTCCGGAAGCATTTGCGCTTCCGGGATCCAGGCCCTCCATCTCTGGAGGCCCCGGAATTCTTCTTGGGATCAGGCCGTTACGGCATGATCCCGATCAATCTCGTCAGGCCGCGCTGATCGTCGACAGATCGACCTTCAGGCCGGGGCCCATGGTCGACGTCACCGACACCTTCTTGAGGTAGACGCCCTTGGCGCCCGTCGGCTTGGCCTTGTTGACCGCATCGGCGAAGGCGCGGATGTTCTCTTCCAGCGCCTTGATGTCGAACGAAACCTTGCCGACGCCGCCATGCACGATGCCGGCCTTCTCGACGCGGAACTCGACGGCGCCGCCCTTGGAGGCCTTCACGGCTCCGGCGATGTCCGCCGTCACGGTGCCGACCTTCGGGTTCGGCATCATGCCGCGCGGGCCGAGCACCTTGCCCAGACGGCCGACCAGCGGCATCATGTCCGGGGTCGCGATGCAGCGGTCGAAATTGATCTCGCCCTTCTGCACGATCTCGACCAGATCTTCCGCGCCGACGATGTCGGCGCCGGCTGCGCGGGCCTCGTCAGCCTTCTCGTTGCGGGCGAAAACCGCCACGCGCACGGTGCGGCCGGTGCCGTTCGGCAGATTGACCACGCCGCGGACCATCTGGTCGGCATGGCGCGGATCGACGCCGAGGTTCATCGCCACTTCGATGGTCTCATCGAACTTGACGGTCGAGCGGTCCTTCAGAAGCTTGATCGCCTCGGACAGGGCGTAGGCCTTGTTCGGGTCGATGTCTTCGCGGGACTTGGCTACGCGCTTTGCAATCTTTGCCATGATCTCAGCCCACCACTTCCAGGCCCATGGAGCGGGCGGAGCCCTCTACCATGCGCATTGCCGCGTCAACGTCGTTCGCGTTCAGGTCCTTCATCTTGGCCTCGGCGATCTCACGCACCTTGTCGCGAGAAACCGTGCCGGCGCGCACCTTGCCCGGCTCCTTGGAGCCCGACTTCAGATTGGCGGCCTTCTTCAGGAAGAAGCTCACCGGCGGCGTCTTCATGACGAAGGTGAACGACTTGTCCTGGTAATAGGTGATCACGACCGGAATGGGCGAGCCCTTTTCCATTTCCTGCGTCTGCGCGTTGAACGCCTTGCAGAATTCCATGATGTTGATGCCACGCTGACCAAGCGCCGGACCGATCGGGGGCGACGGCGTCGCCGATCCCGCGGAAACCTGGAGCTTGAGCTGGCCCGCAATTTTCTTAGCCATCTCTTTCCTGCCTTGTTGTCATGCCGGCCCCTCTTTTCGAAGAAAGTCCGGCGGTTGCAGTCTGGTGGTCCGGTCGCCGCGGCCGGCTAAGTCCGCGTCTTCCTCCCACCGTTTCGGCAGCGAAGCTCATTGCCCGCCGCCTGCCGGGATGCCTGACGGCAAACCGGCAAATCGGATCAGCCCTTTTCGACCTGTCCGAATTCGAGATCGACGGGCACGGCGCGCCCGAAGATCGAAACTTCCACCTTGAGCCGCGCCCGCTCCTCGTCGACTTCCTGGACGAAGCCGTTGAACGAGGCGAAGGGACCGTCCGAGACCCGGACCTGCTCGCCGATCTCGAAGGTGACCGACGGCTTCGGCCGCTCGACGCCTTCCTGGACCTGGTGCAGGATGCGCTCGGCCTCCTTGTCGGTGATCGCGACCGGCTTGGAATCGCCGAGGAACCCGGTTACTTTCGGCGTGTTCTTGATCAGCGAGAACACGGCATCGGTAAGCGTCGCGCGTACCAGCACATAGCCCGGGAAGAACTTGCGCTCGGCATCGACCTTGCGGCCGCGGCGCACTTCCACGACCTTCTCGGTCGGCACGATGATCTGCTCGATCAGATCGCCGAGGCCCTTCTGCTTGGCCTTGTTCTCTATGTCTTCCGCGACCTTCTTTTCGAAGTTCGAATAGGCGTGGACGATGTACCAGCGCGCAGTCATCTACAAATTCTCCGTATTCGCCGGTATCAGCGGCCGATGCCGAGGATCAGTTCGACCCCGAGCGCCATCACCTGGTCTGCGGCGAAGAAGAAGATCATCGCGATGACCGCGAAAACCAGAACCATGATCGTCGAAATCACCGTCTCGCGCCGGGACGGCCACGTCACTTTCGCCGTCTCCGACCTTACCTGCTGGAGGAAGGTGAAGGGGTTGGTGGTTTTCGATGCCATTTGCCGCCTGCTTTCAAGGCCGGCGAAGCCGGGCCTTTGGATGTTCCCGTTGGCCGGGAGATGCCGCTGCATGGTACCGGAACCCAGCGAATCGCCGCTTTTGTTCCGCCCATACATTTCGGACGCGTAAAGCCGGATCACCAGCTCCACGCGTCGCGTGTCTGTTATGCCTACATAAAACCGATTCCCCGGCAGCGCAAGTGCCAAAAAATCCGTCCTATATGCCAAACGCGCAATTCCGGAACCATCCAATCGTCCCGAAACCGGCTATGTCTCTCCACGATGCCAGCAAGGCTGGCACGGGCAGCAGGGCTCGAACCTACGACCTGCGGTTTTGGAGACCGCCGCTCTACCAACTGAGCTATGCCCGTATCGCGGAGGCTTCATTTCACAAACATTGCGCCGTTTCAAGACCAATCGCTATTTTGCGGCGGGTCATTTGACGGACTGGACGACGGGTCCTTTGAGAATTCGCTCCGGCGAGGCAAGTGACGTTGTTTTTGAGAACCCGGAGCGGTGGATGCACCTTATATCGGGATGCAACGCGGCGTTCGCAATCCGATACGCTCGGACGCGCTCTAAACGGCACAAACAGAAAGGGCGGCCCGAAGACCGCCTTTCGATAACAGGATTTCGTCCGACTATTCGGTGATCGTGACGACGACGCCGGCGCCGACGGTCCTGCCGCCTTCGCGGATGGCGAAGCGCAGCTTCTCCTCCATGGCGATCGGCACGATCAGCTCGACATCGACCGTCACATTGTCGCCCGGCGTCACCATTTCGGTGCCTTCGGCCAGCCACACGATGCGGGTCACGTCCGTCGTGCGGAAATAGAACTGCGGACGGTAGTTGGTGAAGAACGGCGTGTGCCGGCCGCCCTCCTCCTTGGTCAGGATGTAGGCCTCGGCCTTGAACTTCTTGTGCGGCTTGACCGAGCCCGGCTTGGCCAGGACCTGGCCGCGCTCGACGCCTTCACGGTCCACGCCGCGAAGCAGCGCGCCGATATTGTCGCCG
>NZ_AHAM01000171.1 GCF_000236565.1 Mesorhizobium alhagi CCNWXJ12-2 | reverse complement strand
GCGGAGCGGGAGCCGAATGGTGGCGGGCGCGGCCCGTACCCTTCTGCTTGTACATCTTGGCGCCGGTGCGCGCGATTTCGGCACGGCCCTTGGTCTTGTGCGTGCCCTGCTGCTTCTTGGCGAGCTGCCAGCGCACGACGCGCTGCAGGATGTCCTCGCGCGGGTCAAGGCCGAAAATCTCTTCCGAGAGCTTGACCTTGCCGGCGTCTTCGCCGCCAAGCGTTGAAATCTTGAGATCCATTATTCCGCTCCCTCATTGGCCGGAGCTGCGCTCTTGGCCGCGGCGCGAATGCCGGCGGGCCTCGGCGCGTTTTCAGGCAACGCTTCCTTGACGGCGTCGCGAACCAGGATCCATGCGCCCTTCGAACCCGGAACCGCACCGCGGATCAGGATCAGGCCACGGTCCGTATCGGTCGAAACAACCTCGACATTCTGGGTGGTCACGCGGGTCGAGCCCATGTGGCCGGCCATCTTCTTGCCCTTGAACACCTTGCCCGGATCCTGGCGCTGGCCGGTCGAGCCGTGCGTGCGGTGCGATACCGAGTTACCGTGGGTCGCGCGGCCGCCACCGAAATTGTGGCGCTTGATGACGCCCTGGAAGCCCTTGCCGATCGTGGTGCCGGTCACGTCGACCTTCTGGCCGGGCACGTAATGCTCGACTGTGATCTCGGCGCCGATGTCGAGCATGTTGTCGTCGGAGACGCGGAATTCCGCGACCTTCGACTTCGGCTCGACCGAGGCAGCGGCGAAATGGCCGCGCATCGACTTCGACGTGTTCTTGACCTTGGCCAAGCCAACGCCGAGCTGGACGGCGGTGTAGCCATTCTTCTCTTTCGTGCGCTGAGCCACGACCTGGCAGTTCTCCATGCGGAGAACAGTGACCGGAACATGCTCGCCGGCGTCGTTGTAGACGCGGGTCATGCCCAACTTCTGTGCTATAACACCTGAACGCATCGGTTCGTTTTCCTTCAGAGGAGCCTTTGGGTCTTCGCCCGCCGGCTCATGTCAGCTCTCAGAGCTTGATTTCGACGTCGACGCCGGCTGCGAGATCGAGCTTCATCAGCGCATCGACCGTCTGGGGCGTCGGGTCCACGATATCGAGCAGCCGCTTGTGCGTGCGCATCTCGAACTGCTCACGGCTCTTCTTGTCGACATGCGGCGAGCGGTTGACCGTGAATTTCTCGATCCGCGTCGGCAGCGGAATGGGGCCGCGGACGTTGGCGCCGGTGCGCTTTGCCGTCGACACGATCTCGCGCGTCGAGGCATCGAGCACCCGGTGGTCGAACGCTTTCAGTCGTATGCGGATATTCTGGCCGTTCATTCGTCTTATTCCTTGTTCTGGCGCGGCGCGGGCGAATCCCGCCCGCGACAGATCGGTTATTTGTTATTCGGTGATCGTCACGACGACGCCGGCGCCGACGGTCCTGCCGCCTTCGCGGATGGCGAAGCGCAGCTTCTCCTCCATGGCGATCGGCACGATCAGCTCGACATCGACCGTCACATTGTCGCCCGGCATCACCATTTCGGTGCCTTCGGCCAGCGACACGATGCCGGTCACGTCCGTCGTGCGGAAATAGAACTGCGGACGGTAGTTGGTGAAGAACGGCGTGTGGCGGCCGCCCTCCTCCTTGGTCAGGATGTAGGCCTCGGCCTTGAACTTCTTGTGCGGCTTGACCGAGCCCGGCTTGGCCAGAACCTGGCCGCGCTCGACGCCCTCGCGGTCGACGCCGCGCAGCAGCGCGCCGATATTGTCGCCC
>NZ_AHAM01000172.1 GCF_000236565.1 Mesorhizobium alhagi CCNWXJ12-2 | reverse complement strand
GACCCCCGCCATCAGCCGCATCAGGCTGGTCTTGCCCGAGAGCGTAGGCCCAAGAAGCACGTTGAGCGAGCCATGCTGGAGCGTCAGCGACACATCCCTGATGTGGTCCGCGCCGGCCACCGTCTTGGTTACGTTTCTCAGTTCCAGCATTGCGCCTCCTCCAAGGCCATCCTGCCCATTGTGCCGTTCATTCTGCTGCTGCTATCGCGCCGCGCGCGCCGCTCATGTAGCGGTCGAGAGCGTTTGTCTGCTCCGGCGTCAGCTTCAAACCACGCTTGGTCCTGCGCCACAAAACATCTTCCGCCGTCACTGCCCATTCCTGGTTCATCAGGTAGCGCACTTCCGCCTCGTAGAGATCGGCCCCGAAATGCCGGCCGAGATCGGACTGCGACCGCGCCAAGCCTAGCAGAGTTTTGGCCCGCGTGCCGTAGAGCCTGGTCAGCCGTTGCGCATGGCCAAGGTCGAGGAATGGATAGGCGGATTTCAGCTTCGCCACCTCCGCAGCGAAACCGGTCGCCGGGAAATCGCCGCCCGGCAGCGGCGCGCTGGCGGTCCAGGGTTTGCCGCGCTTTCCGAGATGCTCCTCGACCTTTTCCAGCATGGATTCGGCCAGACGCCGGTAAGTGGTGATCTTGCCGCCGAATATATTGACTATCGCGGCCTGCCCATCCGGCACATCCGACTTCAACACGTAGTCGCGGGTCGCCTCCTGCGCCTTCGAGGCGCCGTCGTCATAGAGCGGGCGCACCGCCGAATAGGTCCAGGCGATGTCCTTGCGCCGCACCGGCTCGACGAAATACTCGCTGGCAGCCGCACAGAGATAATCAATCTCCGCGTCGGTGATCTTCGCTTCCCGCGGGTCGCCGAGATAGTCCTGGTCGGTCGTGCCGATCAGCGTGAAATCTCCTTCGTAGGGAATGGCGAAAATGATCCGGCCATCCTTATTCTGGAAGAAATAGGCGCGAGGATCATCGAATTTCTTCTGAACGACAATGTGGCTGCCCTGAACCAGGCGGACATTGTGGACATCGTTCTGCCCGACTGCGCCGGCGAGCACCCTGTCCACCCACGGCCCGGCCGCGTTGACGATCAGGCGGGCCTTCACCGTCTCGACCGTCTTGTCGGGCAGATTCTCGACGTCGATCGTCCAGTGGCCGGTCTCGCGCCGCGCCCGCACCACTTTGGCTCGCGTCCGGATCGTCGCGCCACGCTCAGCCGCGTCGCGGGCGTTGAGCACCACCAGTCGGGCGTCATTGACCCAGGCGTCCGAATATTCGAAGGCCTTGCGGAACAAGGGTTTGAGCGGCTTTCCTGCCGGATCCCGCGTCATGTCGAGCGTGCGCGTCGGCGGCAGCAATTTGCGCCCGCCAATATGGTCATAAAGGAAAAGCCCGAGCCTGATCAGCCATGCCGGGCGCAGGCCCTTGGCGTAGGGCAGAACGAAGCGCATCGGCCAGATGATGTGCGGCGCCGCCTTCCACAGCACCTCGCGCTCCATCAGTGCCTCTCGCACCAAGCGGAATTCGTAATGCTCGAGATAACGCAGGCCGCCATGAATCAGCTTGGTCGAGCCGGAGGACGTACCGCTGGCGAGATCGTTCATCTCCGCGAGGAAGACCGAATAGCCCCGGCCCGCGGCGTCGCGGGCTATGCCGCAGCCATTGATGCCGCCGCCAATGACGAAAATGTCATGGATGGGAACCGCGTCCAAAGAAAAATTCCTCCAGAGTTTCGCAGTGCAGCATATTATGCCGTTTCGAAACCATATGGGAATTATTTCGAAGTTGGAACGAATGTCAAACGAAAATCGGAGCCGAGCAAAATTTACGCTTTTGTATGCGCCGAAAGCCGCCGCTCAGCGCGACGTTTCGATCAGTTGCACCTCTGTCTCCTCGCAGATGCGGCGCACCGTCGCGATGTCGCAATGGTCGGTAATAAAGGTGTCCACCTGCGAAAGATGGCCGATCCGCACCGGCGCGGTGCGCTCGAATTTCGTCGCGTCGGATACTAGTATGACGTGCCGGGCGTTGGCGATGATCGCCTGCGCCACTTTCACTTCGCGAAAATCGAAATCGAGAAGCGCGCCGTCATGGTCGATGGCCGAAGCGCCGATGACCGCGTAGTCGACCTTGAACTGCTTGATGAAATCGACCGCCGCCTCGCCGACCACGCCGCCGTCGGAGCCGCGCACCACCCCGCCGGCAATCACCACCTCGATGCCAGGATATACCCGCATCCTGTTGGCGACATTGATGTTATTGGTGATGACCATCAGCCCGACATGGTCGAGCAGCGCCTTCGAGACGGCTTCCGTCGTGGTGCCGATATTGATGAACAGCGAGGCATTGTCCGGGATCAGCCGCGCCGCGGCCTTGCCGATCGCCTCCTTCTCGTCGGAGGCGATCTTGCGTCGCGCCTCGTACTCCATATTCTCGATGCCGGAGGGAAAGAGCGCGCCGCCATGGATGCGGCTGAGCAGGCGCTGGTCGCACAAATCGTTGAGGTCCTTGCGGATCGTCTGCGGCGTCACACCGAAATGGGAAGCGAGATCGTCGACGAGCACGCGGCCATTGTCCTTGGCCATCTGTACGATTTCGGAATGCCGCGCCGACAGATACATTTCCGATCCTCCGCTTTCGTTTTTGGCTTTATCATACGAAAACGAAAGCGGTCGGCTGTCAATCCTCCTCACAGTCGAATTCGACCGAAATAGCCTAGGCTGCTAATAGAGGCGGCTCTTCACTCAATTCAGCAATTCGGCCGCATCCGTGATCGCGTCGAAAGCCGCGTCGACGTCGGCCTCGGTCGTTTCGAACTGACCGGCCTGGAAGCGGATCGCCACGCGCCCATCAACCCGGGTCTGGGTGAGATAGATGCGGCCAGCATCGTTGACGGCGTTGACGAGCCGCAGATTGTGCTCGTCGCCGTCACGCCCTTCCGGGGCACGATGGCGGAACGAAAACAGCGAAAGCATCGGCTCGGTGACAATCTCGAAGCGCGGCTCACGGCCGATCCTGGCCGCCAGCGCCTCGCTCCAGCGGACGTGGTCGCGAATCTTCGTCCGCAGGCCTTCGAGCCCGTAGGCCCGCAACAGGAACCACAGTTTCAGCGCACGGAAGCGGCGGCCGAGCGGCACCGACCATTCGGAATAGTTGATGACGCCGTCCTTGCCGTGGGTTTTCAGATATTCCGGCTGGATGGCAAGCGTTTTCACCAGGCTTTCTGGCTCGCGGATGAATTGGACAGAGCAATCGAACTGCGCGCCGAGCCATTTGTGCGGGTTGAAGACGACGGAATCGGCGTCCTCGACGCCGGCCCAGAAATGCCGAAACTCAGGGCAGATCATCGCCGATCCGGCCCAGGCCGCGTCAACATGGACGTATAGCCCGTGCTTTCGCGCCACGGCGCATACGCCCGCAACGTCATCGGTACCACCGACGCTGGTTCCGCCGACACAAGGAATGATCCCGATCGGGAGCAATCCTGCCTGCCTGTCGCGGATAATCTGCGCTTCGAGCGCGCCGACATCCATTGACCGCCAGAGTCCGCTGGTCGGGATGCGCACCAAATTGTCGCCGCCGATGCCGGCGACCCAGATGGCGCGGTCGACCGAGGTGTGCACCTGCTCCGAGCAATAGACGCGAAGGGCCTTGTGCCCGGACAGTCCGGCGCGGTTGCCCTGCCAGTCGAGCGCACGCTCGCGCATGGTCAGTACAGCGGCGAGCGTCGCCGACGAGGCCGAATCCTGGATGACGCCGGAAAAGCCTTCGGGCAGGCCGAGCGCCTGGCGCAGCCAGTCGATCATCACGGTTTCGAGTTCGGTCGCCGCCGGCGAGGTCTGCCAAAGCATGCACTGCGCGGCCATCGCCGAAACCAGATATTCGGCGACGACCGAGACCGGCGCGGCGTTGGCCGGGAAATAGGCGAAGAAGCGCGGATGCTGCCAATGCGTCATGCCTGGCAAGATCTGCTCTTCGAAATCGGCGAAGATCGCCTCCATGGACTCCGCCGCCTCGGGCGGCGAAGGCGCTATTTGCGCTGCTATCGCGCCGGGCTGCGTGCGCGCCCGCACCGGCCGGTCGCGCAGCATCGCGCGGTAGTCGGCGCCCCATTCGGCCGCAACATGCGACCATTTGCGAAACTCTTCGCTGTCCAAGCACCCCTCCTTTGCCGGCCGTAGGCCGGGCGCATCTATTCGGGAAAATCGGGCAGGCTCTTGAAGGCCAGTTTCAGCGCGTTCGACCAGCCGTCCGAAACGGTCCGGTAATATGGATCATCATGGCCGATGCGCTTGTTGAGCGCCACCCTGAACGTGTCGTTCTCGTAGAACAGCAGGTCGAGCGGCAAGCCGACCGAGAGGTTCGATTTCAGCGTCGAATCGAACGAAACCATGAGCAGCTTCACCGTCTCGGCAAAGCTCATGGTTCGGTCATAGGCCCTGACGATGATCGGCTTGCCGTATTTGGTCTCGCCGACCTGGAAGAACGGCGTGTCGTCGGTCGATTCGATGAAATTTCCTTCCGGATAGATCAGGAACAGGCGCGGCGCGGAGCCGCGAATCTGGCCGCCGACGATGAAGGAGGCGTTGAAATAGGAATCGGCGCGCTCTCCGGCCGGCGTCGAATCGGCGATCACCTCCTTGACCGTGTCTCCGACCAACCGCGCTGTCTGGAACATTGACGGCGTTGCCAAAACAGTCGGCGTGCGGTCTTTCACCGCCTTCATGCGCTCGTCGAGCAGGCTCACCACCGCCTGTGTGGTGGCCAGATTGCCGGCCGACATCAGGACCACGACGCGCTCGCCGGGCTTTTCCCAGACGTGCATCTTGCGGAAAGTCGAAATCGAGTCGATCCCGGCATTGGTGCGGGTGTCCGACATGAACACCAGCCCGCGATCGATCTTGAGGCCGACACAATAGGTCATCGAATCTCTTCCGGCGGTGAATTTGCCGGAAATTACTGCTCCACAGTGATACGGACCGCAAGCTGTTCCGCCGCCTGTCCAATCCTAATCCCCGACACCGGGGCGGCGTCGCGATAGTCGCGGCCGGTCGCCAGCCGCACATAACGCTCGTCGGGGGAGATACCGTTGGCGGCGTCGAAGGCAACCCAGCCGAGCGATTTCACATGGGCCTCGGCCCAGGCATGGCTGGCCGCCTGCTCGGTGGCGGTGTCCATCATCAGATAGCCGCTCACGTAGCGCGCGGGAAAACCGAGCAGCCGCGCCGCCGAGATGAAGATATGCGCATGGTCCTGGCAGACGCCGCTCTTCAGCGTCAGCGCCGCCTCGGCGGTTGTGGCGGCATCGGTCACGCCGGCTGTATAGACGACGCGTTCGCCAATCACGTTCATCAAGCGGTGCAGCCGTTCGATGTCGGAACCGCCGCTGATCGAGGCTGCGAGGTCACGTATGCCCTCGCCGGCTTCGGTCAGCGGCGTCTGCCGCTCGAACAGCCAGAGTGGAGCAAAGCCCTGATGCGCACCGGTCACGCCGGCCTTGTTGTGCGTCAGCACCTCGCCCGCGGCCTCGACGCTGACGATATGCGGCTCGCCCTCCATGCTGACCAGCCTTGTGTCATTGCCGAACTGGTCGGTGAAGCGCACCTCCTCGCGCGCGCCTTCGATGTTGAGCGACCAGGACTGCACCGATTGGCAGGCGCCGCCATTCGGCATCAGCTTCAGCCGCTGCAGGCCATACTGGATGGGAAAGTCGTAGCGGTATTCGGTGCGGTGGGTGATCTTCAGACGCATCGGACCGCCCGCCATCAGTGGAATCGGTAATGCTCGGCGACCTCATCGCCCAGCCGGTAATTGTCACGGATGAAGTCCATCAGGAATTCGTGCAGGCCGGAATCGAATATCTCCTTGATCGACCCGACCTTCAGCTTGGCCAGCGTCTCGGCGACCGTTTTGTGGCACACATGGCGCATGCCGTACGCCTCATCGAGATAGTTCAGGCTTTGCGAAATGTTGCGGTAGCAGAAGGCCAGCGAGCGCGGCATGCGGCCGTCGAGGATGAGATAATCGGCGATGTTGGTCGGGCGGTAGTCGGCCTCATAGACCCAGCGATATGAGCGATGCGCCGAGACAGAGCGCAGGATCGATTCCCACTGATAATTGTCGAGAGACGAGCCCACCCATGAAATCGACGGCAGCAGCACGTAGTATTTCACGTCGAGAATGCGCGCCGTATTGTCGGCCCGCTCGATGAATGTGCCGATCTGCGAAAAGTCAAAGATCTCGTTGCGCAGCATGGTGCCGTAGAATGCGCCGCGTATCAGCGCCGTCTCGCGCTTGATGGCGTCGAGCACCTTGGGCAGTTCGCGCTCGTCGATCGGGTCAGCGAGCATGCGCTTCAGCGACATCCAGGCTTCGTTGATGCTCTCCCAGGTCTCGCGGGTCAGCGCGGTGCGAACCATGCGCGCATTGCTGCGCGCGGTTTCGATCGACGACATGACGCTGGAAGGATTTGATTTGTCGCGCAGCAGGAAATCCGCGACAGGTCCGGCCGAAAGATCGTCATACCGGTTGCGGAACTCGGTCTCGCATCCGGCGCTCAGAAGTACGGAGGTCCACTCCTCCGCCGAACTCGCCGTCCTGGTCAGCGCCATGCGCAACCCGGCATCGACCAGCCGCGCCATGTTCTCAGCCCGCTCGATATAGCGGTTCATCCAGTAGAGACCGTTGGCGGTGCGACCGAGGAGCATGTCAGGGCATCCTGGGGAGCAGCGAGCGGCGACGGGGAAACAGGCAGTAGGCAGTAGGCAGTGGGCAGTGGGCAAATAGAAAATTGTGGACCGATGAAAGCATTCAAGTCGTCCTCTGCACGCTTCGCATTAAGGCGCGGAGCATCTTTCCAATGTGCTCGGATTTTTGAAGGAGAAATTCCTCTTGAGTTGAATCCAGATATCCGATCCGCTTTGCGATTATGACGTGAGTTTCCAATTCCTTGAGCGATCCCTGCGCTATGCGAAGAAATTGAATGTACGATCCGGTGTTGTCCCGTCCGTAACCTTCGGCAATGTTGGCGGCGATTGACGTGCTCGATCGTCTGATCTGCGAAGTCAGCCCGTAGGTTTCGCTTGTCGGGAAGCTCTTCGTTTCTGTGTAGCACGCGACCGTCAACTCGATGGCAGCCTGCCAGACGCGCAAATCCCGGTAGGATTCGATCGCCTTGCCTATGAGCACGTCTTCTCGGACTTCGACCATCAACTGCCTACTGCCTACTGCCTACTGCCTATTCACCAACCCCTAATCATCCAGCACCCACGTATCCTTCGTCCCTCCCCCCTGCGATGAATTGACGACCAGCGAGCCTTCCTTCAGCGCCACCCGCGTCAGCCCGCCCGGCACGATCTGGATGCGGTCGGAGACCAGCACGAACGGCCGCAGATCGACATGGCGCGGGGCCAGCCCCTTCTCGGTCAGAATCGGGCAGGTAGACAGCGACAGCGTCGGCTGGGCGATGTAGTTGGACGGCTTGGCGGCAAGCTTTTTGGCGAAATCCTCGCACTCCTTCTTGCTCGCCGCCGGTCCGACCAGCATGCCGTAGCCGCCGGAACCGTGCACCTCCTTGACCACCAGTTCGGCGAGGTGCTCCTGCACGTATTTCAGGCTGTCGGGCTCCGAGCAGCGCCAGGTCGGGATGTTACCGAGGATCGCCTTACGGCCGGTGTAGAATTCGATGATTTCCGGCATGTAGGAATAGATCGCCTTGTCGTCGGCTATGCCGGTCCCCGGAGCGTTGGCGATGGTGATGTTGCCGGCGCGGTATACATCCATGATGCCGGGCACGCCGAGCGCCGAATCCGGATTGAAGGTCAGCGGATCGAGGAAGGCGTCATCTACGCGCCGGTAGAGCACGTCAATCTGCTTGTAGCCCTCGGTCGTGCGCATCGCCACATGGCCGTCAACGACCCGCAGATCATGGCCCTCGACGAGCTGGACGCCCATCTGGTCGGCCAGGAAGGCATGCTCGAAATAGGCGGAATTGTAGCTGCCCGGTGTCAGCACCGCGATGCAGGGCGCGTCCGTTATGCCGTTCGGCCGCAGCGTCGCCAGCGACTGCCGCAGAAGCTGCGGATAGTTCTCCACCGGCCGGACCTTGATCCGCTGAAACAGCTCGGGGAAGAGCTGCATCATCGTCTCGCGGTTCTCCAGCATGTAGGAGACGCCGGAAGGCGTGCGCGCATTGTCCTCGAGCACGTAGAACTCGTCCTCGCCGATACGCACGATGTCGACGCCGATGATATGGGTATAAACGCCGCCGGGCGGGCGCACGCCGATCATTTCGGGCAGGAACGCCTCATTGTTGGCGACCAGTTCCTTCGGCACGCGACCGGCCCGCAATATTTCCTGGCGGTGGTAGATGTCGTCGAGGAACGCGTTCAACGCCTGGACGCGCTGCTCGATGCCCTGCGTCAGCCGCCGCCATTCATGTCCGGAAATGATGCGCGGCACGATGTCGAAGGGGATCAGCCGCTCCGCCGCTTCCTCCTCGCCATAGACCGCGAAGGTGATGCCGGTCTTGCGGAAGACCCGTTCGGCGTCGCGCATCTTTTCGGTCAATCGTGCCGGATCCTGGTTCTTCAGCCAGCCGTCATATCCGGTATATGGTCTTCGCAGTCCGGTTGGTTCCGGCAGCATCTCGTCGAAAGCGACCACGCACGAACTCCCCTGTCCCCGCATTTCAATTGCGTCTGCCGGGAAAAGCAAGCGCAATCGCTTGGGACGCGGGCGCGATCAGGCCTTTGCCCAATTTCGCGGCAGGCTGCCTGCGCCTGTTGAAAACGGATTGGGCAGAAGGCGACAAGTTCCGCCGGCGTCGGTTCGGCAGGCCGCTGAAGCCATGCCTCCGTTCCACGTATGCTATGATGGAATCAGCACGGCTTCGGCGGCGGGCCGGTGTCCGGCATCACCTGCAGTCATCAAAATGCACCGAGCACACAGAGCGAAAGATCCCGATGGCGCCCTTCACGGTCGATCCCGAAAAGGTTCACGAGTTCAAGGACGCCGAGAGCTTCTACGACTGGCTCGGCAACCATCATGACACGGAAGACGAAGTCTGGATCAAGATCCACAAGGTGGGTTCGGGCCTACCATCGATCACCCCCAAGGAGGCAATCGACGTGGCGCTCTGCTGGGGCTGGATCGACGCGATCCGCAAAGGTTTCGACGACAAGAGCTATCTGCAGCGCTACACGCCGCGCGGCATGAAGAGCGTCTGTGGCCAGATCAACGTCGACAATGTCGCCCGGCTGATCGAGGAAGGCCGCATGACCGAGCACGGGCTTGCGCAAGTCGAGGCGGCCAAGGCCGACGGGCGCTGGGACCGCGCCTATAAGAGCGGAAAGGACATGAAAATTCCCGACGACCTCCAGGCGGCGATCGACGCCGAGCCCAAGGCAAGGGAAATGCTCGCGAAATTGAGCGCACAGAACCGCTTTGCCCTCGCCTTCCGCACCCACAACATGAAGACCGAGGCGGGCCGCAAGAAGAAGATCGCGGCTTTCGTCGAGATGCTCAAGCGCGGCGAGACGATCTACCCGCAGGGTAGGAAGTGAATCCCGGCGTCACCTGATTCTCGGCACTCCCTAAAGCGGCGGCAGGTCGCCCTTGACCCAGCCTTCGGTGATTTCTGCAGTCCGTTCCTCGAACGCACCGGCCGATATCGCGTCGCGGATCTGGCCCATCAGGCTCTGGTAGTAAGAAAGATTGTTCCAGGTCAAAAGCATCGCGCCGAGCGCTTCCTGCGAGCGGACCAGATGGTGCAGATAGGCGCGGGAATAATCGCGCGCCGCCGGGCAGTCGCTCTCCTCGTCGAGCGGGCGGTGATCGTCGGCATGGCGGGCGTTGCGCAGGTTGACCTTGCCGCGCCTTGTGTAGGCGAGGCCGTGGCGGCCGGCACGCGTCGGCATCACGCAATCGAACATGTCGATGCCGCGGGCGACCGATTTCAATATGTCGTCTGGCGTGCCGACACCCATCAGGTAGCGCGGCTTTTGCGCCGGCAGTTCGGGACAGGTGATCTCCAGCATTTCGAGCATCACCGCTTGCGGCTCGCCGACCGCCAACCCGCCGACCGCATAGCCCTTCAGATCCATCGTTGCCAGCGCCCGCGCCGATTTCTCGCGCAGCAGTGCATCGTCGCCGCCCTGCACGATGCCGAACATCGCCTTGCCCGGCTGCTCGCCAAACGCCGTCTTGCAGCGCTCGGCCCAGCGCAGCGAAAGCTCCATGGCGCGCTCGATTTCCTTGTCCTTGGCCGGCAGCGCGGTGCACTCGTCAAGCTGCATCTGGATGTCCGAGTCCAGCAGGCCCTGTATTTCGATCGAGCGTTCCGGCGACATTTCGTAGGCCGCGCCGTCAATATGCGAGCGGAAGGTCACACCCTGTTCGTTGAGCTTTCGCAGCTTCGACAGCGACATGACCTGGAAGCCGCCGGAATCGGTCAGGATCGGATACGGCCAGCGGGCAAATTCGTGCAGACCGCCGAGCCGCGCGACGCGCTCGGCGCCGGGCCGCAGCATCAGGTGATAGGTGTTGCCCAGGATGATGTCGGAGCCGACGCCGCGCACCTGGTCCATATACATGGCCTTGACGGTGCCGCCGGTGCCAACCGGCATGAAGGCCGGCGTGCGGATCGTTCCGCGCGGCATCGAGATCTCGCCGCGCCTGGCCTTGCCGTCGGTGGCGAGGAGGGAAAAGGAGAATGTCTGGTTCATGCCCTGCCCTTAGCGGCCACAGGGCGTCAAGACAATCGGGCGACTGCAACCCGCTTGATCTCGGCGGCAATGCTTGCCGGGAAAGACTTGCCCGCATACCCTGCTATGGGTGAGAGCGACTGGTCGAGGCGAACGATGATCGAGGGTTCCTGCCACTGCGGCGCCGTGAACTGGCGCTTCGAGGCAACGCCGGAAGGGGCGACGGCCTGCAACTGCACTGTCTGCCGCCGTTACGGAGCGCTGTGGATCTATGGGCATGAGGGCGAAGACGTCACCGTGTCCGGCCCGACAAAAGCCTATTCGCGGGGGAAACACCTGGATTTCAATTTCTGCCCCGAATGCGGCTGTGTCGTCTCGTGGCGGGCGAACCGAACAGGAAAGACAAGCGGTCGCCGGCGCATCGCCGTGAACGTCCGGCTTGCGGAGCCGGCGGCTGTCGCGGACATACCGATCGACCATTTCGACGGGTTCGACACGTTCGAGGATCTGCCCCGCGATGGCCGGAAGGTCTCCGACTACTGGTTCTGAGCCCTGAAAAGCAGGCAGGCGTCTCCGTAGGAGTAGAACCTGTAGCCGTTTTCGATCGCATGCGCATAAGCCGCGCGCATCGTCTCCAGCCCGCTGAACGCCGAGACCAGCATGAACAGCGTGGAGCGAGGCAGGTGGAAATTGGTCATCAGCACGTCGACTATTCTGAAGCGGTAGCCCGGCGTGATGAAGATGCTGGTCGCGCCCGACCACTCGGTGAGTGTTCCGTCATCGCGCGCAGCGCTTTCGAGCAGCCGGAGCGAAGTCGTGCCGACCGATACCACACGGCTGCCGCGCGCCCGGGCGGCATTCACCGCCGCAGCCGTTTGCGCCGATACGCTGCCGCTTTCGGCATGCATCTTATGGTCGGCGGTGTCGTCCACCTTGACCGGGAGAAAAGTCCCCGCCCCGACATGCAAGGTGACGAAATGCCGTTCGATGCCCCGCGCGTCGAGTGCCGCGAACAGTTCCGGCGTGAAATGCAGTCCGGCGGTGGGTGCGGCGACGGCCCCCTCGTCGCGGGCGAAGATCGTCTGGTAGTCCGTGCGGTCGCGCTCGTCGTCCGGCCGCTTCGATGCGATATAGGGCGGCAGCGGGATGTGCCCGACCGCATGCAGTGCCTCGTCCAGGAACGGGCCGGACAGGTCGAAGGCGAGCAGCGCCTCGCCGCCTTCGCGCTTCTCAATAACGGTCGCGTCGAGCGCGCCGAGGAAACACGAATTGCCGTCATGGCCGAAATGGATGCGGTCGCCAGCCGCCACGCGTTTTCCCGGCCGGACAAAAGCCAGCCAGCGGTCAGGGGCCACGCGCATGTGCAGCGTCGCGTCAACCTGCGCCGACGCGTCGCCGCGCCGCCGCACGCCCTTCAACTGCGCCGGTATCACCTTGGTGTCGTTGAAGATCATCACGTCGCCGGGCTGAAGCAGCGCCGGCAGCTCGACCACGCCGCGGTCCTCGACCCCCTCACCTGGCCTGACAACAAGCAGCCGCGCGGCATCGCGCGGCTCGGCGGGACGCAGCGCGATCCGGTCTTCCGGCAGGTCGAAGTCGAACAGGTCGACGCGCATCAGTAGATACGGATCATCAGCGCACCGGCGAGCAGCAGCAGCGCTCCCGCGACTCGGCCTACGGAAATTTCCCGTACCGCCACGCCGAGCAAGCCGACCCTGTCGATCAGCATGCCGGCGAGCAACTGCCCGGTGACTAGGAAAGCCATCAGCGCCGCAGCACCCAAACGGGGCGTCAGGATGACGGCGCTGGTAACGTAAGCCGCGCCCAGGCAGCCTCCCGCTACGAAGAGCCACGGTGCCGGCGCCCGCCAATTGAGCGCCAGGCCCTGCACCTGCACGAGCACGGCGGAAACGATCGCCAGCACGATGGCGCCGGCGAGGAAAGACGAAGCGGCCCCTGCCACCGACAGGCCGAGGTCGCGCGCCAGTTGCGCATTGACAGGCGCCTGTATCGCGATGAACGCGCCAGCCAGAATGCCTAGCAGCGACCAGAAAAAGCCTGCCATGCGTGCGCCTCAGGCAGCGATATCGGCCGCCACCTTCATCGACACGATCTTGTCGGGATCCTGCACCGGCTCGCCGCGCTTGATCTTGTCGACATTCTCCATGCCTTCGATGACTTGGCCCCACACCGTATACTGCCGGTTGAGGAACGCCGCGTCGTCGAAGCAGATGAAGAACTGCGAATTGGCCGAGTTCGGGTTCTGCGATCGCGCCATCGAGCAGGTGCCGCGGCTGTGATTCATGTTGGAGAACTCGGCCTTGAGGTCGGGCTTGTCCGAACCGCCCATGCCGGCGCGCGAAGGATTGAAAGACGTCTTGGTCGAGTTGCCGAACTTCACGTCGCCGGTCTGGGCCATGAAGCCGTCGATCACGCGGTGGAAGACGACGCCGTCATAGGCGCCCTCGCGCGCCAGTTCCTTGATGCGGGCCACATGGCCCGGCGCCAGGTCGGGCAGAAGCTCGATGACGACCTTGCCCTTGGTGGTTTCCATGACGAGCGCGTTTTCGCGATCCTTGATCTCGGCCATCCCGAATTCCTTTTCTGCTTATTTGTTCAATTGCCGTCGGCGGCGATGCGCACCTTGACCATGCGATCCGGCTCGCTGACAACCCCGTTCATGGCGGGGTCGCCCTTTTTCACCTGATCGATCAGTTCCATGCCGCTCTCGACAGTGCCGACGACCGTGTACTGGCCTTCGAGGCCGGGATTGGGCGCAAACATGATGAAGAACTGCGAATTGGCCGAATCCGGGCTCTGCGCGCGCGCCATGCCGACCGTGCCGCGCACATAGGGCTCGGCCGAGAATTCGGCAGGCAGATCGGGCAGCTTGGAGCCGCCGGTGCCGGCGCGGTCCGGATCGAAGCCGTCCTTCATGTCTCCGAATTCCACGTCGCCGGTCTGCGCCATGAATCCCTCGATCACCCGGTGGAAGGCGACATTGTCATACTCGCCGCCGCGCACCAGCGCCTTGATCTGCTCGACATGCTTGGGCGCGAGGTCGGGCCGCAGCGCGATGGTCACATCGCCCTGTTCCAGCGTGATGACCATGGTGTTTTCTGGCTCCGCCGCGATTGCGGCCGAGCCGCCAAACAGGGCCGCCGCAATAATCAGAGACGAAGCAAGCTTCCTGAGCTTCATGGATTTTTCCTCAATGAGCGAATTTTTCGGCGAGCGCGCCGGCGACCACGGCCGGAACGAAGGGGCGGATATCGCCTCCCATGCTGGCTATCTGGCGGACAAGTGTGGCGGTAATGGTGCGGACGGAGGGGCTCGCCGGCAGGAAAACGGTCTGCAGATCGGGCGCCATGGTTTCGTTCATGCCGGCCATCTGCATCTCGTAGTCGAGATCGGTGCCGTCGCGCAGGCCGCGTATCATGGTCGATGCGCCATGCTTGCGCGCCGCATCGATCACCAGCCCGTCAAACGAGATGACCTTGATGCGCTCCGCATCGGCGCCGAACTCGGCGCGCGCTACCGACTCGATGAGTTCGATCCTCTCCTCCAGGGAAAACAGCGGCTTCTTGCCTGGATGAACGCCTATTGCGGCGTAGATCGTGTCGGCGACGGCCAGCGCCGCCTTCAACACGTCGAGATGGCCGTTGGTCAGCGGATCGAACGATCCCGCGTAGATAGTGATGCGTTTCATGGAAGCTGCTTCTAGCCGGGCCTAAGATCAAACGCAATTCGCATGGGCGGAGCCGCCGCTGCTCGGCGTGTGCAAGATGAACCGCAGATGAACGGCTGCATCACGAAAGGTTCAACCGGCCGCCGATAAACCGCCTCTACAAATTCGGAAACCAAATCGCCATGTAACCATTGTAGTGATCAGGAGAACAAAACCATGCTGATCTATATGCTCGCCGCCGCAATGACCATTGCAATGCTTATCGCCACGGCCTTCGGCCTCCATCAGGAAGCCGCACGCGTCCGCCTCGATGAGCGCAACGACCGCTCACGCGGATTCGGTCCGCGCCAGCGTTAAGTCGTCTCGGCTGATCGTCGCGGCAGTTTTCCGCCGCGACCGAAAGCATCCTATTCTTCTTTTCCGCCGTCTCCGGCTTCCGAGACTTCACCCGGCACGGCGGCCTCAGCGATAATCTCCTCCACTTCCTCATCGCTCTGCGGCTCCGAGATGCGCTCGACCGAAACCACCTTCTCGCCGTCAGCCGTGTTGAAGATGGTGACGCCCATGGACGTACGGCCCTTGCGCGATATGTTGGAGACCGGAACCCGGATCACCTGCCCGCCATCCGATACCAGCATGATTTGATCTTCAAGGACGATCGGAAAGCACGCTATCAGACGACCGATTTTGTCCTGAGCTTCTTTTGCGGTATCTGTCGCCCGAATGCCCTTGCCACCGCGACCTTTCGTCGGAAATTCGAATGACGATGAGTATTTGCCGTAGCCCAGTTCGCTTACTGTCAAGATCAGCTGCTGTTCAGCCTTCATGGCATCATACTGGTCGTCGCCAAGCACCACGACTTCCGACACATCTTCGTTCACGAGCGCTACGGCCTCATCGACGTCGTTATCATCTCCGCGAGCCGCGCGCCGCTCGGCCGCACTCCTCTTGAGAAATGCCTCACGCTCCGCTGTCGATCGGTTTGAGTGACGCAAAACGGACATCGAGATGGCACGGTCACCCTCCCCTAGGGAAATGCCGCGCACGCCCTGTGAGGAACGGCCGGCAAACACGCGCACATCCGTCACCGGGAAGCGGATGCACTGGCCGCTATCGGCGGTGAGCAATACGTCGTCATTGTCCGTGCAGGTCTCGACGGCGAGGATGGCGTCGCCCTCCTCGTCGAATTTCATGGCTATCTTGCCGTTGCGCTTCACATCGGCGAAGTCGGACAGCTTGTTGCGCCTGACCGTGCCGCGCGTGGTGGCGAAGATCACGTCGAGCTTGTCCCACTCCGACTCGTCCGGCAGCGGCAGGATCGCGGTAATGCGGTCGCCGGCATCCAGCGGCAGCATGTTGCGCAGGAATTTTCCCCGCGACTGCGGCGTGCCGATCGGCAGGCGCCAGACCTTTTCCTTGTAGACGATGCCGCGCGAGGAGAAGAACAGGATCGGTGTGTGGGTGTTGGCCACGAACAGCCGCGTGACGAAATCCTCGTCCTTGGTCGACATGCCCGAGCGGCCCTTGCCGCCGCGCGCCTGCGCCCTGTAGATCGAGAGCGGCACGCGCTTGATGTAGCCTTCATGCGTGACGGTGACGACCATGTCCTCGCGCTGGATCAGGTCCTCATCATCCATGTCCGCGCCGCCTTCGGCAAGCTCGGTGCGCCGCGGCGTGCCGAACTCGTCGCGCACGGCGGCAAGCTCGTCCTTGACGATCTGCTGGATACGCACGCGCGACGACAGGATGTCTAGATAGTCGGCGATTTCCGCGCCGATCGTGTTCAACTCGTCGGCGATCTCGTCGCGTCCGAGCGCGGTCAGGCGCTGCAGGCGCAATTCGAGGATGGCGCGCGCCTGCTCTTCAGAAAGATTGTAGGTGCCGTCCTCATTGATGCGGTGGCGCGGATCGTCGATCAGGAGGATCAGCGATTCCACGTCCTGCGCCGGCCAACGGCGCTCCATCAACTGCTCGCGCGCCGTCTGCGGATCGGGCGCCTGGCGGATCAGCTTGATGACTTCGTCGATATTGGCGACCGCGATCGCCAGGCCGACCAACACATGGGCGCGGTCGCGCACCTTGCGCAGCAGGAATTTCGTCCGCCGGCTGATGACCTCCTCACGGAAGGCGACGAACGCCCTCAGTATGTCGATCAGGTTCATCAGTTCCGGCTTGCCGCCGTTCAGCGCAACCATATTGACGCCGAAGGACGTCTGCAGCGGCGTGAAACGGTAGAGCTGGTTCAGGATGACGTCGGAATTGGCGTCGCGCTTCAATTCAATGACGACGCGGTAGCCCTGCCGGTCGCTCTCGTCGCGGATGTCGGAAATGCCCTCGATGCGCTTTTCGCGCACCAGATCGGCCATTTTCTCGATCATCGTCGCCTTGTTCACCTGATAGGGAACCTCGGTGATGATGATGGCTTCGCGGTCGTTGGCGCGCTCCTCGATGATGACGCGGCCGCGCATGACGACCGAGCCGCGCCCGCTCGAATAGGCATTGTAGATGCCGGAGCGGCCGAGAATGATGCCGCCGGTCGGGAAATCGGGACCGGGAATGATCTCCATCAACGCCGGCAGCTCGATCGCCGGGTTGTCGATCAGCGCGATGGCGCCGTTGCACACTTCGCCCAGATTGTGGGGCGGGATGTTGGTCGCCATGCCGACCGCGATGCCGCCGGAACCGTTGACCAAAAGGTTGGGAAAGCGCGCCGGCAGGACGCGCGGCTCCTGGCCGGACGCATCATAAGTGTCCTGGAAATCGACAGTGTCCTTGTCGATGTCCTCCAGCAGCTCGTGCGCGACCTTGGTGAGGCGCGATTCCGTGTAGCGCATGGCCGCCGGCATATCGCCGTCGATCGAGCCGAAATTGCCCTGCCCGTCGATGAGCGGCACGCGCATCGACCAGTGCTGCGCCATGCGCACCAATGCGTCGTAGATCGAGGCGTCGCCATGCGGGTGGTATTTACCCATCACGTCGGCGACCGGCCGCGCCGACTTCACATATTTGCGATTCCAGTGATAGCCGCTCTCATGCGCCGCAAACAGGATGCGCCGGTGCACCGGCTTCAGGCCGTCGCGCACGTCCGGCAACGCACGGCTCACGATGACGCTCATGGCATAATCGAGGAAGGAGCGCTCCATCTCCTCGATGATGGAAATCGGCTCGACGCCGGATGGGCCGTCGGGGCCGCGCGGAGTTTTGATGTCGGTCAAATCGGATCACGCAATATGGGGAATCACTTGCTCCTTATATAGGAAGTGACTGGCGATCTCCAACATTCGGACGCGAAATCCCGCCGATATCCAGAGTTGATTTTTCGATTTGAATCAAATGGATAGAAGCGGTTTTCGGAGGCTGCGACGAGATGTCTGCCGCGATACCGGGCGGCTGGCGTGAAAGTCTCCCGTTCCAGCGCCGGCTCAAAGGATTGAAGCGCCCGTGCCGCCGCTACGATGGCGGGCGCGGAATGCGCCGGGCGTCACGCCCATGATCCGCCTGAAACGCCGGTTGAAAGTGGAAAGGTCGTTGAAGCCGGCATCGAAGGCGATGGCCGAAATCGGCTCGTCCGACAGCCGCAGCCGCACCGCCGCCCGGTGCAGGCGGGTTCTCAGGACATATTGATGCGGCGTCATGCCGGTCATCCGGCGAAAGGAGCGCAGGAAATGGAACGGGCTGGTCGCCGTCTCGCCGGCCAGATCGGCGAGCGCGAGCGGTTCGTGCGCGGCCAGTTCGATGCGGCGGACAGCCTCGCTGACGCGGCGCTGGTCGAAACGGCTCGGCCGGCGCGGCTGATCCGCCGCCGTGCCGGCAAGCGTCGATGCGACGCCGCCGGCCAGCCGCAAGGCGATTTCACCCAAAGCCCCGGCGTCGCCGTCGTCCCGCGCGATCTCCGCCTCCGCCAACAGGCGCGCGAAATCTCTCAGCGGCGGCAGGCGCGGCGCGGCGAAGCCGAGTTTCCTCGCCCCCGGCGTCTCGGCCACGACTCCCTCCAGAAACTCCGGCGAATAGTGAAAAGACAGGCAGCGGTCGCCCGTCGCATGTTCGTGCCCGCATTCGAAGCAGGAGCCGGCATTGCCGAGCAGCATCGAGCCGGGCGTGAGCACCGCAGTTCCCTGCGTGGCGCTGTAGCGAAAGGTCCCGTCAGTCACGGCCGCGATGCAATAATCGCCATGCTGCTCCTCGAACGGACGGTCATGAACGCCGGCGCGGCAGATCAAATCGTGGACCCGCCAGCCCGGACCAGACGCACGTAGTTGGGCGGTCACTGTCATAGCCAAAAGATAGCAATTTTTCCCAAGCCGATGAAGCGGCCGGCCGGCATCATGGCCGCATCTGCTGACAATCGGGAGCCGTATCATGTCCCAGGCCAATTCCTTTGCCGAAGCCCTGCACTCCGCCGGCCCGGCGTCCGGCCACGCCGAAAAGCTGAACCTCTACAGCCGTTTCGTCGGCGCATGGTCGTTCGACGCAAAGCGCTTCCCGGAGAACGGCAAGGTGCTGACCGGCCGCGGCGAAATCCATTTCGGCTGGGTGCTCGAGGGCCGCGCGATCCAGGATGTCTGGATCTTGCCCGCCAGGGACGCCGGGCCGACGCCGTCGCTTGGAAACTGGACCTTCTACGGCACGACCTTGCGGGTCTACGACCCCGGCCTCGACGCCTGGCACATCATATGGAGCGACCCGCGCAGCCAGTATTACAGTCGCCAACTCGGCCGCGCGGAGGGCGACAACATCGTCCAGCAGGGCGCCGACGATACCGGCGCGACTGTCCGCTGGAGCTTCACCGACATCACCGACGACGCGTTCCGCTGGACAAGCGAACGCTCGCACGACAACGGCGCCACATGGCGGCTGGAAGTGGAGGTCCTCGCCCGCCGGGCCGCTGCCACTCAACGATAGCCATGGAGAAAAACATGCTCGACCATATCTCGATCGGCGTTCGCGACATCGCCGCGACAAAACGCTTCTACGACGCAGCACTCGCGCCGCTCGGCTATTCCTGCCTAAGCGCATCCGACAGTTCCCTCGGCTATGGCAAGAATGCCGTCGGCCTCTGGATCAGCCGCGTCGAAACTCCTGTACCCGATGACGCCGGCTCCGGCCTGCATATCTGCTTCACCGCGCCGTCGCGGCAAAGTGCCGACAGCTTCCACAGCGCCGCGCTTGCCGCCGGCGGCCGCGACAATGGCCGTCCCGGCCTGCGGACCGACTATGGCGAGGGCTACTACGCAGCCTACGTCGTCGATCCCGACGGCTATCGGCTGGAGGCCTATTGCGGCAAAACCGGGTGACCGGTCTGTCGAACTGACCTGAATGCGCATTGCTGGCGCTCCGCTTTGCCTTGTTCTATTACCGGATGGGTAGAGAGGCGGGGAGCTGGCAATGCCGAGTTACGACAGCGTCTTCAACGCCTTCGTCACGCTTCTGGTGACCATCGATCCGCCGGGCCTGGCGCCGCTCTTCCTCGCCGTCACGCGCGGCATGAACCGCGACGAGCGCCGGCAGGTCTCGGTTCGCGCCTCGATCATCGGTTTTTCGGTGATGGCGCTGTTTGCGCTGGCCGGCGCGCTGATCCTGTCGGTGCTCGGCATCACCCTTCCCGCCTTCCGGGTGGCGGGCGGCCTGCTCCTGTTCTTCATCGCCTTCGAGATGGTGTTCGAAAAGCGCCAGGATCGGAAAGAAAAAATATCCGATGTGGCGATCACCAGGGACCACATCCACAACATCGCGGCCTTCCCGCTGGCGATACCGCTGATCGCCGGCCCCGGCGCAATTTCGGCAACGGTGCTGCTTTCGGGTTCGTTCCAGGGTTTTGCCGCCCAGGCGGCGCTGGTCGGCATCATCGCCGTATGCCTGCTTTTGACCTATCTCGTCTTCATTCTCGCCGAGCGCATCGACGGGCTCCTCGGCCAGACCGGCCGCTCCATCCTGACCCGCCTGCTCGGCGTGATCCTCGCGGCGCTTGCCGTCCAGTTCGTCGCCGACGGCATCAGGGAACTGATGGCGGTTTGACGAGCACGCGCTCTTCCGCACTTACCTGCAGTGCTTTATGATCGATCGATCCTGCCCTGAGGGGGCTTGCATGGAGCGGAAGCTCGCGGCGATTCTCGCTGCCGACGTCGTTGGCTACTCGGCTCTCATGGAGCGCGACGAGGCGGGAAC
The DNA here is from genome assembly GCF_000236565.1 of Mesorhizobium alhagi CCNWXJ12-2. GTDB lineage: Bacteria > Pseudomonadota > Alphaproteobacteria > Rhizobiales > Rhizobiaceae > Allomesorhizobium > Allomesorhizobium alhagi. Next base: position 47,355 of record NZ_AHAM01000172.1, on the reverse strand, counting down.
GTTCGACCGCCTGAAAGCCGGCCGCAAGGAGCTGTTCGAACCCGAAATCGAAAAGCGCCACGGCCGCATCTTCAAGCTCATGGGCGACGGGTTGCTCGCCGAATTCGGCAGCGTCGTGAACGCGGTGGAATGCGCCGTGTCGCTGCAGCGCGGATTGGCGGAACGCAACGCCAATGTCGCGGAAAACGAGCGCATCGAAGTTCGGATCGGCGTCAATCTCGGCGAGGTCATCATCGAGGGCGAGGACTGCTACGGCGAGGGCGTCAATGTCGCCGCGCGACTCGAGCAACTCGCCGAACCCGGCGGCATCTGCATCTCCGGCAAGGTCGCGCGCGAAGTCGAGAAGAAACTGGCTTTCACGTTCGAATCCATGGGGGATCAGCAGGTCAAGAACATCGCCGAGCCTGTACGCGCCTATCGCGTCATTATTGGTGGTTCGGCCCCGCCGATGTTGGCCAAGCCTCTTGCCCTGCCCAGCAAGCCCTCTGTCGCGGTGCTGCCTTTCACCAATATGAGCGGCGACCCGGAGCAGGAATACTTCGCCGACGGGCTGGTTGAAGATCTGATCACCAGCCTGTCAAAGATGCCCGGAATTTTCGTGATCGCCCGCAATTCCACCTTCGCCTACAAGGGGAAAGCGGCGGACATCCGCCAGGTCGCGAAGGAACTGGGGGTGCGCTACATCCTCGAAGGGAGCGTCCGCAAGGCCGCGAACCGTCTTCGCATCACCGGCCAGCTCGTCGAGGGAACGGACGCAACCCATGTCTGGGCAGACAAGTTCGAGGGCGCGATCGAAGACATCTTCGATCTGCAGGATCGGCTGACGGAGAGCATCGTCGGAGCGATCGAACCATCGATCCGGCGCGCCGAGATAGAGCGGGCTCGGCGCAAGCGTCCCGACAGCCTCGACGCCTACGACATCTATCTGCGGGCTCTGCCGCACGCCCATGCAAACACGCCGGCCAATACGGACGAAGCGCTACACCTTCTCAACGAGGCCTTGCTGCTCGACCCGAACTACGCGGTCGCGCACGGATATTTGGCGTGGAGTTACGAGCAGCGTTTTCTCCGCGGCGGTTTCCATCTTGACGACAGGGCGGCCGCGCTGAGACACGCCGGCCTCGCGCTGAGCATCGGCGCCGACGATCCGCAGGCGCTGTGCATCGGAGCGTTCGTCTACGCAAATATCAGTCACGACTATGAAAACGCCATCGGCGCGCTCGACCGGGCGCTGAAAATGAACCCCAATTCGGCACTCGGTTTCGGCTTCAGCGCACTGGTGCACATGTTTTGCGGACGCTACGAACGGTCGACCGATGACGCTCACAAGGCGTTGCGGCTCAGCCCGTTCGATCCGTTGAACTACCACCCCTATCTGGCGCTGGCTTGGGCCTCTCTGTTCACCCGCCGCTTCGAGGAAGCCGCCGTCTATTCCACCTTGGCAATCCAGTCCAATCCCGGCTTCAGCATACTCCACGCGACCCTGGTGGCCAGCCACGCCAGCCTCGACCGTCTCGATGCGGCTCGTGTCGCAGCCGCGCGGCTTCTGGAAGTCGCTCCCGGATGGACGATAGGCGGTTTCGTGAAGATGGATCTCGTGCGCCCGCATTTGATGGATGAGCTCGCCGGTGCGTTGCGGAAAGCAGGGCTGCCCGATTGAATTTCGGGAGCGACTTGCGGGGCCAGTTGGCAAAAACATATCCGTGCTCCGCCTGATTGTCCGCCCAGCGGGAACAGAACCGGTCAAATTCGCCGCCAGGGCGGTAGTGTCTCAGTTTGAAATTTCTGTCTCAGAGTCATCCCACGTGACGGGCGACCAAGGCTGAGCCAGGATCCAAGCCTTCACGGCTTCGATAGACATATGTTCTCCTGAATAAAACGGACGACACTCGTACAAGTAGCCGTCCAGCGTTTCCGGAATCGGTAAGCTCTCATCGTATTCTCCCGTGCTCTCCCCATCTTCGGCCAGCCGTGAAGCTGACAAGCGAGCTGGGAAAGCATGGATTTCAACGCGATGAGGCAGCAGGCCATCGTAATACCATGTGCCTGCTGCGACGACCTTTCTTTGGTTCATTCTGCTAAACTCTTCTTATAGGGACCGCGCTTCCCCGGCTTAGGCGCAACTTCGTCCATCATCTGGCAAAGATCGTCCATTGACCAGAGCGTCTTGGAAATGCCAGCGGCCATCGCGGGCGACATTTTCAGCGTCTTGTGAACGCGGATGAAGTTGTACCAGACCGTGTAGAGCGCGACCATGTGAACGTGGTTTTCGAACTTCTTTGAGAACGCGTTCGTCAACCGCGTGAAGCGGCGCATCTGCATACGCATGGTGAGGTTCTGGCGCTCGACATGCGACGTGCTGACGTGCGCCAGATCGGGTTCGCCTTCGATGCGGGTCTTCTTAGCGCCAGTGCAGACGGCGGGGCTGTAGCGGCGTTCCTGCGGCACTGCCTTGCCTTCCGGCTCGCCGTACATCTTGACCAGCATGGCGTAGCCAATGTCCGCTCCAAACACTTCCTCAACGGCGTTGAGGTATGCCTTGTGACCATCGGTCGTAAGCTGGACGCGGTGCGCAAGGCGGTCTTTCACGTCGTCCATAAAGGCCAGCGCATATTCGCCGGCCAGGGCGCTTGCCTTGACATCCCGCGCCGGGTCGCGGACAATCCCGTCCATGTTCCGTGCCGCCAAAATCGCTAGCGATTTTCCCTTCCGGGTTTGTCCCATCGCGGGATCTTAGCCCCCGGCTCGGCCTTTGCGCCCCCGAGCCGCGGGGGAAGGCACTTCACCCGTCCGTGACATCCTGACCCTGACCAGGGTCTGTCGGGCTGCGGCGCTGTTTCACCCGATTGCCCAGAGACAAAGGGCTGGACGATCCAAGGATCGCCGAAAGAACGACAGGTATCGAAATGCCGAAAAATGCCAAGGCCGGCCGCAAGCCGGTCATCACCGTCGCAAGGTCGGAACACGACCGGCTCCTCGCCTTCGCCAACACCATCGCCGCGCAAAATCCGGATGCGTCCGAGGAATTGCTGCTGGAACTGGAGCGCGCCCGCGTGGTGAACGACGACCGGGTTCCGGAAGACGTGGTGCGCATCGGTTCGAGCGTGACGTTTGAGCCGGACACAGGCGAAACGCGCACGGTCACGCTGGTCTATCCCGGCGAGGCCGACATTTCGGTCGGCAAGGTTTCGGTGCTGACGCCGATCGGCACGGCGCTGCTCGGCCTCGCGCCGGGCCAATCGATCGGCTGGACCGCGCGCGACGGTCGCCGGCATGAACTTCACATTCTCAGCGTCGCCGCCCCACCGGCCGAAAGCCGGCAACAGAGCTCCGGCGAGGCGGCATGACCGCCAGGCACCATCCTCTCGGCCGGCAAGGCCTTCCCGATGAGAGGCGCAGAATTCTGGCGGGCGCTTGATCCAAAAATACCATCCTTGATTATTTGCTTAACACAAGCAAATATTGGCTATGGATTCGGACGACCGCACGAACAATCTCCTCGGCGCACTCGTTGTCGCACTTGGCGATGCTATGCGAACGAATGTTGAGAGCGCGTCAGGTCACGGGGTGACGGCTGCTGCGGCACTGGCTACAGCATTTGCCTTCCCAGGGAGATCCGTGGACCATTTGCGCCAAATTGTGGGGCTTTCAGCAGCGGGAACGACACGTCTTGTCGACAAATTGCAGGCCGACGGGTTGATCGAACGGCGTGCAAGCCTGGCTGACGGCCGCTCGCGCGCCGTCACGTTGACCAAAGCCGGTAGCAAAAGCGCGGATGCGGTGCTGGAGGCCCGCCGCACGGTTTATGCACACGCTTTGGCGGTCCTTTCGGCGCGCGATCGAAAACAGCTGGCGCGGATGCTCGACGCCATGCTGACCGCGCTGACACCCGACCGTGCGACCTGCGAGTTGACCTGCCGGCTGTGCGACATTGCGGCCTGCCCGCAGGACATCTGCCCGGTCGAACTCGCTGCCCTTAACGCGGAGAAGAGCTGAACATTTCCTGTGCAGAAGGAGTAAGAGAGATGCCCACCTATCTACTCGCCTATCACGGCAGCAGCATTCCAAAGACCGAGGCGGAAAATGCTGAATTGATGACTGCATGGTTGGACTGGATGGATTCGCTCGGAAATTCACTTGAAGCCAACAACAATCCCGTCACCGCCACTAGAACGATCCACCCCGGCGGTGCGGTCAGCGACGATGGCGGGGCCAATCCGGTCGTCGGACTTAGCTTCATCACGGCCGACAACATCGACGCCGCTGTCGAAATGGCCAAAACCTGCCCGCATCTTGGCGCCGGCGGTTCGATCGAGGTAGCTCAACTCTTCAAGGTGAACCGCGACCGATCGTGACGGCATAGGCGCTGCGTGACGGCTTGCTTGTAGTGTTCGTTCTTGGCGGTGTCAGTGCCGCGTCGCACCTTCACCTCGCGCCACACGTCACAGCGCCTGAGGCGGCTGCTCGAGTGGGTTGTGGACATAAAATTACAACGTGCAAAGTACCGCACATTAGAACGGAATCTCATCGTCGAGATCGCGAGACGATCCGCCGCCGCCCCGGCTGCCGCCACCGCGCGAAACGTCGGTCGGCCCGGACTGGCCGAAATCGGAGCCGCCGCTGCGCCCCTGGCCGCCGCCATAGCCGACCTGGCCGCCCTCGCCGCCGCCGCGCGCGTCGAGCATCTGCAGCTCGCCGCGGAATTTCTGCAGCACGATCTCGGTCGTGTAGCGGTCTTGGCCGCTCTGGTCCTGCCATTTGCGGGTCTGCAGCTGACCCTCGACATAGACCTTCATGCCCTTCTTCAGATATTGCTCGGCGACCTTGGCGAGATTGTCGTTGAAGATCACGACATTATGCCATTCGGTCTTTTCCTTGCGCTCGCCGGAATTCTTGTCGCGCCAGCTTTCCGAGGTGGCGACGCGGATATTGACGACCGGATCGCCCGAGTTCAGCCGCCGGATTTCCGGGTCCGCGCCAAGATTACCAACCAGAATGACTTTATTGACGCTACCCGCCATGACACCGCTCCGCGCTCATCCGAAACCAACAACAAGGCCGCACTCTAGCCGATCGACGCCCGCACATGCGCCGCCCGCACCCAAAAAGGCTGGCTGTCCACAATTAGTTTTGTTCGCTCTTTGTTCCTAGCATGCCGCTCTGCGTCGTGCAAGTACAACGCAGATTCGAAGAAAACGTTCGTCATTCGACCTCGCCTGTCCGGAAATCCGATGCTCGCCACAGCACGCTTGGCGTTTGCCGGCCGCACCACTAGAATGTCGGAATGAACCGGAATCCACAGCGAAACCGTTACGCCCTGATGATTGCTGCTGCCGTCATGCTTCCGGTCGCCATTCCCGCACTCCAGGCGGAGGAACTTCCCGGCGTCGATGGCAAGGTCGCGGGCCAAACGCCCATCAGGCCTGTCGGCGAGCCCATTGTCGACACGCCCGAAACCGACGCCGACGGATTTGTCCGCGTAGGCGACTGGGACGTGAAAATATCGGGCAGCGTCACCGTCGATATCGGTACATTTGCGCCGCGCACGGGCCGCTAGTTCCTCCACAACGTTTCGCGGCAACCCGCCAAAAATTCGGCCCTGCCGCTTCGTCGGAAGCTCGCAGGGCCTTTTTTGGGTCTCTGCCCGTTTTCCCGGTCGTCCTCGACCGGTTTTCATTTCGGATGCAACGCGGCGTTCAGCCGACGATCCGACTAGTAGTCTCTGATTGTGAAGGGATCAGCGGGTCAAAGTCTGCCGAGCGAACTCAGGCACTTTTGCCTGCTGCGGCTCCACACCTTAGTGGAGCCTTTCGGAACTGTCCGGTGGAGTCATGCCTCACTCCTTTATCCGTTGATCCTGCGCCTGTCGGCGCGCCTATCCGCTTGTCTGCGGCGTCTCGCAGACGGGCCGAATGCCAGCGAAGAGCATCTCGAGGACGCTCGGCTCCGACTGACGAATGCCATCGTGCACCGCTCATTCCGTTGCGTCAACCATGAAGCAAGCCAATTACAGAAAATGTGATCGCAGGTCCCGCCATGGCACCCGCAACAACTTTGTCAGGAGCCTGTTTCCCGTTTGTTCTTTTCGCTTGCCCCCACCCGGCAAAGGCGGCTAAACCCTCCTGACACGAGGGAACTGGCTGCCCTCGAATGAGCGGCAAGAATACCTACATGACGGGATGGCCGGACAACCAGCCACTCCGAAACATTTGATTGAGGCGGCGGACCGGCATGGCCGATCACAAATTCCTTTCCATTCGCGGCGCGCGCGAACACAATCTGAAGAACGTCGACCTCGACCTGCCGCGCGACTCGCTGATCGTGATGACCGGCCTTTCGGGGTCCGGCAAATCCTCGCTCGCCTTCGACACGATCTACGCCGAGGGCCAGCGCCGCTATGTCGAGAGCCTCTCGGCCTATGCGCGCCAGTTCCTCGAGATGATGCAGAAGCCGGACGTCGACCAGATCGACGGCCTGTCGCCGGCGATCTCGATCGAGCAGAAGACCACGTCGCGCAATCCGCGCTCGACCGTCGGCACGGTCACCGAAATCTACGATTATATGCGCCTGCTTTTCGCGCGCGTCGGCATTCCCTATTCGCCGGCCACCGGCCTGCCGATCGAGAGCCAGACGGTCAGCCAGATGGTCGACCGGGTGCTGGCGCTGGAGGAAGGCACGCGGCTCTACATCATGGCGCCGATCGTGCGCGGACGCAAAGGCGAATACCGCAAGGAACTCGCCGAACTGCAGAAGAAGGGCTTTCAGCGCGTCAAGATCGACGGCCAGTTCTACGAGATCGCCGACGCGCCGGCCCTCGACAAGAAGTACAAGCACGACATCGATGTGGTGGTCGACCGCATCGTGGTGCGCGGCGACCTCGCCTCGCGGCTCGCAGATTCCATCGAGACGGCGCTGAAGCTGGCCGAAGGGCTTTGCGTGGCCGAATTCGCCGACAAGCCGCTGCCGGCCAGCGAGACTTCCGAAGACTCTGCCAACAAGTCGAAGAACGACACGCATGAGCGCCTGCTGTTCTCCGAAAAATTCGCCTGCCCTGTTTCCGGCTTCACCATCCCCGAGATCGAGCCGCGGCTGTTTTCGTTCAACAATCCGTTCGGCGCCTGCCCGGCTTGCGACGGGCTCGGCAGCCAGCGCGCCATAGACGCCAGCCTGGTCGTTCCCGACGAGAACGTCACGCTGCGCGACGGCGCGGTCAGCCCGTGGGCGAAATCGACCTCGCCCTATTACTCGCAGACGCTGGACGCGCTGGGCAAGGTCTACGGCTTCAAGCTCGGCGACAAGTTCAAGGATTTGACCGACGAGGCGAAGGACGCGGTGCTGAACGGCACCGGCGAGCGCCAGATCACCTTCAACTATGATGACGGCCTGCGCTCCTACAAGACGACGAAAACCTTCGAGGGCGTCATTCCCAATCTCGAGCGGCGCTGGAAGGAAACCGAATCCGCCTGGATGCGCGAGGAAATCGAGCGCTTCATGTCGGCCAGCCCCTGCCCGGCCTGCAACGGCTACCGCCTGAAGCCGGAAACGCTGGCGGTGAAGATCGCCGGCCTGCATATCGGCCAGGTTTCGGAAATGTCGATCCGCAAGGCCAATTCCTGGTTCGCCGAACTCCCCGCCGCGCTCAACGCCAAGCAGAACGAGATCGCGGTCCGCGTGCTCAAGGAGATCCGCGAGCGCCTGCGCTTCCTCAACGATGTCGGCCTCGACTATCTCACAATGTCGCGCAATTCCGGCTCGCTGTCGGGCGGCGAGAGCCAGCGCATCCGCCTGGCATCGCAGATCGGCTCCGGCCTGACCGGCGTGCTCTACGTGCTAGACGAGCCGTCGATCGGCCTGCACCAGCGCGACAATCAGCGCCTGCTCGATACGCTGAAGCACCTGCGCGACCTCGGCAACACCGTCATCGTCGTCGAGCATGACGAAGACGCGATCCTGACCGCTGACTATGTCGTGGACATCGGCCCGGCCGCCGGCATCCATGGCGGCGAGATCATCGCCCGGGGCACGCCGGCCGAGGTGATGTCCAACCCGAACTCGATCACCGGCAAATACCTGACCGGCGAGCTTGAAATTGCGACACCGCCCAAGCGGCGGGAATTGAAGAAGAACCGCCGGATAAAAATCGTCGGCGCGCGCGGCAACAATCTGAAGAACGTAACCGCCGAAATCCCGCTCGGCACGTTTACGGCCGTCACCGGCGTTTCGGGCGGCGGCAAGTCGACCTTCCTCATCGAGACGCTGTTCAAGGCCGCGTCGCGCCGCATCATGGGCAGCAGAGAGCATCCGGCCGACCACGACCGCATCGAAGGGCTCGAATTCCTCGACAAGGTCATCGACATCGACCAGTCGCCGATCGGCCGCACCCCGCGCTCGAACCCGGCGACCTATACCGGCGCGTTCACGCCGATCCGCGACTGGTTCGCGGGCCTGCCGGAAGCCAAGGCGCGCGGCTACCAGCCCGGCCGCTTCTCGTTCAACGTCAAGGGCGGGCGCTGCGAGGCCTGCCAGGGCGACGGCCTGATCAAGATCGAGATGCACTTCCTGCCGGACGTCTTCGTCACCTGCGACGTCTGCCACGGCAAGCGCTACAACCGCGAGACGCTGGACGTCACCTTCAAGGGCAAGTCGATCGCCGACGTGCTGGAAATGACGGTCGAGGAAGGCGTTGAGTTCTTCGCCGCCGTACCAGGCGTGCGCGACAAGCTGGAGACGCTGGCCAAGGTCGGCCTGGGCTACATCCATGTCGGGCAGCAGGCAAACACGCTCTCGGGCGGCGAGGCGCAGCGCATAAAGCTCGCCAAGGAGCTGTCGCGCAAGGCGACCGGCAAGACGCTCTACATCCTCGACGAGCCGACGACAGGCTTGCATTTCCACGATGTGGCGAAACTTCTTGAAGTGCTGCACGAACTCGTCGACCAGGGCAATACGGTCGTCGTCATCGAGCACAATCTGGAGGTGATCAAGACCGCCGACTGGGTGCTCGACCTCGGCCCCGAGGGCGGCGACGGCGGCGGCGAACTGGTCGCGGCCGGTACGCCGGAGGACATTGCCGCCGAGAAGCGCAGCTATACGGGGCAGTTTTTGAAGGAATTGCTGGGGCGCCGGCCGGGGAAGAAGGCGGAAGCGGCGGAGTAGTCCAAGGCGTGCCAGAATGGGTAGCTACATTGGCGGCAATTTGCCATCTAATACAGGAAAAGCAGCATAGACGCTTCTGGTGACTTCCTTGAGCTTTAATCTGGACGGATGGTCCACGAGCAACTCATGCGCTGCCCCCTTGTAAGTGAAACGGTAAGTCCGTCCATCCATATGCGGCAAGTGATAGGTAGTCCTGTCGACTGCATGGGACTTGAATTTTTCCGGTGATGCAATGTCTTCGCCGCGATGACCGGCGGCATGTCGGGCCAAGTCGTTTGGGAAGTCGCGAAGTAACGCCCTCCACGCGTCGCGTAGACAGGCTTGCCTGATGGACGCAGCCATTGTCGGAACGTGCGGCATACTCTTGCGTATGCCGTCTAATGTGTGCCTGTATTGATAAACTGTCATCGCAGCATCACGCCCTGCCATTTCTTGCCACAGTCGATTGGCGTGACGATTTTTAGTATAGGCCAGTTCTTCCTGCGTTTGGTCCAACAGAACCATCATTTCCAACTGGTCTACAAGTTCAAGAAGTGCAACCGCCGCTGCAAATTCGTTAACAAAGTCATTCAGACGAGTCAGGTTAAATAGCATTAGACCACTCTGCCCAACTTCATCGGCCGGTAGCGAATTTAGATAGTCCGACAGGATACCAATGTCATAAACGCCCTTCATCCCTACTGTGGGAAAATTGTTTATCCGATACGTCATATGATCCACCTCCTCGTAAAAGGCACATTTGGGGATGCCTCAGCGTGCTTCACCTGGTCTATGGGATTAAGATTCGAAGGACCCGAAGCAGATATCCATTGTACGTCGCGTAAGGCAAATCGCCGGCCACCGTTTCGGAAGGTGCTATCGTTGACAGCTCCCCGTCTACACCGAAGTATGGATTCTGCGAAGGGAGGGGGCCGTGTCTGAAGACGATGCCGAATACTTTAAGTTGCGCAAGGAGGGGAAAATCTATCTCTCCAAGGTGTTCACACACGGTGCTGTCAATGAACAGCGAAGGAGGTTCGCTCACGCCGTTTTTGAGGGGACAGAGCGTGCAGTTCTAGGCGAGACGGAGGGTGCACTTTGCCTTCGGCTTACGGGAGACCAGCGCAAAACGCAGGTGACGGCGCTGATTAGTCAGGACGACGCGGGGATACGGCGCGTAACGCTCCAAACGTTCAAATCACGTGCTGGCGGCTGGTACGAAGGCTACGAGAAGGAGGCTTTCACTTTCCGCTCTGACGAGTTTGAGCGGCTGTTGGAGTTCCTTCGCAGATTGAAATTCATCGACTTGTCCAATGAGGAACGTTTCCAGATTGAAGACCTCTCTGAAGCGGCGGGTCCGAAAATCATCACTGACGCTTTCGACCGTGCGCTAATCGGCAAAATCAAGAAGCTCGACGCTAACGAACGAGAGCGACTTTTCCGATCCCTCCACGACAACCTAACTCAGGAGGAAATCAACCTCTTGCTTGGCCGCCGACAGGCTTTGGAGCAATTCGACGCCACACTTTCGTCGGGCGCATGGTCGGAAACAGAATGGCAGGACTTCTTTGAGGTTCAAAATTGGGTTTTCGGATATGGCCTTGACTACAGGATCATGCGGCAGTTTGACCGGGAAATGGTTGTCGGCGCAGGTGGAACGGACAATCGTGAGAAGCCGACCGTCGATTTCTTGATGAACTTCACGGACTACACGGTGCTTGTGGAAATCAAGCGCCCCGACACGCCCATATTCCAAACTCAGAAGGCGGCGCGTGCTGGTACGTGGCGCTTCAGCACCGACTTCATGGATGCAATCTCCCAAGTCCTAGAACAAAAAGCCGAGTGGCTTAACGCGGCGCAGTCCGGCGAGCATTTCAACAAAGCGGGCACAAGCCGACTGGAGGCGCGTACCCGTGACGCCAAGACAATTCTTGTCATCGGAAACCGTGCCGAATTTGGTCGGTCTGGTAACGTGCGCGAAGCCAACATCAAGCGCGACACGTTCGAGCTATTTCGACGCGATACCCGTTCGCTAGAGATCATCACGTTTGACGAACTTCTTGAGCGGGCGAACTTCATCATCAAGGAATAATGGCGCTCGAAAACGCTCCCCTCACGCCACCGCCTTCGCCACCATCTCGGGATATTGCCCGATCACCTTCACATAAGCCACGGCAAAATCCGGAGGGCTTACCCGCGCCTGTTCCCAGTCGCGCAGCGTGCCCACCGGCACGCGAAAACGCCCGGTGAACTCGGTCTGCGACAGGCCGAGCGCGGTGCGTGTGGTGCGGATCAGTCGCGCCCGCTGGCCACGGTCCAGCGCTTCGGCCGTCGCGTCGAATTCCTCGGCGTCGGCGGGATCAGCCGGCAGTGCGTAGGCCTTTTCGTCACCGTCGTTGCTCCTTCTCACCGAGAATACGATCGCCAAGGGCGAGCGAGAGCTTGTGCTTACCCCGATTGGCAGCATCCTTGACCGAATCAAATCTGTCTTGCGGCACCGAAATGCATATACGGATTTTCCGTATAGGCAATTAATCGGTCGGGCGGGCTGTCAAAATCCACACCACCTCCGCCCCCATCCCCTTCAGCCACCTGTCATTCGACACCAGCGTTAGTCCTTCGACCATCGCCTGAGCCGCGAGCATCCGGTCGAACGGATCGCGATGCTCGGGACCATACGAACCCGCTCGTATCGCGTGCATGGCGGAAAGCGGCAGAAGGTCAAACCCCGCTGCTGCGATCACCTCGTCGAATGCGCTAACCAGAGATGACTTCTCATCCTGCCCATCAGCCGTCATCCTTCTTGAGACGCCGCCCCCTCACCCTTACCCTCTCCCCGCACGCGGGGAGAGGGGGCGCCAACGTTGATGACCCTCTCCCCGTTTTTTCACGGGGAGAGGGTAAGGGTGAGGGGCGATCTTGTCGCTGCCCGCGACCGTCTGTCAGCATTTGTCAGGAATCTTTTCCTACATCTGTTCACGCCTTCCCCAACCGCGTGATAATCCCGCCGCCTTGAAAGGAGGCGGCGATGGACGGGACGACGGCGATATCAGACAATCTCGAGGCGCTGAAGCGCGTCCTGGCCGGGCTGGTGAGCATGGCGAGACTCGCCGGAGCGGTTACCTCCCCCTTCAGGGGAGGTCGACGCGAAGCGTCGGGTAGCGGCGCCGAAAATACCCCCACCCGGCGGTCTGACGACCGCCGACCTCCCCTCAAGGGGGAGGTGAAACCTGCGCTCACCCTGCCGCGCCATCTCCGGCTCGCCATATTGCGGCTGCCCCCGTCCGGCCGAAGCCGCCGCGCGGCGGCTTATCATCGCGGCCGCGCGTGGTCTGGTCATGACCCTGCCGCCTACGCGAAAACGCGAGGCCAAGCCCGCGACCGCGGAGCCGCTCCTGCGCCGCTTCGGCATCGCCGTCGTGATGTCTCCCGCCGATCTTGCGCGCGCCGCCGCGGCCAGGCGAGCCGCCGCCATGCGTGCCGCCCGCCCGCGCGCCCTATGCCTGCCGCTTTTCGATCCGCCGCGCCGCTTCCCGAGCCAGCAGAAACGCCGCCATGTCCCTGCGCACGCCGCCCCGCGCATCCTGTTTCCCGGCGTCACCGAACCGTTTTTTCTCCCGCCGCCGCCGTCGCCCGATGACCCGATCGACGCCACGCAGCTCGGCCGGCGCCTCGCCGCACTGGCCACCGCGCTCGACGACCTGCCGGGACAGGCGAAACGCTTTGCCCGCTGGAAGGCGCGCAACACGCGTGAAAACACTTCCGGCCGGCCCCGGCGCATCTCGCCGCTGCGGAGAGGACGTCCGCCGGGCGGCCGTCTCACCCGTTTCGATCCATCCGCCTATCGCGACGCCGCAGGCGCGCAAAGAAGAAATGCACCCCGCAACGTCCGCGAGGTGGACGAAATCCTGGCTCACGCCCACGCGCTGGCCATCTACGCATTGGAGCGTCCCGACACGTCATGACCCAACCCCGCATGCTGCCGGGAAAAGCGGAACGCGGCATTGCATTGCCGCGCGCGCTTTCGCGCGTCACCCTCCTGCCCTGCTCCCTATTCGCTATTCGCTATTCCCTACTCCCTTCCACCTGTCAGGAGCCATCGACTACCGGGTGGACAAGCGTGCCCGGCGAACGCATTTTCGCCGGACGACTAGCCCGCGCCGTTCATCCCGATTGCACATTTTCTCCGGAGTGACCGAATGAACAATATCGCAGCGTCGCCGCCGCCCCAGCCGACAGGCAACATGCTGGTGATGTTCCAGCCGAACCGGAAGCCGAAGGAGATCGAAAGGCTGATCTCCAACGCCGTCGGCGCCAAGGTGGTGCATTCCCGCGATTTCCACGCCGCCGGGCCTGATGTCGCGGAAGCTTTCGCCGAGGCCGGCGCGCTCAGCCTCGATCGCCTCGGCATTGTCGTGATCAAGGCGCCCGAGGGCGACGGCATATCGGTCGCCGCAACCATGCTTCGCGCCCGCAAGGAGGTCGTCGAGGTGCGGCCGGAATTCTGGATGCATGTGCTGGCCGGGTGGGACGAGCGCTACGCTGCCTGGGTGCGCGACGGTCTCTCGCTGCTGGCGGATCCTGCCCTGCGCGCGCTCCTGCCGCCGGGCGGCATCGCCGCGCCGTCATTCGTCCCGGTCGCCGAGCAGATTTCGGCCACCTGGGGCCTCACCGCCACGGGCGTCGACCGCTCGACCTTTTCCGGCGCGGGCATCAAACTCGCGGTGCTGGATACCGGCCTCGACCTCCTCCATCCGGATTTCGCCGGGCGCAGCATCGTTTCCGCGAGCTTCGTGCCGGGCGAGGACGTGCAGGATGTCCAGGGCCATGGCACCCACGTCATCGGCACCGCCTGCGGGCCGCTGGCGCCGGCCGAGCAGGTCCGCTACGGCGTGGCCTACGAAGCGGAGATCCATGTCGGCAAGGTCCTGAACAATGCCGGTTCCGGCACCGAGCGCTGGATACTCGCCGGCATCGAATGGGCTGTCGAGAGCAAATGCGAGATCATTTCCCTATCGCTCGGCCGCGCCGTCCAGCCGGGCGAACCGCCCGACCCGTTCTATGAGCGCGCAGGCGAATACGCGCTCGAGAACGGCTCGCTGATCATAGCGGCGGCCGGCAATGAAAGCTGGCGGCAGTACAACTCCATCAGGCCCGTCACGTCGCCGGCCAACGCCGCCTCGATCATGGCGGTCGCGGCCGTGGACGCGAAGATGAAGGTGGCGAATTTTTCCTGCGGCGGCATCAATCCGGCCGGTGGCGAGGTGAACGTCGCCGGACCCGGGGTGGACGTGCTCTCATCCGTGCCGGTGCCGCGCAATTACGACCGGTTCTCCGGCACGTCGATGGCGACGCCGCATGTCGCCGGCATCGCGGCGTTGCTGGCGCAGTCGGACAAGAGCCTTCGCGGCAAGGCGCTGTGGACGGCGCTGGAGCGCGGCGCGCGCAATATCGGCCATCCCGCCCGCGACGTCGGCTCGGGGCTGGTGATGGCGCCGGGAACGGCAGTGTCGATGGACTTGCAGGCAGCCCAGCCTATATGATGGGGGCACTCGGCGACCGCGAGAGGACGCGAAAATGACGAAGAACGTTATGGTGCTTGTCGACGAACAGCACCGCCTCGATTCCGTGACCGCCGCGGTCGAAGCCTGCGGTGTCCGCGTCCAGCGCGTCATGCGCGGTATGAGAACCATCGTAGGCGCCGTCTCAGACGATGCGGCGATCGAACGGGTGCAGCAGATGGACGGCGTCGCGTCGGTGCGCGAGGAAAAGAGCTTTGCGGTGCCGCCCAACCACCGCGACATCCCGCAATAGGTCGGAGGTCAGGCTCCGCTACTGGCGAGTTTCCGTGCAGCAAGGCGCTGAAGCTCATCGTTACTGCGTTCAATTTCTTCGGCAGTCAGCGGCTTCATTCTTGCAATCGGCTTCCTACCGCGCATGATGATGACCTATGCAACTGAGAGTTTAGCACATGACAGAATCCGGAAAAATCCGCGCCGGCATGGGCGGCTGGACCTTCGAGCCCTGGGACATCTCCTTTTACCCCGAGAAACTGTCGAAGGCGAAGCAACTCCAGTTCGCGAGCCGCCAGGTGCCCACCATCGAGGTCAACGGCACTTATTATTCGACCTTCAAGCCTGCCACCTTCGCCAAATGGGCGAGCGAAGCGCCGGAAGGTTTTGTCTTTTCGCTGAAGGCGATCCGCTTTGCGACCAACCGCAGGGTGCTGGCGGAAGCCGGAGAATCGGTCGAACGGTTTCTCGGTTCGGGGGTTTCCGAACTCGGCGACAAGCTCGGCCCGATCCTCTGGCAGTTCGCGCCGACAAAAAAATTCGACGCCGACGATTTCG
Organism: Mesorhizobium alhagi CCNWXJ12-2; assembly: GCF_000236565.1. Classification (GTDB taxonomy): domain Bacteria; phylum Pseudomonadota; class Alphaproteobacteria; order Rhizobiales; family Rhizobiaceae; genus Allomesorhizobium; species Allomesorhizobium alhagi. Next base: position 31,873 of record NZ_AHAM01000172.1, on the reverse strand, counting down.
GCGCGTTCCTAAAGCTGCTGCCGGAAAAACAGGATGGAGTGCCGCTGCGCCATGCGGTGGAGGTCCGCAACCCGTCCTTCGTCGTGCCGGAATTCGTCGCCCTGCTGCGCGAGCACAACGTCGCGGTGGTCTATGCCGACCACGAAAAATATCCGGCGATCGCCGACGTCACCGGCGATTTCGTCTATGCCCGGCTGCAGACCGGCGAGGACGAGATAGAGACCTGCTACAGGCCGAGCGCCCTCGACGCATGGGCGGCGCGCGCAAAAATATGGGCCGAAGGCGGGACGCCGGCCGACCTGCCTCGCGCCGATCCCTCGAGCGAGGCTCCGGTCAAGCCGCGCGACGTGTTCATCTATTTCATCACGTCCGGCAAGGTGCGCGCACCGCACGGCGCGATTGCGCTGATGCAGCGGGTGAACGACTGACGTTTAGCCGCCGGCCTACCCCCCTACTCGCGCTGACGATTCCGCCGTCAGCGCATCCCAGGCGGCCATTGCGCCATCGGCCGCCGCAAGCAGCCTGGCGTGCGAAGCGCCGTCACGCGCCTGGATCGACATGCCCTGCTGGACCGTCACGTAGAACACCGCGATCGCCTCGCAATCGATGCCCGCCGGCAACTCCCCTTCCCGCACCGCGGCTTCCAATCGCGTCCTCAGTTCGGCGACGTTCGCCTCCCGCCTTTGCCGCAGATCCTCGCAGATGGCGGCGTTGTTGCCGTTGGCGTTGAGCGCGCCGAGCACGATCAGGCAGCCCGGCGGATCGCCGGCGCGCGAAAAGGCGGCCGCGGATTCGCGCAAAAAGCCCTCCACCGCCTGCCTTGCCGTGGCCGACTGGTGCAGGCTGCGCCAGATGTCGACGCCCTCGGTCTCGCTGTAGAGATCGGTCGCCTCGCGAAACAGCGCTTCCTTGCTGCCGAAGGCGGCGTAGAGGCTGGGCGGATTTATGCCCATGACCGCCGTAAGGTCCGCCAGCGAGGCGCCGTCGTAGCCTTTGGCCCAGAACAGCCGCATCGCCTGCCGCAGCGCCTCGGCGCGGTCGAAGCCGCGCGGCCGGCCTTTCGAGCTCGCCGAAATGTTTTCTGTCATGATCATTACATAAATCGCTTGACGGCGCACCGCAAGCCTGCCACCAATATGTGTATCGACTGTTACATAAATGGGTGAAAGCAATGCACGACAGCAATTCAGACAGAAATTCCGGCGAACTCCAGGGCAAGGCGGCGCTGGTGACCGGCGGCAGCCGCGGCATTGGCGCGGCGATCGCGCTCAGGCTGGCACGCGCCGGCGCGGACGTCGCGGTGACCTATGCGCGTTCGGCGGACAAGGCAGGCGCGGTGGTGAAAGAGATTGAAGCACTGGGCCGGCGCGGCTTCGCGATCAGGGCCGACAATCTCGATGCAGGCGCGGTCGAAGCGGCGGTCGCGGCGGCCGTCCGCGAATTCGGACGTCTCGACATCCTGGTCAACAGCGCCGGCATCTACCACGCCGGCCCGATCGAGACGATGACGCTCGAAGCCCTCGACGAGACGATGGCCGTCAATTTCCGAGCACCCTTCGTCGCCTCCAAGGCGGCTGCGGCCGTGATGGGCGAAGGCGGCCGGATCATCTCGATCGGCAGCAATCTAGCCGAGCGCGTGTCTGCTCCCGGCCCCAGCCTCTATTCCGCCAGCAAGGCCGCCTTGGTCGGCCTGACCAAGGGCCTTGCGCGCGATCTCGGCCCGCGCGGCATCACCGTCAATGTCGTGCATCCCGGGTCCACCGACACCGATATGAACCCGGCCGACGGCGAATATGCCGACGCCCAGCGCAGCCTGATGGCGATCCCGCAATTCGGCGCGCCGGACGATGTTGCCGGGTTGGTCACCTGGCTGGCTGGGCCGCAGGGCCGGTTCGTGACGGGCTCGGCCCTGACCATCGACGGCGGCGCAAATGCTTGATGTCAGATCACGAATGAAGTCAGCAGCACCGCACGCTCACCAAGGCGTGGTGTGGTTGTCGATGCGCATCTGGAAGATGAAATAGGTCGGCGAGCAGAAGCCGACGTCCTTGATCTTGGCGAGGCCCGGCGTGTCTGGCGGGAAAGCCTGGCACATATAGTCCTCCCGGCAAAAGCTGTCGGCCGAGCAACTCGGCCGATTGCCGCGCACCACGGCCCCGCCGAGGCACTGGTCGAAATTGTTGGTGGCCACGCAGACGTCGAACGCCTTGCCGCCGGCAAGCCCGCAGATCTCGCGCGGCATCGGCTTGCCCGGCTTGACGCCGGCGAAACTCCGGTCCTTGTCGTTGCAGCCGCGATAGGCGATTCCAGCCGGCACGCCGATCTTCGGCGGCCGGCAATTGTAGGTCTCGCGGTTGATCGCCGGGGCGAAAGCCGCGAACTGCCCGGTGATCCTGTAGCGATCGTTGAACGGCTGGGCGGCATTGGTCGCTATCGCGCCGGTCAGGCAGGGATGGCCGGAAAACATCTCCGCGCTATCTCTCGGCAGCAGGCACTGCGCGAGTTTCATCCGAGTGCCCGATGCGCTCGCGATAGGCGTGCAGACCGTGCCGCCGGCGCATCCCCAGCCTTCGCCGAAATGCGCTGCATCCTCAGGCATCATGCACGGCATTCCCGCCTGCGCCTCGGCATAATCCACGCCGTCGTCCGTCCATTTTGCTGGCGGCGCGGAAGACAGCGGCCGGAAGCGGTCGGGCTCGCGGTCGCCGGCGACCGCACCGACATAGGCCTCGCGACGCGCCAGTTCGGCGTGGAGATGCTGCGAGATGCCGACCTGCAGGCGGTTCAGCGGCGAGGTCGCCTTGTCGTCAAGGCCGATGAAATGAAAGCCGGCCGTCGATCCCGCCTGGTGGCAGCCCTGGCACGAGCCGTTGTCCAGCCGCTCGATCAGCGCCTCGGCGGAGCGCATGAGACGCATGCCGGAGAAGTCGAGTCCCGAAAACTCTTCCGGCTGGAACAGCGGCGCGAACGGGTGGTTCGCCTGGCGCACGCTGCCGAAAGTAGAGAAGGAAACGACCTTGCGGGCCAGGAACTCGTCTGGGATGCGATAGACACCCGCATCGATCGCCGCTGCATTTTCAATGACATAGCCAGCGAGTTTCGCCTTAAGCGTCGCGTCGCTTGTCAGTCTTGCCGCGTCGGGCGTGTTTTCCAGCGGCAGTTCGGTCACGGTCGCGCCATCAATGCCGAAAATCCGCATCAAATAGGCCGCCTGCCCGCCGAATTCGGTCTCCTGGCCGGACGGAAAGCGCACCACCTGCGCGTTGAGTTCGAGTTGGCGGAAGACGAGTTCCGAAGGATCGAGTGGCCCTCCGGCCAGCCAGCCGGCGTCGGCGGTCTCGTCGATCCCGGGCGTCCAGCGCAGCGCCACGCCGGTGCAGCCGCCATCGGCATCGGGCAGCACTGAATGCACGGCGTTGAAATTGAAGGGCATGCGCGAGGAAAGCTGCTTGCCCTTGCCGTTCTTGCGAAAACTGTAAGCCAGCCGATAGACGAACCTGATGTCACCGCAATCGGCCCTGCCGCGCAGCGCCGAAAAATCGCGGCGGTCGAGGCGGTTGACGATCCCCACCAACCGGAAGCGCGCGGCGTCCGTCTTCAACCAGCGCATATCCATGATGCGCCCGACATTGCCGTCGGTCACCTCATAGAGCGTTCGTCCGCCGGCTTTCATCTCGTCCCGCAGCGCCGCGACATCGGCGCCGATCATGTCGACTACGACGCGATAGGCCGGCGCGTCGCGGTAGAGCGTTTCGAGATCGCCCGCACCTTCGACATCGAACAGGCCGGCAAAGCCGTAGCCGCGCTGCTCCAGTGCGGAGAGAATGGCGGGATCTTCGACCATGAGGACCGGACCTTCGGCATGCGCTGCCGTCGCCGCAAGAACCGCGAAGAGCGCTAAAAGCCGCCTCAACCACCGGATCATGCCAGTCCCCCCGAACCGTCCGAATGCTCGGCTACAAGATCGCGGAGCACGGGAAGAAGCGCAAGCGGCAGGTCTTCGGCGATCAGGCCTGGCCCGAAACGCCGCGCCGCCTCGGCGTGCATCCAGACGGCTGCGCAGGCCGCTTCGAAAGCTGGCATGCCTTGCGCCAGAAGCGCGGCCACGATCCCCGACAGCACGTCGCCCGATCCGGCGGTGGCCAGCAGGGGCGTTCCGTTGCTGTTGATCGCCGCCCGCCCGTCCGGCGAGGCGATCACCGTGTCCGGCCCCTTGTACACGACGACGCCGTGCAAGCGCGCCGCCGCCTGCCGCGCCTTGTCGAGTTTCGACAGGGCGTCGTCCCCGGCGATACCGGGAAAGAGGCGCGCGAACTCGCCCACATGCGGCGTCAGCACGAGCGTTGCGGCACTCTCGACGCCCGCAGTTATGAAGAGCGAAGCGGGCGTATCCTCAAAGGAGGTGATGCCGTCGGCGTCCAGCACGAGCGAAGTCTCCGAGCCGGCTGTCTCCAGGATCGCGAAAACGAGTTCCCTCAGGGCTTCGCCGACGCCGAAGCCGGGTCCCAGCACGAATGCCGATGGTTTGCGGTCGGCGATGAAGGCGCGCGCATCGTCGGCGTCGTCGACACGCCTCAGCATGACGGAGGTCAGATGCACGGCGTTGACGGCCAACGCGTTGCCGGGCGACAGCAGGGTAACGGCCCCCGCCCCACCCCGCGCCGCGGCAAGTGCCGAGAGCCGCGCGGCGCCGGTCGAGGCCGCCCCGCCTGAAAAGACGGCGACGTGCCCGCGCCGGTATTTATGCGTGTCCGCCGCCGGCGTCGGAAATGAACCGCGCCACAGCGCGGGACCGTTCTCAAAACATTTCGATCCGATCGCGGCGACGGTGTCTGCTCCGATCCCGATATCCGCAACGACAAGCTCGCCGCAGGCATCTCGGCCGGGATGCAGGAGATGACCCGGCTTCTTGCGCGCGAAGGTGACGGTGACAGCGGCCCGGAACGCCTCCTTACCGACCGGGTGACCGGTTTCGCCAGAAATGCCCGACGGAAGATCGACTGCAACGACCGATATCCTCGCATCGCGGCATTTCTCGATCGCCGAAACCGCATTCGGCGAAAGCGGCTTCGACAGCCCTGCCCCATAGAGCGCATCTATGACTATATCGCCGCGTTCGGGCATGAAGCCGGAAATCGGCTGCGCCTCGATTGTGCATTCGGCCGCCGCCTGCGCCGCGTCGCTGCCGGCTTTCGGCCGGCCCTCGGCCCAGACCGAAGCGCGAACTCCTGCGTCGGCGAGAAGCCTGGCCACGACATAGCCGTCGCCGCCATTGTTGCCCGGCCCGCACAGCACATGAACACGGATCGCCGCCGGCCAGCGCCGCAGCACCTCCGCCGCAACCGCCGCACCGGCATTGCGCATGAGCTGGATACCGGTGAACGGCCCGGCGGCGATTGCCAGCCGGTCCGCCTCGGCCATTTCACGCGGCGTCAGGATTTCATTCGACATTGCCGACAGGCGCTCCACCTGCCGCAACGGGTAGCACATGAGAGGCGGCGCCTGAATAGGCGCGCCACCGAGCGACGCACGCGGTGATCGCGATGCCTGTTTTTTAGGCTCCGTGCCCAATATTTGACCTGCCGAAAAATTCATCACCGGTATCGCCTGCCGTCAACTTTGATTGAGACCCGGGCAATCGCGCCCCACACGCAAATTTTCGCGCATGGTTCCCGTCCGACGCTCATTAGTTGCAGCGGAGCGGGATTGGCATGGATCGTGCTTTTAGAGGCGCAAGCGGGGCGACAGCCCGTATTTGCCCTAGCGGAGGCCTACAACGTTCATGAAAAAGATCGAAGCGATCATCAAACCGTTCAAACTCGACGAAGTGAAGGAGGCTTTGCAGGAGGCAGGGCTGCAAGGCATCACCGTCACCGAGGCGAAAGGCTTTGGCCGCCAGAAGGGCCACACCGAGCTATACCGCGGCGCTGAATATGTCGTCGATTTCCTCCCCAAGGTGAAGATCGAGGTGGTGCTGGGCGACGAATCCGTCGAAGGCGCCATCGAGGCCATCCGCAAGGCCGCGCAGACCGGCCGCATCGGCGACGGCAAGATTTTCGTCTCCAACATCGAGGAAGTCGTGCGCATCCGCACCGGCGAGACCGGCATCGACGCGATCTGATCGCACCGCCTCATCCATTTTCGTTTCAACGTCATCACACAGGAAACATGATATGACGACAGCCTCTGACATTTTGAAGCAGATCAAGGACAATGACGTAAAGTTCGTCGATCTGCGCTTTACCGATCCGAAGGGCAAGCTGCAGCACGTGACGATGGATGTCGTCGAGGTCGAAGAGGACATGTTCGCCGACGGCGTCATGTTCGACGGCTCGTCGATCGCCGGCTGGAAGGCCATCAACGAATCCGACATGGTTCTGATGCCCGATGCCGAAACGGCCCATATGGACCCGTTCTTCGCACAGTCGACCATGGTCATCCTGTGCGACATCCTCGATCCGGTCTCGGGCGAAGCCTACAACCGCGACCCGCGCGGCACTGCCAAGAAGGCCGAAGCCTACATGAAGGCCGAAGGCATCGGCGACACCATCTATGTCGGCCCGGAAGCCGAGTTCTTCGTGTTCGACGACGTGAAGTACAAGGCCGATCCCTACAACACGGGCTTCAAACTCGATTCGACCGAACTGCCGTCCAATGACGACACCGACTACGAGACCGGCAATCTCGGCCACCGCCCGCGTATCAAGGGCGGCTACTTCCCGGTTCCGCCGGTCGATTCGGCCCATGACATGCGCTCGGAAATGCTGACCGTACTGACCGAGATGGGCGTGCGCGTCGAGAAGCACCACCACGAAGTGGCGGCCGCCCAGCACGAGCTCGGCATCAAGTTCGACACGCTGGTCCGCAACGCCGACAAGATGCTGATCTACAAATATGTCGTGCACCAGGTCGCCAACGCCTACGGCAAGACGGCAACCTTCATGCCGAAGCCTGTCTTCGGCGACAATGGCTCGGGCATGCACGTCCACCAGTCGATCTGGAAGGAAGGCAAGCCGACTTTCGCCGGCAATGAATATGCCGGGCTGTCGGAGACCTGCCTCTACTACATCGGCGGCATCATCAAGCACGCCAAGGCGATCAACGCCTTCACCAACCCGCTGACCAACTCCTACAAGCGGCTTGTGCCGGGCTACGAGGCTCCCGTGCTGCTCGCCTATTCGGCGCGCAACCGCTCGGCTTCCTGCCGCATTCCGTTCGGCTCTTCGCCGAAGTCGAAGCGCGTCGAGGTCCGCTTCCCCGATCCGGGCGCGAACCCCTATCTCGCCTTCGCCGCAATGCTGATGGCCGGCCTCGACGGCATCAAGAACAAGATCCACCCCGGCCAGCCGATGGACAAGGATCTCTACGACCTGCCGCCGAAGGAGCTGAAGAAGATCCCGACCGTCTGCGGTTCGCTGCGCGAAGCGCTGCAGAGCCTCGACAAGGACCGCGGCTTCCTGAAGGCCGGCGGGGTCTTCGACGACGACCAGATCGACAGCTATATCGAGCTGAAGATGGCCGAGGTGATGCGCTTCGAAATGACCCCGCATCCAGTCGAATACGACATGTACTATTCGGTCTGATCCTGCGGATCAGCGATACGAAAACCCCGGCCGCGAGCCGGGGTTTTCAATTCAGTATCCGCGCCTTCCGGTCAGCCGGAATTCGACGTCCAGTCGGCGGCGACGGCGGCGGGGTCGAGTCGTTTGCGAAAATCCTCTCGTATTTCATTCCAGGCGAAACGGATCGAATTCTCGACGATCTCGCGGTCGTACTTCTTGTATTCGTCGGAAATCGGCGCCCATTTTACCAAGGCCTTCGGACTTTCGGTGAAAGCGCTTGCGCCGGCGGCCACGTTCTCCCAGGACGTATCGTCCAGCCGCCTCTCGAAAGCCGCCAGCCACAAAGCCGGCGCCGCCCGGTCGGGAGCCTGTTCGGCATTTTCCGCAATGCCGAACTTATAGCATTCCACCGCCATTCGCCTAAGCTCCGAAGGGCCGAGCGCGGAGCCCGCGCCCACATGGGCTACCACATGAATGGTCAGGTCCGACAGCGACGCAGCGAACACATGCATGGTGGCGATGTGGATCGATCTCGCGAACAGCTCATCCTTGAACATCCTGGGATAGCTGGTCCCCATTCGCTCCTTCAGATAGCCATAGAGCTTTTTTTGCGTGATCAGAGCCGCCCGCGTCGCGGCGAAGGCGCATAGTCTGTCAACGGTCGCGATCGGCGCGTTGTCGCGGCGCACCGATAGCTTGGAGGCTACCTCCGCGAACCAGCTTGCCGCGTCTGAAATCTGTCTTGCCAGCGGTTTCATGCTGCTCCATTGGCCATTTGCCGCGCCTGTGGGAATGCTACGATAGAATAATTTCCGCAGCCTCATTCTCTCTGTAATCATCTAGGGCGTGCCGATTCTTTTTTCGGAATCACGATTCGATGATGCAGGCATCCCGCCGGCATTTTAATGGGGGAGGAAATTCAATGTCCAGCACCGCCGCCGCTGGCTCCAGGGACCGTCATTGGGAGAAGACCAGAAACCTCAACACGATCATCATGATCCTTTGGGTGATCTTCGCCATCATCATTCCCTGGATGGCCAGTTCATTGAACTCCATAACATTCATGGGCTTTCCGTTGGGCTACTACATGTGCGTCCAAGGTTCGCTCATCGCCTTCGTCGCAATGATCTGGATCCAGAACTGGCGCCAGGATCAGATTGACGACGAATTCGGCGTCGGCGACTGAGGGGGACCGGCAATGGCTATCGAAACCACGGGCAGAGCCCGCTTTATCGACAATCTCGGCAGGGTCTACGCGCTTTATACGCTCGGCTTCCTTGCCTTCTTCGCCTTCATGGCTGTCCTCGAGCAGTTGGGCATGGGTGCCCAGGCGATCGGCATCGGCTTCCTGATGTTCACGATCGCTATCTACGCGGTCATCGGCTGGCTTTCGCGCACGGCGGAAGTCGACGCCTACTACGTGGCGGGACGTGAAGTTCCGGCGCTCTACAACGGAATGGCCACCGCTGCGGACTGGATGTCCGGCGCGTCATTTGTCGCGCTGGCCGGCGGCGTCTATTTCGGCGGGTATCCCTATCTGGGCTTCATCGTCGGCTGGACCGGCGGCTATGTGCTCGTCAATTCATTGCTGGCGCCGTATCTGCGCAAGTTCGGCTGCTACACCGTGCCGGACTTTATCGGAACCCGTTACGGCGGCAACACGGCGCGCCTTTGCGCCGTCATCATTCTGGTCGTCGCGTCGTTCACTTATGTGACGGCGCAGATCGACGCCACCGGAACGATCGCGGCCCAGACGCTCGGCATTCCCTACGAGCTCGGCGTCTGGTTCGGACTGCTAGGCATCTTCATCTGCTCCATGCTGGGCGGCATGCGCGGCGTGACCTGGACCCAGGTGGCGCAGTACATCGTCCTGATCATCGCTTATCTGGTGCCGATCATCTGGATGTCCAACAAGCAGGGGTTCGGCATTATTCCGCACTTCTCCTACGGCGAAGCTCTCGGACGCATCGCCGAACTTGAGGCGTTGTACGGGCTGAAGCCGGCTCTCGAAGCTATTCCGGGCGTTTCCGTCCTGGTCAATCCGCAAAACGCGCCTGAAGGCAAGGGATGGGCCATGGTGTCGCTCGCCATCTGCATGATGGCCGGCACAGCGTCGCTGCCGCACATACTGATGCGTTACTTCACCACGCCTTCGGTCCGTTCGGCACGCCGTTCGGTCGGCTGGTCGCTGACGTTCATCTTCCTGCTGTACTTCTCGGCGCCGGCGCTCGCCACGCTGACGAAGCTGCAGCTGCTCGATCCCAACCTGGCGACGTCGGTTATCGGCAAGGCCGTCGAGGACGTGACGAACCTCGAATGGGTGAAACACTGGAGTGCTGTCGGCATGCTCGCCGTGGCCGATCAGAACGGCGATGGAATCGTGCAGTTGAACGAGTTCTTCATGCGGCCCGACATCGTCGTGCTCGCCACACCGGAAATCGCGGGCCTTCCCTATGTGATTTCCGGCCTGGTGGCTGCGGGCGGTCTCGCAGCCGCCATGTCGACCGCTGACGGGCTCCTGCTCGCCATCGCCAATGCCCTGTCGCATGATCTCTACTACAAGATCATCGATCCGAACGCGGATACCAGGCGCCGTCTGACCGTCGCGCGTGTGCTTCTGCTCTTCATAGGCGCTGGTGGCGCGCTCGTGGCGTCGCTCAAGTTGACCGGCATCCTGGGCGCGGTTGCCTGGGCGTTCGACTTCGCCTGTTCCGGCCTGTTCTTCCCGCTCGTTCTCGGCGTGTGGTGGAAACGGGCGAATACGGCGGGAGCCATCGCGGGCATGGTCGGCGGCTTCGTCGCCGGCTCCTGGTACCTCTATATGGTGTACAACGGCCTTATGGATCCCTGGTGGGGCATCGACCACATCCGCTTCGGCATCATTGGCATGCCTGTCAGCCTGGTCGCCATGGTCGTCGTCAGCCTGTTGACCCCTGCTCCAAGCCAGGAAATTCAGGATATGGTGGACGAAGTCCGCATACCGACTGGCAAACCGATCCTTGCCGCCGGCCACTGATCGGCGCTAGAGAAATGAAGAGGGCGGGACCTGGTCCCGCCCCCTTTTCTTTGAGAGGTATGCTCCTTGGAAGACCTGATTTTCATCCACCCGCTCTGGGTGATCGTGATCGACTATATCCTTGGCCTGATCATGTGGACCCTGATCGGCCGCGCGGCGATGAACATCTTCCTTCCGGAAAACTCCGAATTCTTCTTCATGCGCTTTTTCGTACTCGCGACAGACCCGATCTTGCGCGTCTTCAGGCCGATCACGCCTGGTTTTCTGATCGACCCGCTGGTGCCGATGTTCGTCGCGTGGTTCTTCTTCCTGTTCCGCTTCTACGTGATGCCGTGGCTGCTCGGCTATGACGTCATGGGCATGCTGTCGTTTCCGCTCGAGAGCGACATCGCGCATGTGCTCTATCAGATGTTCGGAGGCTGACGACAGCCGGCGCCGACCGATCAGCCGTCGAGCGCTTCCAGCAATTGCGCCGCGGCCATCATGTCGCGCTTGCGGTGGGCGCGACGCGCCATCGCCTCGGAATCCTGGCCCCATTGCTCCGCCTGCCAGTCCTCGTCGACATGGGCGGCCGACCATGCCGTTTCGGCGTCGATTTCGCCGGCTTCGACCGCGATCGCCAGAAGCGCCGAGCCTGTCAGCGAGGTCATGAGGTGCAGCGCGGCGAGCCGAAGCGGATCCTGGCGCAGCGCAAGATGTTCGCCGACGGCGTCCAAGGCCCGGCGCGGCTGTTCGACATGGATCACGCCTTCCGCAAGCAGGAGCCGCGCCCCGAGCGCCCGCTGCGCCCAGTCGAGAACCGGATCCCATGCCTTGGCCTGTCGTTCCACAAGGCCGACTGGCGCATCGGCCCGATAGCACAGCAGATCGGATGAGGCGAAGCGCGCGACATCGTCGCGCACGGCTGCCGGATCGGCCGCGACACCGTCGATCGCCGTATTGACGAGGCGATAGACCGGCATGGTCGACGGATCGATCTTTTCGCCCTGCGCGGCGAACTCTTCCGCCACCAGCGCGGCCGCCGCCTCAGTGGGCAGTGCCAGCACGGCCTTGCCCGGCGTTCGCACCGGCCGACCGTCGAGATAGACGCCAAATCCCTCGCCCGCCGGCGCGACCGAAACTTCATTGTAGAAGCGCTTCGGCAATTGCGTCTTCATCTGACTCTGCGCTCGCCGGATCGGGTCCGGGTCGGACAGGTATTTCTGAGCGTCGAGATCGTTCAGCAAATCGCGCATTGTAGCCTCATGAAATCCGGCGCGGCGGGCGGTTGACGATGACCAGCCCAGTGGCGATCAGGCCAAGGGCGGCGAATATTTTGATGCTCAGCGGTTCGCCAAGCAGCAGCCCGCCGCACAGGACGCCGAAGGCCGGCGTCAGGAAGGCGAAGCTCGACAGTCCGGCGGCGGGGTAGCGCCGCATCAGCCAGAACCACAGAATATAGGTGAAGGCGACGATATAGACAGCCTGGAACAGCAGCGCGCCGGTAGCGAGCGGCGAGATTTCTCGCAGGGCCGGGCCGGCCAGCGGCAAAAGCGGCAAAGTCATAACCGCGGAGACCGCCAGTTGGTAGAGGAGCAGCTTTTCGGCGCTGGTCCCGGCAAGTTTGCTTTTCTTGATGACCAGCGTGGTCGCGGCCCACAGAACCCCCGCCCCCAGGCTCATAATGTCGCCGGTGATCGCCTCCGGGCCAGGCAGGCTGAGCTTGTCGGAAAACACCAGCACGACGCCGGCGAAGGCCATGGCGAGACCGGCCCACTTGCGCAGCGTCATGTGTTCGCCAAGCAGGAAATGCGCGCCCACAAGAACCCAGAACGGCATCGTGTTGACCATCAGCGCGCTGCGCGCGACGGTGGTGAATTCGAGGCCGACGAAAATCAGCACGAATTCGGCCCCGAAAAGCAGGCCGGCCAGCAGTCCGGGCCAAAGCGTGCCGTCGCTGTCGAACAGCCGGATGCCGCGATAACGGCACCACAGGAGCACGACAAGGCCGGCGAGCGCCGAGCGCACCACGGAGACGAAGATCGGACTAAAGCCGGCATAGGAGATCTTCGCTGCAACGCCGTTCAGCCCCCATGAAAAGGTCAGGCCGATCATGATCGCCGCCGCGGCCAGGTCGACCGCGTCGCGCCGGTCGAAAACGCCGGCAGCGCCGCTCAATTGTCCTCTCCGCCGCTCGCCTCGTCGAAGCCGATCAGGTTCCAGCTCTGGCGCATATGAGGCGGCATCGGCGCGGTGACGTCGATCACACCCTTGTCGGGATGCGGGATGCGGATGCGCCTTGCGTGGAGGTGCAGCCGGTTCTGCACGCCGCCGGGAAAATCCCAATTGGTATCGGCCTCGAAATATTTCGGATCACCTATGATCGGGCAGCCAATATGGGCGGCGTGGACGCGCAGCTGGTGCGTGCGGCCGGTATGCGGCTCCATTTCCAGCCACGACATGGTTTGCCCGGCCTGTTCTAGGATACGGTAATAAGAAACGGCATGGTCCGCGCCCTTTTCGCCGTGCTGCGCCACCCGCACGCGGTCGCCGTCCGGCGTCGGCTCCTTGATCAGCCAGGTCGAGATCTTGTCCTCGCGCTTTTTCGGCACGCCCTTGACCAGCGCCCAGTAGGTCTTCTTGGCGTCGCGCCCGCGGAACGCCTCGGCGAGCTTCATCGCCGCAAGCCGGGTGCGCGCAACGACCAGCACACCCGAAGTGTCGCGATCGAGCCGATGCACCAGCCGCGGCTTCTCGCCCTTGGAACTGCGCCAGGCCTCCAGCATGTCGTCGACATGGCGCACCACGCCCGAACCGCCCTGTACCGCAAGTCCCGCAGGCTTGTTGAAGACGAAGACCTTGGGATCCTCGTAGAGCAGCATTTGCGAAAGAACGTCGCCATCATCCTGGTTGCGCATGGTTTTCGCGGTCAGCGGGCCAGCGCCCTTTTGATCGACCCCAAGCGGCGGGATGCGGATCATCTGGCCCGGCTCGACGCGGGTGTCGGCCTTGGCGCGGCCGCCATCCACCCTGATCTGGCCGGAGCGCAGCAGCTTCTGCAGATGGCCGAACCCCAGACCGGGAAAATGTGTCTTGAACCAGCGGTCGAGCCGCATGCCCATCTCGCCGGCCTCGACCTTGATCTGCTCTACGCCTGCCATCGTGCCTTATCCATTTCCAATCGGGCGCAATAGCATCAGCCGAGGCTCCTTACGAGCCATAAACCCAAAAACAGAGCCAAGATGGCGCCGACAACGCTGACGAGCACATAACCAAGAGCGTAGAGCGCGGCTCCCCTCTCCCACAGCACCGCGACATCCAGGGAGAAGGCGGAGAATGTGGTGAAGCCGCCGAGAATTCCGGTGGCGACGAACAGGCGCAGTTCGTTCGACGCGCCGCCGAAACGTCGCGCCAGCACCTCGATGAAGATGCCCATGGCAAGTGATCCGGCGATGTTGATCGCCATGGTTCCCCAGGGAAAACCGGGGCCAAGCAGGCGGAGTGCTGCGAGATTGCCGAGGTGGCGAAGCGATGCCCCAACGGCGCCGCCGACCGCTACAAGGAGGAGATGATACATCGCCGTTTCCTGCCTGCGGCGGCAGGGTTCGTCAACCGATGTCTTGAAGGAGGCCCAAGCAAACCGCCGGACCTTTCGATCCGGCGGTTCATGGAAGCACCACGATAAGTGGAAGACTTACTCCATAACGTGGACGATCTTGCGCGTGTCCGGCTCGACCAGGACGGTCCTTCCGTCGACGACGACATATTGATAATTCACGTCCGGAACGTCGAGCGTATGCAGCTCGACCGTCTCTGGCAGCGTTGCGCCGACAGTGACTTCCACGTCCGCAGGCAGTTCGACGGGGTCGACCTTCTGCGTCGTGACATATTCGCGGATGACCGTCTCCTGCTCGGGAGCGATGACGACAGCCTGCGCGACGGCGAAACTCGCGCCGCCAAGCAGCAGAAGTCCGGCAACAGCGCTGGTAAGATGGACTTTCATGGTGATCTCCGTTCTCCATTGGAATCGAAAGCCGCTCCAAACCGACGAAACGCCAAGACGTTCCCTCGCGCCGTGAAATAAGCCTGCCGTGAAGTTTCCAGTGCATTGGACGATAAGCGCTTGACCCCGTTCCGCCGATTGGCTTTGCTTTATAAGCAGGTTCAAAGATACCGATCGCCGCCGCCCTTCCCGGAGCAGACATGCCCCCATCCCACCAACCGGAACGCCGCAGCCAACCGCGGCCCGCCGTTCAGAAGAACGCGTTCATCCTGGTCGGCGACAATACCGGCATCCCCTGCATCGTCCGCAATATTCATTCCGGCGGCGCGGAACTGAATGTCGCTGCCGAAACCGAACTGCCGGTCCGATTCCTGCTGCACGTGCCATCCGACGGGCTGGCCTACCGGATCGTGGTGTGCTGGCGAAAGAGCGAGCGCGTCGGCGTCGAATTCAAGAGTTCGGAACCCTGGCAGGAATAGGGGCGCGCTGCTTCCTCAGTTCCCGTGAAGCGATCGGCTGTCAACCACTGTCCTTTGATCGCTCGGCCCTGAGCTTCGTCCAGTATTCCAGCCGCTTCCTGATCTCGCGCTCGAAGCCGCGCTCGGGCGGGTCGTAGAACGTCTGGCGGCCCATCTTCTCGGGAAAATAGTCCTGGCCGGAAAAGGCTTCTGGCGTATCGTGGTCGTATTCGTAGCCCTTGCCGTAGCTCTCTTCCTTCATCAGCGTGGTCGGCGCGTTCAGAATGTGCTTGGGCGGCAGCAGCGATCCGTTCTCCTTGGCCGCGCGCATCGCGCCCTTGAAGGCGGTATAGACGGCGTTGGATTTGGGTGCGGTGGCGAGATAGACGGTCGCTTCCGCGAAGGCGAGTTCGCCCTCCGGCGAGCCGAGATAATCGTAGGCGTCCTTGGCCGCATTGGCGACGACCAGCGCCTGCGGATCGGCAAGGCCGATATCCTCCATCGCCATGCGCACCAGCCGGCGGCCGAGATAGAGCGGGTCCTCGCCGGCGTCGAACATGCGAGCCAGATAATAAAGCGCAGCGTCGGGGTCGGAGCCGCGCACCGATTTGTGCAGCGCCGAGATCAGATTGTAGTGGCCGTCCTGGCCCTTGTCGTAGATCGGCGCACGTCGCTGCACTATGCGCTGCAGGCCCTCGGCGTCGAACACCTCCTTGGACTTGGCGGCGCGCCAGACTTCTTCCGCCAATGTCAGCGCGGCGCGCCCGTCGCCGTCCGACATGCGCACGAGCACCGCCCTCGCCTCTTCGTCCAGCGGCAGCCTTTTGCCCTCGGTCTCCTCGGCTCGGGCGAGCAATCTTTCGATGCTGTCCTCGCCCAGCGAATGAAATACCAGAACCCGCGCCCGCGACAGCAGAGCCGCATTGAGCTCGAAGGACGGGTTTTCAGTGGTCGCGCCGACCAGGATTACGGTGCCGTCCTCCATGACGGGAAGGAAAGAATCCTGCTGGGCGCGGTTGAAGCGGTGGATCTCGTCGACGAAAAGCAGCGTCTGGCGGCCCTGCGAGCGGCGTAGCCGCGCCATCTCGAACATCTTCTTCAGATCGGCAACGCCCGAAAAGATCGCCGAAAGCTGCTCGAAGGCAAGGCCGGTCTCTCCGGCCAGCAGCCTGGCGACCGTGGTCTTTCCCGTTCCCGGCGGTCCCCAGAAGATCATGGAGCCTAGCGAGCCCGAGCGGATCATGCGCGTCAGCGCGCCGTCCTCGCCGGTCAGGTGCTCCTGGCCGACCACTTCGGCAAGGCTCGCCGGGCGCAGCCGGTCGGCCAGCGGCCTTCCGGGAGGCGCTTTTTCCGGCTCGTCGGCCTTGAACAGGTCAGCCATAGTCCACTCAATACCGCAGCATCTGGCGCAGCATTTGCCCGTCTCGCTCCACCGTGAAGCGCCACCAGCGCGTCTGCTGCCCGGCGACCGCCGCCAGCTTGTCGGGCGTGTCGATCAGTTCGCCATTGACCTCACGCACGATGTCGCGCGGCTGGAAGCCGAAGCTGGCCGCCGGCGAGTTGCGGTCCACGTCGAGGATGGTCACGCCCTTGGTGTCGGTCCTCAAACGAAGGCGCTGCGCCAGGCGCGGCGAAAGCTCGGCGACCTTCGCTCCCGAAAACGGGCTGCGTCCCTTGATCACGACTTCCTTGGCCGATGCGCCCTCCGGCGCCCGCTCGAGGCTGATCTCGACCGTCTTTTCCTCGTTCTGGCTGAGCACCTTCAGGCTGGCCTTGCCGCCGACGGGCTTTGTCGCCAGACGATAGCCCAGTGCATCCACATGTTCGATAGCGACATCGTTCATGGCGAGGATGACGTCGCCCGGCCTCAGGCCGGCCCGCGCCGCCGGCCCTTCCGGGTCGAGCGCCGCAACAAGCGCGCCGGAAGGACGCGCCATGCCGAGAGCATCGGCGATCTGCGCGGTGACCGGCTCGAAAGTCGCACCGATGAACGGGCGTTCGAAGAAGTCGCGACCCTGCTTGGCGGCCTCGGTCACGGCGCGAACGATATTGGAGGGAATGGCGAAGCCGATGCCGATCGAGCCACCGCTGCGGCTGTAGATTGCGGTGTTGATGCCGACGAGCTGGCCGGTCATGTTGATCAGCGGACCGCCGGAATTTCCAGGATTGATCGCCGCGTCGGTCTGGATGAAGAAGCCGAAGTCGCTGACGCCGATATGCGTGCGGGCGAGTGCAGAGACGATGCCGCTGGTGGTGGTCTGGCCGACGCCGAACGGGTTGCCCATCGCCAGGACGAGATCGCCCACCTCCAGCGCGTCGGAATCGCCGATCGGGATCACCGGAAACGGCTCGTTGCTCTCGATCTTGAGCACGCCGAGGTCGAGCGATTCGTCCTTGAGCAGCACCTTGCTCTCGAACTCGCGGCCGTCGGCGGTTGCAACCTTCACCGCGTCGGCATCGCGGATGACGTGATAATTGGTAATGACGATGCCGCTCGGATCGACGAGAACGCCCGAACCGAGCGCCGATTGCGCGCGCGGCGGCGCCTGGCGACCGAAGAAGCGCTCGAAAAACGGATCGCCCTCGAAAGGCGAGCGCAGGCGCGCCTGCTGCGAAGCATAGACATTGACGACCGCCGGAGCCGTCTCCTTGACCAGCGGTGCGAAGGAAAGCTGGATCTCCGTTCGCCCGAACGGCAGCCGCCGGCCCTGGGGTGCTGGCGGCGGCAGCGGCTCCTCGCCGCCGCTCAGAAGCTCGTTCAGCACGTCCTTGAGGCCGGGATCTTCCTTCTGCGCCGGCTTGGCCGCAGGCGCATTCTCGGCAGCGGGAGCATTCTGGGCTGCCGGAGCGTCCTGCGCGTCCGCCGGAAGCACAAAAAACGCCGGCGCGGATGCGAGCCAGGTGGCGATCAGGACATGCGGCAATCTAGTCGCAAAAGACATGCGAATCCTCCGAAGAATGGTTGCGCGCATTGTCGTGAAGATTGTGCGGAATGAAAGGCTTTGCGTGATCTTATAGCGCTCGGATTGAGCGCAAAAACCCTGAAACATTGCGGCGCGCCGGGGACAGGCGCGCCGAGGCCGGCCCGATTTCCAGCAGCCTCAGTCCTGTGTCTCTCCCGCAAGGGTCGTAGCTGCCATTGACGGGCGCCTGGAGAAACTGTCGTACCACGACGAAAGCCGGGGCCTTCCGGCCCCGAAGGAATAGACGTCACGAAACGCAATCCAGCTAAGCGTCGTCGCCAATGCGATCTCGCCAATATCCGGCGATTCCTTGAGCTCAACCTCCTGCTCGACGAAGTCGCAGGCTTCGGCAATCTTCTGCAATTGCGCATCTCGCATGGTCGGCCACCGCAGCGCCTCAGGCCGCCTCTCGGCTTCCCACCGGACCGCAATGCCGGAATCGGCCATCCCCTGCGCAAGCGCCTGAAGCCTCAGTGCAAGCCAGCGCGCCTTGCCGCTTGCCGGGATCAGTTTTTGACCTTCGTGCATGCCGTCCAGATATTCGCAGATGACGGTGGAGTCGAAAAGCACGAGACCGTCATCGCAGATCAACACCGGCACCTTGCCGAGAGGATTTAGCGAAATGACATCCTCATTGCGCCGGGTCGGACTCGTCTCCTGATGAACAACTTCCAATTTGTCGGCGAGACCGACCTCATGGGCGGCTACGAGAACCTTACGGGCATAGGGGGAGTGTGTCTGATAGAGAAGTTTCATCGGAAGACTCCTGGGGTCCGCGTGCGCGCCTTGACGATCGGCTCTCGTATCCAGATGTCCAGAAATGCAAAAGGGGCCACGTAGGCCCCTTTTGTTGGATCTCTTGAAAGCTGCCAGCTTATGCCGCTTCGGCTTCCGAATTGGCCTCTTCGGCCTCGACGCGGGCGCGGTCGGCGGCGCCCTTTGCGGAGGTGTCGCGATCGACGAACTCGATGACGGCCAGCGGGGCGTTGTCGCCATGGCGGAAGCCGGCCTTCATGATGCGCAGATAGCCGCCATTGCGGGTGGCGTAGCGCGGGGCGATCGTGTCGAACAGGCGCTTGACGACGCCTTCATTGCCGATCTGCGCGATCACCTGACGGCGGGCGTGCAGGTCGCCGCGCTTGCCGAGCGTGACGAGCTTCTCGACGATCGGACGCAGATCCTTCGCCTTGGGCAGCGTCGTGACGATCTGCTCATGCTCGATCAGCGAGACCGCGAGGTTGGCGAACATCGCGCTGCGATGGCTTGCACTGCGGCCCAGCCGGCGGCCGGTAAATCCATGGCGCATGGCTCTTCTCCTTCAATCCTGGTTCGAGGCCATGGCCTCTGATTTCATCAGAGCATGTCCGGGAGGCTAAACCCTCCCGGGATCAGGCTCAATACTGGTCTTCGTAACGCTTGGCGAGATCTTCGATGTTTTCCGGCGGCCAGTCGGCCACTTCCATGCCGAGATGGAGACCCATCGCGGCAAGCACTTCCTTGATCTCGTTCAGCGACTTGCGGCCGAAGTTCGGGGTGCGCAGCATCTCGGCTTCGGTCTTCTGGATCAGGTCGCCGATATAGACGATGTTGTCGTTCTTCAGGCAGTTGGCCGAACGCACCGAAAGCTCGAGCTCGTCGACCTTCTTCAAGAGCGCAGGGTTGAACGCCAGTTCGGTCACGGCCTCTTCCGGCTGCACCTTGTGCGGCTCCTCGAAATTGACGAACAGGCCGAGTTGGTCCTGCAGGATGCGCGCGGCGAAAGCGACCGCGTCCTCGCCGGTGATCGAGCCGTCGGTCTCGATGGTCATGGTCAGCTTGTCGTAGTCGAGAACCTGGCCCTCGCGGGTGTTCTCGACCTTGTAGGAGACCTTCTTGACCGGCGAATAGAGGCTGTCGACCGGGATAAGACCGATCGGCGCGTCTTCGGCGCGGTTGCGGTCTGCGGGAACATAGCCCTTGCCGGTGTCGACGGTGAATTCCATGCGGATCTCGGCGCCCTCGTCCAGCGTGCAGATCACGTGGTCGGGGTTGAGGATCTCGACGTCGCCCACGGTCTGGATGTCGCCGGCCAGCACTGCGCCCGGTCCCTGCTTGCGCACGACCATGCGCTTGGGGCCGTCGCCTTCCATCTTGATGGCGATTTCCTTGATGTTCAGCACGATGTCGGTCACGTCCTCGCGGACGCCGGCGATCGAGGAGAACTCGTGCAGCACGCCGTCGATCTGCACCGCCGTCACAGCAGCGCCGCGCAGCGACGACAGCAACACGCGGCGAAGCGCATTGCCGAGCGTCAGGCCGAAGCCACGCTCGAGCGGCTCGGCGACCAGCGTGGTCAGGGTCTTCTTCTTCGACGAGAACTCGATCTTGTTGGGCTTGATCAGTTCCTGCCAGTTTTTCTGGATCATTTTATCTTCCTTCCGATATCCTGCCACCATCCAATCGTGGCAGGCGATATGGAAAGCCGCGCAGGCGCCCGAAGACGCTCACGCGGCGGTTAAGCAATAATCAGACGCGGCGCTTCTTGCGCGGGCGGCAGCCATTGTGCGGGATCGGCGTAACATCGCGGATCGAGGTGATCGTGAAGCCGCCGGCCTGCAGCGCGCGCAGCGCCGATTCACGGCCTGAACCCGGACCGCAGACCTCCACCTCGAGCATGCGCATGCCATGCTCCTGGGCCTTCTTGCTCACGTCCTCGGCAGCCATCTGCGCGGCGAACGGGGTCGACTTGCGCGAGCCCTTAAAGCCCTGGGCTCCAGCCGACGACCAGGCAATCGTATTGCCCTGCGCGTCGGTGATGGTGATCATCGTGTTGTTGAAGGTCGAATTGACGTGGGCTACGCCCGACGAAATGTTCTTGCGTTCACGACGGCGAATACGCCCGGCTTCCTTGGCCATGATGGTCCTTTCAGTTGATCTCTACACCGCCGTAATGCCAGCGGCTCCACCTGGAGGCAGTAGGGGTTAGGCAGTAGGCAGTCGGATTTCCCTACTGCCCATTGCCTACTGCCCAATGCCTCAAATTACTTCTTCTTGCCGGCAATCGCCTTGGCCGGGCCCTTGCGGGTGCGCGCATTGGTATGCGTGCGCTGACCGCGGACCGGCAGCGAGCGGCGATGGCGCAGGCCGCGATACGAGCCGAGATCCATGAGCCGCTTGATGTTCATCGACACTTCGCGGCGCAGGTCACCCTCGACCTGATAGTCGCGGTCGATCGCCTCGCGGATGGCCAGGACTTCGGCGTCGGTCAGCTGGTTGACGCGGCGCTCGGCCGGAATGCCGACCTTCTCGACGATCTCGGAAGCGAACTTCTTGCCGATGCCGTGAATGTACTGAAGCGCGATGACGACGCGCTTGTTGGTCGGAATGTTGACGCCTGCTATACGGGCCATCTTCTTCTCCATGTGGGCCGGTCGAGCCGGCGTTTGGGTTGACCCGCGTCCGGTGGAGGCCGGCCCGTGCGGGAGTTCCTATTCAATAGACCGTCAAGTCCTCGCGGACCGGCCGTTTCATGCCTGAATGGGAGACGGGCTGCCATAGTCCAGAACGGATTGCTCGTCAAGTGCGGTCGGCTACGTTTTGTGCGTTCCGGCCAGAACCGCCTCGATCTGCTTCGTCACCGCGTCTATATCGGCCATGCCATCGACCGATTTCAGCATGCCCTTGGCGTAGTAGTAGCCGATCAGCGGCGCCGTCTTCTTATAATATTCCCGCAGCCGCTCGTCGAACACCTCCGGATTGTCGTCCTTGCGCACCGGCTGGCCGGCGGCCCGGGTCTCCTCGGCGCGCTTGACGATCCGGCCGACCAGTGCCTTGTCGTCGACGACGAGTTCTATGACCGCGTCGAGAACCAGGCCGCGATCCTCGAGCATCGTCTGGACAGCGTCGGCCTGCACCAGGGTGCGCGGGTATCCGTCAAGGATGAAGCCTCGGGCCGCATCCGGCTGGTCGAGGCGTTCGGCGACGATGGCATTGACGATGGCGTCCGAAACCAATTCGCCGGCATCCATTACGGCCTTGGCGCGCTTGCCGACATCGGTGCCGGCCTGCACCGCCGCACGCAGCATGTCACCCGTGGAGAGCTGAGGGATGCCGTGTTTTTCGACCAGTCTCTGTGCTTGCGTCCCCTTGCCCGCCCCCGGCGGCCCAAGCAATATCAACCTCATCTGCCTCTCTTGCCCCCGCGCAGCTTCGACTTCTTGATCAGTCCCTCATACTGGTGGGCAATCAGGTGACCCTGGATCTGCGCAACCGTATCCAGCGTTACACTGACAACGATCAGAAGCGAAGTGCCACCAAGGTAGAACGGCACGCCAGTCGCCGAGATCAGGAATTCGGGCAGCAGGCAGACGAGAACGAGGTAGATGGCGCCGACAACGGTGATGCGCGTCAGCACGTAGTCGATGTATTCGGCGGTGCGCTCGCCCGGGCGGTAGCCGGGGATGAAGCCGGAATGCTTCTTCAACTGGTCGGCCGTATCCTTCGGATTGAACACGATCGCCGTGTAGAAGAAGGCGAAGAACGCGATCATGGCCGCGTAAAGCAGCATGTAGAGCGGCTGCCCATGTCCAAGGGCTGCCAGGGCGGTGCTTGCCCAGCCGGGCATAGTCGTCGTTGCCGAAAAGCCTGCAACCGTCGCCGGCAGGAGCAGCAGAGACGAGGCGAAGATCGGCGGAATGACGCCGGCGGTGTTGAGCTTCAGCGGCAGGTGCGACGTATCGCCCTGGAACATGCGGTTGCCGACCTGGCGCTTGGGATACTGGATCAAAAGCCGGCGCTGGGCGCGCTCGAAGAAGACGATGATCGCGATGACGGCGATGGCCAGCACGATGATCGCGAGAATCAGCCCGGTCGACAGCGCGCCGGTGCGGCCGAGTTCCAGTGTGCCGCTGATCGCCGACGGCAGGCCGGCTACGATGCCGGCGAAGATGATCAGCGAAATGCCGTTGCCGATGCCGCGCGCGGTGATCTGCTCGCCGAGCCACATCAGGAACATGGTGCCGCCGACCAGCGTGATGACGGTGGTGGCGCGGAAGAACATGCCGGGATCGGTGACGATGCCCGCGCCGCTCTCGAGCCCGACCGAGATGCCGTAGGCCTGGACGATGGCGAGCAGCACGGTGCCGTAGCGCGTATACTGGTTGATGACCTTGCGGCCCTGCTCGCCTTCCTTCTTCAAGGCTTCGAGCGTGGGGATGACCGAAGTCATCAGCTGCATGATGATCGAGGCGGAGATGTAGGGCATGATGCCGAGCGCAAACAGCGCCATGCGCTCGACCGCGCCGCCGGCAAACATGTTGAACATGCCGAGCACGCCGCCGGACTGCTGCGTGAAAGCCTGCGCGAACGCGTCGGGATTGATGCCTGGAAGCGGGATGTAGGTGCCGAGCCGGTAGACCAGGAGCGCGCCCAGGGTGAACCAGATGCGCTTCTTCAGGTCTTCGGCCTTGGCGAAGGCTGCGAAATTCAGATTGGATGCAAGTTGTTCAGCAGCCGATGCCATATGGAAGTCTCCGCTTCGTCACGCTTGAAAGCCCGCAGCGGGCGGCATTGTCGACGAAGCTCCGAGATAGGCTTCGGACGGCAAAGATGCAAGCGGCGGCCGCCGGGACCGCCGCTTGAAAAGTGCAATTATTCCGACGCGTCGGCCTTCTCGGGAACCTTTACGGTCCCGCCGGCCTTCTCGACCTTCTCGATTGCGGCCTTCGATGCGCCGGCGACGTCAAAGCTGAGCTTCGACTTCAGTTCGCCGTCGCTGAGCAGGCGCACGCCATCCTTGGCGCGGCGGATGACGCCGGCCTTGACGAGAGCCTCGGCGTTCACGGTCGCCTTGGCGTCGAGCTTCTTGGCGTCGAGCGCAATCTGGATGCGGGCCAGCGACACGGTCACATAATCCTTGCGGAAGATGTTGTTGAAGCCGCGCTTCGGCAGGCGCCGGTAGAGCGGCATCTGGCCGCCCTCGAAGCCGTTGATGGCGACGCCGGAGCGCGCCTTCTGGCCTTTCACGCCGCGGCCGGCCGTCTTGCCGGAACCCGAGCCGATGCCGCGCCCGAGGCGCTTCTTCGAATGGGTCGCGCCTTCATTATCGCGCAGATCGTTGAGTTTCATTGTCTTTCTCCTGCGCCCGGGCCTACTTCTCGTCGACGACGCGGACGAGATGCTGTACCGCCGCGATCATGCCGCGCACCGAAGGAGTGTCTTCGAGCGTGCGGCGGCGATGCATCTTGTTCAGGCCGAGGCCGACCAGCGTCGCGCGCTGCTCCTTCGGACGGCGGATCGGGCTGCCGATCTGCTCGACCGTTACGGTCTTGGTTGCTTTCTTTGCCATGGTCGTGATCCCTGAGCTCGAACGACTATTCCTCGGCCGCTACGGCGGTGCCGCGGCGCGCCTGGAGCGTCGAGTACTTGATGCCGCGCTGGGCCGCCACATCCTTGGGATGCATCTGGCTCTTCAGCGCATCGAACGTCGCGCGCACCATGTTGTACGGGTTCGACGAACCCATCGACTTGGCAACGACATCGTGCATGCCCAGCGTCTCGAAAACGGCGCGCATCGGACCGCCGGCGATGATGCCGGTACCGGCCTTGGCGGCGCGCAGCAGCACCTTGCCGGCGCCGTGACGGCCTTCGACGTCGTGGTGCAGCGTGCGGCCCGAACGGAGCGGCACGAAGATCAACTCGCGCTTGGCGGCCTCGGTCGCCTTGCGGATTGCCTCAGGCACTTCGCGAGCCTTGCCGTGGCCGAAGCCGACGCGGCCCTTCTGGTCGCCGACGACGACGAGGGCTGCAAAGCCGAAGCGCCGGCCGCCCTTGACGACCTTGGCGACGCGGTTGATGTGGACGAGCTTGTCGACAAACTCGCTGTCGCGCTCTTCGCGGTCACGACCGCCGCGGCGGTCATCCCTACGTTCTTGTGCCATTATCCTGTTCCTTATTCTTTTCCGGAAGCACGGTTTCTACAAAGATCCAGCGCCACATTCGGACGCCGGGGCGAATTAGAAAGTGAGGCCAGCCTCGCGGGCGGCATCGGCCAGCGCCTTGATGCGGCCATGATAGATGTACGGTCCGCGGTCGAAGACGACTTCCTTGACGCCGGCCTTCGTGGCGCGTTCGGCAAGCAGCTTGCCGACAGCAGCGGCGGCCGCGACGTCGGCGCCGGTCTTCAGCGAGCCCTTCAGATCCTTCTCGAGCGTCGAAGCGGCGGCCACGGTGTGGCCCTTCGAATCGTCGATGATCTGCGCGTGGATGTTCTTCGACGAGCGATAGACCGAAAGGCGCAGGCGATCGCCCGAGACCTTCTTGATCTGACGCCGTACGCGCATCGCGCGCCGCTGGGTGGATTCCTTGGAAGCCATGGTACTTATTCCCTGCCTTGTGAAACGGGCGCGGCCATATGCGGTAGGCGTAATGCCTCCCGCGACCGCGCACCGTGGCCTTATTTCTTCTTGCCTTCTTTGCGGACGATCTTCTCACCGGCGTATTTCACGCCCTTGCCCTTGTAGGGCTCGGGTCCGCGATACTTCCGGATTTCCGCAGCAACCTGGCCGACCGCCTGCTTGTCGATGCCTGCGACCACGATTTCGGTCGGCTTCGGCACGGTGATCGTGATGCCTTCGGGCGTCTGATAGACGACATCGTGGCTGAAGCCAAGCGCGAGCTGCAGGTTCTTGCCCTGAAGCGCCGCACGATAGCCGACGCCGCTGATCTCGAGCCGCTTTTCGAAGCCCTGCTTCACGCCCTCGACGATGTTGACGATCTGCGTGCGCGACATGCCCCACTTGGAGCGCGAGACCTTGGTCTGGTCGCGAGGCTGAACGGCGATCTCGCCATTCTCCATCTTGACCAGGACTTCGTCGTTGACCACGAACTTCAGCTCGCCCTTCGGACCCTTCGCGGTGACGGTCTGGCCGTCGACGGTAGCGGTCACGCCTTGCGGCAGCGGAACGGGTTTTTTGCCAATACGAGACATTTTCTTGTCCTTACTTCACGCCGGCCAGATCAGAAAATCTGGCAGAGGATTTCCCCGCCGACATTCTGCTCGCGCGCTTCATGGTCGGCCATCACGCCCTTCGGGGTCGAAAGGATCGAGATGCCGAGGCCGTTGGCGACCTGCGGGATCGACTTGACCGACACGTAGACGCGGCGGCCGGGCTTCGAAACGCGGGCGATCTCGCGAATGACTGGGGCGCCGTCGAAATACTTCAGCTCGATCTCGATCTCGGACTTGCCGTTGTCGAAGTCGGTCTGCGTGTAGTCGCGGATATAGCCTTCATTCTTCAGAACGTCGAGAACGCGGGCGCGCAGACGCGAGGCCGGCGTCGAAACCTTCGACTTCTTGCGGCCATAGGCGTTGCGGATGCGGGTCAGCATATCGCCGAGAGGATCACTCAATGACATGTTATGTCCTCCTTACCAGCTCGACTTGACGAGACCGGGCACTGCGCCCAGCGAGCCAAGTTCACGAAGCGCGATGCGCGACATCTTCAGTTTGCGATAATAGGCGCGCGGACGGCCGGTGACTTCGCAGCGATTGCGGATACGGGTCTTGGCCGAGTTGCGCGGCATTGCCGCGAGCTTCAGCTGGGCCCGGAAACGCTCTTCGATCGGGACGTTCTTGTCCATGATCGTCGCCTTGAGAGCCTTGCGCTTCGCGGCCTTCTGGTCGACGAGCCGGCGGCGCCTGTTGTTCTTCTCGACTGAGCTGGTCTTTGCCATTTCAGATTTTCCTTTTCTCGCTGCCGTTACTGGCGGAAGGGGAAGTTGAAAGCCTTGAGCAGCGCCCGGGCTTCGTCGTCCGTCTTCGCAGTCGTACAAACGATGATGTCCATGCCCCAGATCTGATCAACCTTGTCGTAGTTGATCTCCGGAAACACGATGTGTTCCTTGATGCCCATGGCATAGTTGCCCCGGCCATCGAAGCTCTTGGGGTTCAGGCCGCGGAAGTCGCGAACGCGCGGAAGCGCGATGTTGACCAGGCGATCCAGGAACTCGTACATGCGCTCCTTGCGGAGCGTCACCTTGGTGCCGATCGGCATCTTTTCGCGGACCTTGAAGCCGGCGATCGAGTTGCGGGCATAGGTGATGACCGGCTTCTGGCCGGCGATCAGCGCCAGGTCGGCAGCCGCAACCGACGGCTTCTTGGAATCCGCGGTCGCCTCGCCGACGCCCATGTTGAGCACGATCTTGTCGAGGCGCGGGACCTCCATCTCGTTCTCATACTTGAACTCTTCGAGCAGCGCCTTGCGGATGGTCTCGTTGTAGACCGTCTTCAGGCGGGCCTGATATTCTGCCTTAGCCATTGATCACTTCTCCCGAGCGCTTTGCCACGCGCACCTTCTTGCCGTCCTGGACCTGGAAGCCGACGCGGGTCGGCTTTCCGTCCTTGGGGTCGGCCAGCGCGATGTTCGACAAATGGATCGACGCTTCCTTCGTAATGATCCCGCCCTCTTGGGACTGGGACTGTTTCTGGTGGCGGCGCACCAGGTTGACGCCGCGAACGATGGCCTTGTCGTCCTTCGGTGCTACGCTGAGCACTTCGCCGGTACGGCCCTTGTCCTTGCCGGCCAGGACGACGACCTTGTCGCCTTTGCGAATCTTCTGCATTTTTCCGGCTCCTTACAGCACTTCAGGCGCGAGCGAGATGATCTTCATGTGGTTCTTGGCGCGCAGTTCGCGCGGAACCGGGCCGAAGATGCGCGTGCCGATGGGCTCTTTCTTGTTGTCGACGAGAACGGCCGCGTTCTTGTCGAAACGGATCACGCTGCCGTCCGGGCGGCGGATGTCCTTGGCCGTGCGAACCACGACCGCCTTCATCACATCGCCCTTCTTGACGCGGCCGCGCGGGATGGCTTCCTTGATCGACACCACGATGATGTCGCCGACGGAAGCGTATTTCCGCTTCGAGCCGCCCAGCACCTTGATGCACATGACACGACGGGCGCCGGAATTATCCGCGACGTCGAGGTTTGTTTGCATCTGAATCATGACTGGCCGCCTTCTTTATTCGTGGACAGTGGCGTCATGCGCCCTGCCCGGCTTGTCCAAAATTTCGTTACTGAGCCTGGGCTTCGGTGATGACGACCCAGCGCTTGTCCTTGGAGATCGGAGCCGACTCCTGGATGAAGACCTGATCGCCGACCTTGCAGGCGTTGTTCTCGTCATGCGCCTTGTATTTCTTGGTCTGGCGCACGGTCTTCTTCATCACGGGATGCGTGAAGCGCCGTTCGACCTTGACGACGACCGTCTTCTCGTTCTTGTCGCTGACGACGGTGCCCTGCAGAATGCGCTTTGGCATGTTTTTCGTCCTTAAGCCTTCTTGCCGGCCGATTTTTCGGCGGCGATGGTCTTGATGCGCGCAATGTCCCTGCGGACCTGCTTGACGCGCGCGGTCTTCTCGAGCTGGCCGGTCGCCTTCTGGAAGCGCAGGTTGAACTGCTCCTTCTTAAGCGAGGCCAGTTCGTCGTTGAGCTGGTCCTGGGTCTTCACCCTGACGTCAGAGGCTTTCATGATCAGCCCTTCCCTTATTCTGCGATGCGCTGAACGAAGCGCGTCTTGACCGAGAGCTTGGCCGCGCCGAGACGCAGCGCCTCGCGGGCGATTTCCTCGGAGACGCCGTCGATCTCGAACATGATGCGGCCCGGCTTGACCCGGCATGCCCAGAAATCCACCGCGCCCTTGCCCTTGCCCATGCGGACTTCGGTCGGCTTGGAGGTCACCGGCACGTCCGGGAACACGCGGATCCAGACGCGGCCCTGGCGCTTCATCTCGCGGGTGATCGCGCGGCGAGCCGCCTCGATCTGACGCGCGGTGACGCGGTCCGGCTCCATCGCCTTCAGACCAAAGCCGCCGAAATCCAGGTTCGTGCCGCCCTTGGCAATCCCGTGGATGCGTCCCTTGAACTGCTTGCGGAACTTTGTGCGCTTTGGCTGCAGCATCGTTCTTTACTCCAAATCCTAATGCTTATCAGGCGTTTTCGCGGCGGCGGCTGCGCTCGCCCCGGTCGCCTGCATGCGAATGATCGCCTTCGGTGGCGCGGCGCTCCGAAGCCATCGGGTCGTGCTCGAGGATCTCGCCCTTGAACACCCAGACCTTGACGCCGCAGATGCCGTAGGCGGTCTGCGCTTCGGCCGTGCCGTAATCGACATCGGCGCGCAGCGTGTGCAGCGGCACGCGGCCTTCGCGGTACCACTCCATGCGCGCGATTTCAGCGCCGCCGAGACGGCCCGAGCAGTTGATGCGGATGCCTTCGGCGCCGAGACGCATGGCCGACTGCACGGCGCGCTTCATGGCGCGGCGGAACGCGATGCGGCGCTCGAGCTGCTGCGCGATGGACTGCGCGACCAGAATGGCGTCGATCTCGGGCTTGCGCACCTCGACGATGTTCAGGTGCGTCTCCGACTTCGTCATCTCCATCAGCTTCTTGCGAAGCTTCTCGATGTCCGCGCCCTTCTTGCCGATGATCAGGCCAGGACGGGCGGCATGGATGGTGACGCGGCACTTCTTGTGCGGACGCTCGATGACGACCTTCGAGATCGCGGCCTGCTTCAGCTCGTTCTTCAGGTATTCGCGAATCTTGATGTCTTCATGCAGCAGCTTGCCGTACTCGCCGGTGTTTGCGTACCAGCGCGAGTCCCAGGTGCGGTTGATGCCGAGGCGGAAACCGATCGGATTGATTTTCTGACCCATCAGGCGGCCTCCCCTTTCTCTTCGACTTCACGAACGACGATCGTGAGGTGCGAAAACGGCTTCTCGATCCGGCTGGCGCGGCCGCGGCCACGTGCATGGAAACGCTTCATGACAATCGACTTTCCGACATAGGCTTCGGCCACCACGAGGGCGTCGACGTCGAGGTCGTGATTGTTCTCGGCATTGGCGATCGCCGATTCCAGCGTCTTCTTGACGGTGCCGGAAATGCGCTTGCGCGAAAATTCGAGATCCGACAGCGCAGTCGCCACCTTCTTGCCGCGGATGAGCGCGGCAACGAGGTTCAGCTTCTGCGGGCTGATGCGGATGGTGCGGAGAACCGCGCGCGCCTCGTTGTCAGCAAGCCTGCGCGGAGCTTTGGCCTTGCCCATGTTACTTCCTCTTCGCTTTCTTGTCCGCGCCGTGACCGTAATAGGTCCGGGTCGGGGCGAATTCGCCGAACTTGTGGCCGACCATGTCTTCCGACACGGAGACCGGGATGTGCTTCTGGCCGTTGTAGACGCCGAAGGTAAGGCCGACGAACTGGGGCAGAATGGTAGAGCGGCGGCTCCACATCTTGATCACTTCGCTACGGCCGCCTTCGCGCACCTTCTCGGCTTTCTTCAAGAGAAAGCCGTCGATGAACGGGCCTTTCCAAACTGAACGGGTCACGTCGGACTACCTCTCTTTAGCTCTTGCGCTGATGACGCGAGCGCAGGATGAACTTGTCGGTCGCCTTGTTGGACCGCGTCTTCTTGCCCTTGGTCGGCTTGCCCCACGGCGACACCGGATTGCGTCCGCCCGAGGTACGGCCTTCGCCGCCGCCATGCGGGTGATCGACCGGGTTCATGGTCACGCCGCGATTGTGCGGGCGCTTGCCGAGCCAGACCTTGCGGCCGGCCTTGCCGAGGTTGATGTTGGCGTGGTCCGGATTGGAGACCGCGCCGACGGTGGCGATGCACAGGCCGCTGACGACGCGCTGCTCGCCCGAGTTGAGGCGCAGGATCGCCATGCCCTGGTCGCGGCCGACGAGCTGTGCGTAGGAACCGGCCGAACGCGCGATCTGGCCGCCCTTGCCGGGCTTCAGCTCGACATTGTGGACGATGGTGCCGACCGGCATGGCCGAAAGCGGCATCGCATTGCCCGGCTTCACGTCGACCGCCTCGCCGGCGATGATCTTGTCGCCGACGGCCAGACGCTGCGGCGCCAGGATGTAGTTCAGCTCGCCGTCGTCATACTTGACCAGCGCGATGAAGGCGGTGCGGTTCGGGTCGTACTCGATCCGCTCGACCGTCGCCTGCATATCGAACTTGCGGCGCTTGAAGTCGATGATGCGATACGAACGCTTGTGGCCGCCGCCGATGAAGCGGGCGGTGATGCGGCCGTAATTATTGCGGCCGCCCGACTTGGTCAGGCCTTCCGTCAGGCCCTTGACCGGCTTGCCCTTGTAGAGAGCCGAGCGGTCGACGAGAACCAGCTGACGAAGGCTGGGCGTTACCGGTTTGAAATTCTTCAATGCCATTTTACTGTCCTCGCGCCTCTCAGAGACCCGTAGCGACGTCGATCGACTGGCCCTCGGCCAGCGTCACAATCGCCTTCTTCACATCGCTCTGCCGGCCTGCCGTGCCGCGGAAACGCTTCACCTTGCCCTTGCGGATCAGGGTGTTGACCGCCGTCACCTTGACGCTGAACAGCGCCTCGATGGCAGCCTTGATTTCCGGCTTCGTCGCCTTCCTGGCGACGTTGAACACGACCTGGTTCTGTTCGGAAGCCATGGTCGACTTTTCGGTGATCGCCGGGCTGACGATCACGTCGTAGTGGCGGAGATCCGTCATTTGAAGCGCTCCTCGAGGGCCTCGACGGCGGCCTTGGAAAGGACCAGCGTGCCGCGGCGCAGAATGTCGTAGACGTTGATGCCCTGGATCGGCAGCACGTCGATGTTCGGGATGTTCGTGGCCGCGCGCTTGAAGTTCACGTCAAGCTCGGCGCCGCCGATCATCAGTGCGTTGGTCAGGCCGAGCTTTTCGAAGTTCGCGATCAGCGCCTTCGTCTTGGCTTCGGTCAGCTTCAGATCATCGATGATGATCAGGCTGGACGACTTGGCCTTGGCCGACAGCGCATGCTTCAGGCCGAGAGCGCGGACCTTCTTGGGAAGGTCATGCTCATGGCTGCGAACGACCGGGCCGTGCGCCTTGCCGCCGCCGCGAAACTGC
>NZ_AHAM01000173.1 GCF_000236565.1 Mesorhizobium alhagi CCNWXJ12-2 | reverse complement strand
CCACGCCGCCTTCGAAAGCCGAGCTGATGCTGCCGGAACGGCGGCGCGGCGAGAACTTCATGACGCAGCCGGTGTTCCACGAAATCCGCTCCGAAACGGAGATGATGCGCTATCTCAGGCGGCTGGCCGACAAGGATCTGGCGCTTGACCGCACCATGATCCCGCTCGGCTCCTGCACGATGAAGCTCAACGCGGCGGCCGAGATGATGCCGGTGAGTTGGCCGGAAGTGGCCAACATGCACCCGTTCGCGCCGGCGGAGCATGCCGAGGGTTATCGCGCCATGACCGACGAACTGGAGAGATGGCTCGCCGAAATCACCGGCTTTGACAGCGTCTCGCTGCAGCCCAACGCCGGCAGCCAGGGCGAATATGCCGGGCTGCTCGCCATCCGCCGCTATCACCAGTCGCGTGGAGAAGCGCATCGCAAGGTCTGCCTGATCCCCTCCTCCGCGCACGGAACCAATCCGGCGAGCGCGCATATGGCCGGCATGGATGTCGTCGTCGTGCGCTGTACGGATGAAGGCGACATCGATATTGCCGACCTGAAGGCGAAGGTGGAGCAGCATTCGCAGAACGTTGCGGCGCTGATGATCACCTATCCCTCGACCCATGGCGTGTTCGAGGAAGGCGTGAAGGACATCTGCGCGCTGGTGCACGAGCACGGCGGACAGGTCTATCTCGACGGCGCCAATCTGAACGCGCTGGTCGGCCTGGCGCGGCCGGGCGACATTGGCGGCGACGTCTGCCACATGAACCTGCACAAGACCTTCTGCATCCCGCATGGCGGCGGCGGGCCGGGCGTCGGGCCGATCGGCGTCAAGTCGCATCTGGCGGCATTCCTGCCCGGCCATGTCGAGACGGAAAGCGGGCACGCGGTGTCGGCCGCTCCCTATGGCAGCGCGTCGATCCTGCCGATCACCTGGATGTATATCCGCATGATGGGAGCCGCCGGCCTGAAGCAGGCGACGGAACTGGCGATCCTCAGCGCCAACTACATCGCCGAGCGGCTGAAAGGGCACTACCCCGTGCTGTTCAAGGGCCGCAATGGCCGTGTCGCGCATGAGTGCATCCTCGATACGCGCGTGCTGAAGGAAAGCGCCGGCATCGGTGTAGAAGACGTCGCCAAGCGCCTGATCGATTACGGTTTCCACGCGCCGACCATGTCGTGGCCGGTGGCGGGGACACTGATGGTCGAGCCGACCGAATCCGAGCCGAAGCGGGAACTCGACCGGTTCTGCGAGGCGATGATCGCGATCGCCAGGGAAGCCGAGCGCGTCGCCAAGGGCGAGTGGCCGGCCGGCGACAACCCGCTGGTCAACGCGCCGCATACCGCCGCTGAAGCGCTCGCCGCCGACTGGACGCATCCCTATACGCGGCTCGAAGCCGCCTTTCCGGATGGCGATCCGGATAGTGCGGCCAAATACTGGCCGCCGGTCTCGCGCATCGACAATGTCGCCGGCGACCGCAATCTGGTGTGCTCGTGCCCACCGATCGAGGCTCTGGCGAGCTGAGGACGGGCATTTCGGAGGAAAGGCCGGCGCCACGCCGGCCTTTTTTCGTTTCGATCGCCGGGATGTGGTGAACGGCGGCCATCCTTAGGCAACCGCTAGAAAATCTAGAACGGGATCGCGGTTGTCTCCTTGGCAGTGCGGATCACGAACATCGTGTAGTAGCGCGCGACATTGGTGCGGTCCCGGAAAAGCCGCTCGCACAGTGCATCGAACTCGTCCATGTCGGCCAGGCGCAGCATCAGGACAGCGTCGGTCTCGCCGCTCACGCTGCAGGCTTGGATCACGGCCCGCTCCCTGGTGGCAAGATCGAGAAAGCGGCGCGTGTGCTGCTCGCCATGGCGCTCGAGCTCGACTGTGACAATCGCCCTCAATCCCTTGCCGGCCTTGGCCGGATTGAGGATGGCAACAACGCGCTCGATGACGCCGGTCGATTTGAGCCGCCGGATACGGCGCAGACAACTCGACGGTGAAAGTCCGACCTCCTCCGCCAAATCGGCGTTGGTACGGGAAGCGTCCTGTTGCAAAAGGTCGAGGAGTTTCCTGTCGATCTGGTCCATTTCGTCCCCCACAGATGCGAAGTCCCTTCGTGCAATATTATTGCACGAAACCGCAAATTTTGACCACAAATGCGAATGGCACCGCGCTAATCGATTTGGCGGCAATTACGGAGACACCGCCATGACAGTGCGATCCGCCCTTTATCGAAGGACCGGGGAAACTCTTGAAATCTATTGGGAACTCGTGCGCATCATCGTACCGATCACGCTCGTCACGCAGGTCCTGGTGGAATTTGGATTTATTCGAGCGGTTTCACCGTACTTCGCGCCGCTCATGAAGCTGGTTGGCCTGCCGCCCGAACTCGCCCTTGCCTGGTTGACGGGATTGCTTGTGGGAATCTGGGGAGCGGTGGTGATTGTATTCACGCTGGCGCCGATTTCCGCACTGAGCTCTGGAGACATGACCGTCTTTTCAGCGCTTTTGTTGTTCGCGCATGCCCTCCCCATCGAACAACGCATCATTCAGAAGGCTGGACCGGGCATCGTGGTCACCGTCGTGCTTCGCATAGCCGGCGGGCTGATCTTTGCCGTGCTGCTGCACCAGATATTTTCGGCAACAGGCTGGCTATCCGCGCCGTTGGAACCGGCATGGGTACCCATGAGCGAAAGTACCGACTGGAGCGATTTTACTCTGAGCACGGTAAAGACCCTGGCAATCATGCTGATCGTTCTGCTGGGCCTGAGCTGGTCGATGGAGCTTCTCAAGATTTCCGGCATCCTGGGCTGGCTGAACAAGGGGCTTACGCCGCTCTTTCGCCTGGCCGGCATTCAGTCGCAAACCGTGCCGTTCGCTGCCGTCGGCCTGTTTCTTGGAATCTCGTACGGCGGAGGGCTGCTTATCCGTGAGGCCCGTGTAACCTCCATTGAACCACGTCAGATCTTTCTTGCCTGCGTCTTCATGGGTTTTGCCCACAGCATCATAGAGGACACTTTGGTTGTCATTGCTCTGGGCGCAGACTTTACCAGTGTGTTCTTCGGCCGTTTGGTTTTCGCTGTCGTTGCGACAGCATTGATTGGGCGCACGATAGGCTTGGTGCCAGACCGCGTGTTTTTCGCGATCTTGTTCCGTGAGAAAAGCCCAAAACTTCCACAATCGGAACCCGCGCTTGGCAGATGATCGCGTTGACAACCGGCTGGATGGAACCTCGTACTCTCCGGTCCGTGTGGAAACGCGCTACCCCCAGGCGAGAACGCTTTGCGCGCGTCGCGCGGAACGGTCGATCCGTGTTGTTCGTTATGCTGTCGATTTCAACCGGAATCCGCCCCAAGGATCCGACCGCAGACCGAAGGCCGAATGTATTTCATCGCGCTCGCCACGGATTACGACGGCACGCTGGCTCATGACGGGTTGGTTACTGCCGCCTCGCTCGATGCGCTGAGACGCCTGAAGGAAAGCGGCCGGAAGCTCATTCTCGTCACAGGGCGCGAATTGCCGGATCTCAAGCATGTGTTTCCGGATCTGGCCGTGTTCGACAAGGTCGTGGCTGAAAACGGCGCGCTGATCTACACGCCGGCAAGCGAGGAGGAGCGCGCGATCTCGCCCCCGCCGCCGCCCAATTTCGTCGAGGCGCTGGCGCGGCGCGGGGTTGCACCATTGTCGGTGGGACGCTCGATCGTGGCGACGTGGGAGCCGCACCAGACCACGGCGCTCGAAGTAATCAAGGATTTCGGCCTCGAACTCGAGATCATCTTCAACAAGGGCGCGGTCATGATCTTGCCAAGCGGCATCAACAAGGCCGCCGGCCTGACCGTTGCACTGGAGGAGCTCCGACTGTCGGCCCACAATGTCGTCGGCATCGGCGACGCAGAGAACGACCATGCCTTCCTGCGCACCTGCGGCTGCAGCGTGGCGGTCGCCAACGCGCTTGCCTCCGTCAAGGACACGGCCGACATCGTAACGCAGGGCGCCCGGGGAGAAGGGTTGGAAGAACTGGCCGATCAGTTGATCGCGCGCGATTGGGACCTCGGCTTCAGCCGCCGAAACGGCATTCCTGTCGGCACGGAGGAGGACGGAAGCGAGGTTCGCCTGTGGCCGACGGACACCGTGCTCATCGCCGGCAGTTCCGGCATAGGCAAGTCGACGCTTGCAACCGCGCTGACCGAACGCTTCGTCGAACGAGACTTTCAGTTCTGCGTTTTCGATCCCGAAGGCGACTATCACGACCTGAAAGACGCGGTGACCGTTGGCGACGGCTCGGTCCCGCCGACTCTGGATCAGGCGATGAAACTGCTGGAGAAGCCGGACGACAACGTCGTGCTCAGCACGCTCACGCTCGACGTCAATGAACGACCCGATTTCTTTGCCGATTTCCTGCCGGAACTCGCCCGCTTCCGCTCCCGCACTGCAAGGCCGCACTGGCTGATCGTCGACGAAACCCACCATCTGTTGCCGAAACAGCGGAACGACACGCCGCTCGTGCTTTCGATGGAACTGCCAGGCACGATCCTCATCACCGTTCACCCCGACGCCGTGGCGACCGACGCGCTCGGTCTTGTCTCCGCCGTGATCGCGCTCGGACCTCAGGCGGATGAGGTGATCAGGGTGTTCTGCCGTGAGACAGGTCTGCAGCAGCCCGAAGGATTGGTCGCCCCGGACGATGATCGCGTGCTGTTCTGGCGGCCAAAATCGGGAGAGGCGGCCAAGTTGATCAAGGCCGAAAAGCCAAGGCAGTCGCGCAAGCGGCATACGCGCAAATATGCCGAAGGTCAGCTCGACGAAGCGGGCAGCTTCTATTTTCGCGGTCCCGACGACGCGATGAAACTCAGGGCGCATAATCTGATGATGTTCGTCCAGATCGCCGAGGGCATTGACGACAAAACCTGGCAGCACCATCTGCGCAACGGGGATTATTCCGACTGGTTCCGCAGGCAGATCAGGGACGACGCGCTGGCGGATGAGACCGCCGAAGTCGAGGCAGATCAGACGCTTTCCGCCGAAGAAAGCCGCAAGCGCATTGTCGACGCGGTTCGCCGGCGCTATACGGCGCCTGCCACTGCCTCCTGATCGGCCGCCGAACGGAACGCGAACCTCTGTCGCGCGCCGGAAAAAACGGGCAGTATCCCAGCATATTCGAATCACCGGAACACCTGCCAGTTCATGGACGACAGCAACGACCTCTTCGCCAGGCTGGAAAAGCCAAGCCAGCGTACGCCAACTCGCCCGGCCGATCCGCTCGTGCAGGCTGCCGTTGCCGCCAAGCGCGGAGCGGCGCCACAGGCCAAGGACGGCAGCGAGGGTTACAGCGCCGCCGACATCGAAGTGCTGGAGGGGCTGGAGCCGGTGCGCCGGCGGCCGGGCATGTATATTGGCGGCACCGACGAGAAGGCGCTGCACCACCTCTTCGCCGAAGTCATCGACAATTCGATGGACGAGGCGGTGGCCGGTCACGCCACCTTCATCGACGTGGAGCTTTCGGCCGACGGTTTCCTGACGGTCACCGACAATGGCCGCGGCATTCCAGTCGATCCGCACCCGAAGTTTCCGAAGAAATCCGCGCTCGAAGTCATCATGTGCACTCTGCACGCCGGCGGCAAATTCGATTCCAAGGTCTATGAGACGTCGGGCGGCCTGCATGGCGTCGGTGTTTCCGTGGTCAATGCGCTGTCGGACCTGCTCGAGGTCGAGGTGGCGCGCGGCCGCCAGCTCTATCGCCAGCGCTTCTCGCGCGGCATTCCGCAGGGCGGGCTAGAATCACTCGGCGACGTGCACAACCGGCGCGGCACGAAAATCCGCTTCCATCCCGACCCCGACATCTTCGGCAAGGGCGCGCATTTCGAACCGGCGCGGCTCTACCGCATGGCGCGATCGAAGGCCTATCTGTTCGGCGGCGTCGAGATCCGCTGGTCCTGCGACCCGCTGCTGATCAAGGAAAAGGACCCGACGCCGGCCAAGGCGGTACTGCATTTTCCCGGCGGGCTGAAAGACTATCTGAAAGCCTCGCTCGGCGATGAATTCCAGGTCACACGCGAAATCTTTGCCGGCAAAAGCGAAAAGCAGGGCGGACACGGCTCGATCGAATGGGCCGTCACCTGGTTCGGCGGCGACGGCTTTGTCAATTCCTACTGCAACACCATCCCGACCGGCGAAGGCGGCACGCACGAGACCGGCTTCCGCAACGTGCTGACGCGGGGCCTGCGCGCCTACGCCGACCTCACCGGCAACAAGCGCGCTTCGGTGGTAACCAGCGAGGACGTGATGATCTCGGCGGCGGGCATGCTGTCGGTGTTCATTCGCGAGCCGGAATTCGTCGGCCAGACCAAGGACAAGCTCGCGACCGTCGAAGCGATTAGGCTGGTCGAGACGGCGATCCGCGACCCGTTCGACCACTGGCTCGCCGACAATCCGCAGGAGGCCTCGAAGCTTCTCGAATGGGTGATTGCCCGCGCCGACGAGCGGGTGCGGCGGCGGCAGGAAAAGGAAGTGTCGCGCAAGAGCGCCGTGCGCAAGCTGCGGCTGCCGGGAAAGCTCGCCGACTGCACGCAGAATGCGGCGGCCGGCGCCGAACTGTTCATTGTCGAGGGCGATTCGGCCGGCGGCTCGGCCAAGCAGGCGCGCGACCGCGCCATGCAGGCTATCCTGCCGCTGCGCGGCAAGATCCTCAATGTCGCCAGCGCCGGCAACGACAAGCTCGCCGCCAACCAGCAGATTTCCGACCTGATCCAGGCGCTGGGCTGCGGCACGCGGTCGAAATATCGCGATGAGGATCTGCGCTACGACCGCGTGATCATCATGACTGACGCCGATGTCGACGGCGCGCATATTGCCTCGCTGCTGATCACCTTTTTCTATCAGGAGATGCCCGATCTCATTCGCGGCGGCCATCTCTACATGGCCGTGCCGCCGCTCTACAGCATCCGGCAAGGTGGCAAGATCGCCTATGCGCGCGACGACGCTCACAAGGACGAATTGCTGCGCACCGAATTCACCGGCCGCGGCAAGATCGAGATCGGCCGCTTCAAGGGCTTAGGCGAAATGATGGCGTCGCAGCTCAAGGAAACCACGATGGATCCGAGAAAGCGCACGCTGCTTCGTGTCGACGTGATCGACGACGAGGCGGCGACCAAATCCGCCGTCGACGCGCTGATGGGTACGAAACCCGAGGCGCGCTTCCGCTTCATCCAGGAACGGGCCGAGTTCGCGGCAACGGAAGAACTGGATATCTGAGGTTTTTGGGTGGGCATCCCGTGAGCGCCACCAAACTCCTTCTGGTCCTGCCGCTCGTCGCGGCTCTAGGCTACCTGGCGCTGGTCGGCCTGATGTATTTCTCACAGCGCGCCCTGCTCTATCCCGGGGCCGTCGCGGCCTTCGCGCCGGCGTCAAGCGCCGAATGGGGCGAGAAGGTCTCGATCGCAACACCGGATGGCGAGACGCTGCATGCGCTTTACAGCAAAGGCGAAGCCGGCAAGCCGTCGGTGCTGTTCTTCCTCGGCAACGCCGACCGGGTAGGCAATTACAGGTTTCTGGCGCAGGCGCTGGCAGCGCGCGGCATCGGCCTGCTGGCGATATCTTATCGCGGCTATGCGGGTTCGACAGGTTCGCCGACCGAAGACGGGCTGCTGACGGACGGACTGGCGGCGTATGACTGGCTTTCGGCGCAAAGCGACGGCGGGATCGTCCTGCTCGGGCAGTCGCTGGGGAGCGGTGTCGCCGTCAACACGGCGGCGCACAGGCCGGCGGCCGGCGTCATCCTGGTGTCGGCATATTTGTCCGTTCTGTCGCTCGCCCAGACGCACTATCCATTCCTGCCGGTCGCGCCCTTGATCAAGGATCCGTTCCGTTCCGATCTCAGGATTGCGAAGGTCACGCAGCCAAAACTGTTCATCCATGGCCGGCGCGACGACATCATCCCGCTGTCCTCCGGCGAGGCGCTCTACGCCATCGCGCCTGAGCCCAAGCAGATGCTGGTACATGACGCTTACAGCCACAACGACCTTTGGAACGAAGGCATGACCGGCGAGATCATCCGGTTTGTGGAGGCGCTGAGCAGGGATGACGGCTAGACCATTCCAAGGGCGTCGGGTTGCTTGACCTCGATCTCGACGAACGCAATCGGATGTTCCGAGCCGTTCATCACGTCGTGCTTGATGCCGGATGGCCTTCGGTAGGCCTGGCCTGCCGCGAGAGGAACGTCGGCGACATTGACCCCGTCGTGAACCCGAAGAGTTCCGGCCGTCAGCATGACGATGAAGTAAGGCCACCCATGCTCATGCCATCCGGTAGCCGCGCCCGGCTCGAAGTCCCAACGCGTGATTCTTACGGCATTGTCATCCAGCTGGACCGTGGGCATAGCGGGTATTTCGCATTTGAACGCCAATTCAGTCTCCGTCGTTCATAGAGCCGCTTCGGCTCACGCGGCAGCAATCGCCAGCGCATGGCCGCGGGCGTTTTCGCGCAGCGCGTCAAGGTGAATGGATTTCAGCAGGCCGGCAAGATCGCCGGTCGCTCCCTGCCCGCCCAATTCCTTCAGCATCAGCCAGGTGACCTCCTGCGCGCCGGCGACGCGCTTGCCATTGGCGACCTCGCGCCAGATTTTCAGCGCGCGCAGGATGACGGCATGGGTGCTCGCGGCAAGCCCAGCGCTGCGGAACAGCGCCGACAGCGCCCCATCATGGCCGCCGGAGAGCAGCGCCCTCACCCGGTGCTCGGCCTGTCCGGTCAGCGCCACCATGGCCGAGCCGAAGAAGTCGACCTTGCCGTGGGCGATGGCGCGGATGATGAAGCTCGACGTCAGGTCGCCGCGCAGGCGCAGATGCTCGATTAACGCGCCGTGCTCCTCGGCGCGGGTGTTTTCGATGACGGTGAGTGAGGCTTTGACACAGGCGTCGCGCATGACGCGGTCCGCGCGGCCGCCCATCAGCGCCGCGACCAGCGGCGCCTGCTTCAGCGCGTCGCCGAGCTTGACCAGCAGCATGTGCCGGCAATCGGCCGGCAGGCGTGGATCGGCGATCATCGCTTCGCGCACGGAAGGCAGATGCCCATGGCGCTCGGCTATGCGGCGGAAACTGAGCGCCGCGATGACCGCGCCGGAATTGGCGATGAGTTCTATGCAGGCTTCCGGTTCGCCGACCTCGGCGATCGCCGCGGCAAGCGCCATCGACACGACCGGACGCCCGGCGACGAGCTTC
Source organism: Mesorhizobium alhagi CCNWXJ12-2 (assembly GCF_000236565.1). Taxonomy (GTDB): domain Bacteria; phylum Pseudomonadota; class Alphaproteobacteria; order Rhizobiales; family Rhizobiaceae; genus Allomesorhizobium; species Allomesorhizobium alhagi. Next base: position 47,402 of record NZ_AHAM01000173.1, on the reverse strand, counting down.
TGTGTTGCCTTCGGACCGGCCGCGACGCGGTCGATCAGGTCAGCATCGGTCAGAAGCGGCGAGCGCGCCAGAACGAAGGCGGCGACCTCCGGCTGGTCTGAAGCGAGCGCCGCGATGATCTGGATCGGCGCATGATGGCTCATCGACAGCGCTTCGGCCATCGCCAGGCGGACCTTGGATGACGGATCGTCAAGCAGCAGCGTGAGTGCGGCTTCCGCGGCGCAGCGGTCCTCGAAGGGCAGATCGCGCTCGACATAGGCGCGGGCGAGCGCATTCGCCGCGGCGGCCCTTTCGGAGACGCGGGCCGTGCCGATCCATTTCAGGAAATGCCCCACTACCATGAATGTCACTCGCTGCCCTGCCGGATGCGACTCCGACCCCCAAGAAGGACGCTAGGCAGAAATGGTTTACGAAGCGTTCACCATACTCCTTAACCGGCTTGCCCACCGGGACGGCAGCGCCTATCAAACGGGCGTGCAACGGAGGAACACCGCATGGCTGGACTGTATCTTGAGGAGTTCGAGCCCGGCCGGACGTTCAAGCACACGCTTCGCAAGACCGTCACCGAAAGCGACAACATGCTGTTTTCGGTGATGACGCTGAATCCGCAGCCGCTGCATATCGATTTCGATTTCGCCGCCAAGAGCGAATGGGGCAAGCCGCTGGTCAATTCGCTCTTCACGCTCGGCCTGATGATCGGGATTTCGGTGAACGACATAACCGTCGGTACGACTGTCGCTAATTTGGGGATGCGGGAAACCGTGTTTCCGCATCCGGTGTTTCATGGCGATACGATAAGCGTCGAGACCGAGGTGCTGTCGGTGCGCGAATCGAAGTCCAAGCCCGACCGCGGCATCGTCGAGTTCGAGCACCGCGCCTTCAACCAGCATGGAGTTCTCGTGGCGAAATGCATCCGCCAGGCGATGATGTTGAAAAGGCCGGCCTGATGCGCTCGCTGCTGTTCGTTCCGGGCGATTCGGAGAGGAAGCTGGAGAAGGGATTCTCGGCCGGGGCGGACGTGGTGATCGTCGATCTGGAGGATTCCGTCGCGGCCGGCAACAAGGACGTGGCGCGGCGGATCGCGGCGGATTTCATCCGTGACAATCATACGCGAACATCTGCCGCGATCTATGTGAGAATAAACGATCTTTCGTCCGGGCTGACCGATGACGACCTCGCCGCGCTCGTGCCGGCGAAGCCGGACGGCATCATGCTGCCGAAATCCAACGGCTTCGCCGATGTGCAGCAGCTTTCGGCGAAGCTGCGCGTCCGGGAGGCTGAAAACGGGCTTCCTGACGGCGCCACGAAGATAATCCCTATCATCACCGAAACGGCGGCCGGCCTGCTGGCGGCGGGAAGCTACAGCCCCAGCCCCCGCCTCTCCGGCCTGACCTGGGGCGCGGAAGACCTGTCCGCCGCGATCGGCGCGCGGGCTACCCGAGACCAGAACGGGCGCTACACCGACGTGTTCCGATTGGCGCGGGCGATGACGGTGCTTGCCGCCTCTGCAGCCGAAACCGCGGCTATCGACACGGTTTTCGTGAATTTCCGCGACGCCAACAGCCTGCGCGCTGAATGCCTCGAAGCCGAGCGCGACGGTTTCACCGCCAAGATGGCCATCCATCCGGACCAGGTGCCGGTCATCAACGAGGCATTCACGCCCTCTCCGGAAGCGGTGGCGCATGCGCAGGCCGTGGTCCAGGCGTTCAGGGCGGCGGGCGATCCGGGTGTGGTCGGGATCGACGGCCAGATGTACGACCGGCCGCATCTGCGCCGCGCCGAGCGACTGCTGGCAAGGGCTCGGGCTGCGGGTCTCTAATCCTTGTCCCAGCGCGGGCGGCGCATGGCGAAAGTCTCGTTGACCATGGAATAATCCATGTAGCCGAGGCGGGCGACGTTGCCGGCCTTTACCGCATCGAACAGGCCGTCGGTGAGCATCGCGTCGTCGATATGCACGCCGACCACCTCGCCGGTGACGACGAACACGCCTGCATCGCTGCCGTCGAGTGCCTTGGGACGCAGGATTTCCGTCACCTTGCATTCGAGCGCTGCGGGGGCTTCGGCCACGCGCGGTGGCGCGACCAGCCGTGAAGGCGCAGGCGTCAAGCCGGCATAGGCGAACTCGTTCACGCCGCGCGGCGCATCGACGGCGCTGCGGTTCATCTGCTCAACGACCGCGCGCCCAACAAGGTTGACGACGAACTCGCCGGTTTCGCGCGCGAAGCTGGCGCTGTCCTTCTCGCCTTCGGACGAGAACCAGACCAGGAAGGGGTTCGTCGAGAAGGCGTTGAAGAAGGAATAGGGCGCGAGGTTCACGTCGCCGTTCAGCGCGATCGTCGAAATCCATCCGATCGGGCGCGGCGCGACGATCGCCTTGGAAGGATCGTGCGGCAGGCCGTGGCCCTTGGCCGGTTCGTAGAACACGCTCCTATGCCTCCCACGGACCGGCATAATCGGCGTAAAGCGCCGCCGGATCGGGGCGCGGACGCTCCGGCGCCGGGCCTTCATAGGAGCCGATATGTACGAAGCCGACCACGCGCTCATGCGGCGCGAGGCCGAGTATGCGCCGGCCCTCCTCGACGTCGGAATACCAATTGGTGATCATATTCGTTCCGTAGCCCAGCGCATTGGCGGCGATCACCAGGTTCATTGCCGCCATGCCGCCCGACAGAAACATCTCCCATTGCGGAATCTTCGGATTCTCCTTCGGGCTCGAAATCACGCCGATGACCAGCGGCGCGCGCGAGAAACGCGTCAGTTCCTGGTTGCGGCGCGCTTCCGCCAGCGGGCCTTCGCGCTTCTCTGCGAGTTCGGCGAGTTTTTCGCCGATCTCCTTGCGCGCCCTGCCGCGATAGAGGATGAAGCGCCACGGGGCGAGCCTGCCATGGTCGGGCACGCGCGTGGCTATCCTGATCATCGTTGCGATTTCATCGTCGCCGGGCGCCGGTTCGCGCAATTCGGGGATGGGCGCTGAATTGCGCTTCAGCATGAAGTCGATGATCGGCGAGGTCATGTAGAACTTTCCTGATTGGCAAGGCGGGCGGCGGTTGCGCCCGCCGCGGCGATCAATGCGCCGGGTTCGGCCGCGAATACCGCGTCATGCGCACCGGCGGCGGCCCAGACGCGGTCGAAGCGCAGCAGCGCCTCGTCGGCGAAAGCTGGAATGGCGGCCAGATGGCCGATCGGCGAGACGCCGCCGATGGCAAAGCCTGTTACCTCACGTATATGGCGCGGGTCGGCGCGCTTCAGCGGCTCGGCCGCAAGTGTCGCCGCCTTGGCGAGGTCCAGTTGGTGTTCGCCCGAGAGCATGAACAGAAAGAGCCGGCCGGTCCGCTCGCCCTGGAAGATCAGCGATTTGACGATCTGCGCTACCGCGCAGCCGCATTGCGCCGCAGCCTCGGCGGCGGTACGGGTCGAGGCGCCCATGCGACGGATCTCGATGTCGAGACCGGCAGCGCGCGCGGCCCCGGTGACCCGCGCAATGCTGCCACTTGCGTTAGGTTTGTCATCCATCATTCTGATTCCAGTGGTATTTCAACCACCATACCGTCATAAGCCGGTTCGACATTGTCCGGCGTTTCGCGCATCACCGTCGCATAGTCGAGCGGCACGTGCATGTGGGTCAGGACCGCGCGCTTCGGCGCCAGGCGCTCGATCCATTCCAGCGCTTCCGAAAGCGACAGATGGCTCGGATGCGGGCGGTATTGCAGCGCGTCGATGACCAATGCGTCTAGGCCGGTCAGCCGCGCAGCGGTCGCCTCGGAAAATCCGCTGACATCGGGGCAATAGGCGACCGAGCCGATGCGGAAGCCGAGCGACACCGCATCCCCATGTATCTGCGGCAGCGGCTGGAAGGTCAGCGGCCCGCCCTCGCCTTCAATGGTGAACGGCACCGTGTGCTCGATGAGATTGGCGCTGACGATCGGCGGATAGGAACTGCCAGGCGGCGTGGCGAAGCAGTAGTCGAAGGCTTCGCGCAACCGCGTCAGGGTCGGACCGTCGCCATAGACGGGGATCAGCCGCCGCTGCTCGAGCCAATAGCTGCGCAGGTCGTCGATGCCGTGAATGTGGTCGGCATGGGCGTGGGTATAGACGACGGCGTCAACGCGGCGCACCTTCGCCATCAGCATCTGCTCGCGGAAATCGGGCCCGGTGTCGATCACGACAGTGGTTTTCGCACCGTTGGGAGCAATGCGCTCGACCAGCGCCGCAGCGCGCAAACGGCGGTTTTTCGGTTCCAGCGGATCGCAATCGCCCCAGTCGCCGGTGATGCGCGGCGTGCCCGGCGACGAGCCGCAGCCCAGAATCGTGAAGCGCAGCAGGCCGGCCACGCTCAGGCGTTCCCGGCCGGGCGCGGCATCTTGGTGAACAGCCGGAAGAAATTATCGGTGGTGATCTTCGCGATTTCGTCGGCGCCGACACCGACGGTTTCGGCTAGCACCGCCGCGGTGTTGGCGACATAGGCGGGCTCGTTGCGCTTGCCGCGATAAGGCATTGGCGCGAGATAGGGCGCGTCGGTCTCTACCAGCAGTCGGTCGTGCGGAACCGAGGCAGCGATTTCGCGCAGTTCGCCCGAATTCTTGAAGGTCAGTATGCCCGAGAAAGAGACATAGCCGCCGAGCTTGACGCCTGTTTCCGCAAGGTCTCGCCCCGACGAAAAGCAGTGCAGGATGAAGGGGAAAGCGCCCTTCTGCGTCTCCTCCACGAGTATCGCGGCCATGTCGGAATCGGCGCTGCGTGCATGGATGACCAACGGCAGGTCCGTCTGCCGCGCCGCCGCGATGTGGGTGCGGAAGCCTTGCGCCTGCGCCTCGCGTGGGGATTTGTCGTAATGGTAGTCGAGGCCAGCTTCGCCGATCGCCACCACTTTCGGATGCGCCGAAAGCTGGACCAGATCGTCGGTCGTTACGTCGAGTTCCTCGGCGGCATTGTGCGGATGCGTGCCGACCGAGCAATAAACCGGGTCGAATGCCTCGGCGATCGCCAGCACGTCGGGAAACCGCCTGACCCGGGTCGAGATGGTGACCATGCGCGCCACGCCCGCCCTGGCAGCGCGCCCGACGATCGCCGCGCGCTCGTCGGCGAAATCCGGGAAATCGAGGTGGCAGTGGCTGTCGACAAGCATACTCTCGAAAGCCCTACTGTTCCGCCGCCGCCGGTTCGACATAGCGGGGAAATACCGCCGCCGGCGCGGGCAGCGGGGTGCCCGGCTTCAGCGCATACGCCTCGCCGGCATGCCCGAATGTGCGCTCGCCGGCCGGCACGGCCAGAAGGTCGAGCAGCTTTGCCGCCGATGTCGGCATGAAGGGCTGGCACATCAGCGCGACCCGCCGGATGGTCTCGGCGGTGGTGTGCAGCACCGTCTCCATGCGCGCCGGATCGGTCTTCTTCAGCGCCCACGGTTCCTGGCCGGCGAAGTAGCGGTTGGCCTCGGCAACCACGCCGAAGATCGCCGCGAGCGCCTGATGGACCGACTGCTCGGCCATGGTCTTGCGCGCGGTGACGAGCGCATCGTCGGCCATGGCCAGGATCGCCTTATCGGCATCGGCAAGCGCGCCCCGCGCGGGCACGACGGCGCCGCAGTTCTTGGCGATCATCGACAGCGAGCGCTGCGCCAGATTGCCGAGATCATTGGCGAGGTCGGCATTGGTGCGGTTGACGATGGCGTCGTGGCTGTAGCTGCCGTCCTGGCCGAAAGGCACCTCGCGCAGGAAGAAATAGCGCACCTGGTCAAGGCCGTAATGCTCGATCATGGCGAACGGATCGACGACGTTGCCGACCGACTTCGACATCTTCTCGCCGCGGTTGAACAGGAAGCCGTGCGCGAACACCCGCTTCGGCAGTTCTATCCCGGCCGACATCAGGAAGGCCGGCCAGTAGACGGCGTGGAAGCGGACTATATCTTTGCCGATGATGTGCGTGGCCGGCCAGAAATCCCACTTCTCGCCGGTCGTATCGGGAAAGCCGGCTGCGGTGATGTAGTTGGTCAGCGCGTCGACCCAGACATACATGACGTGCTTCGGATCGCCCGGTACCGGCACGCCCCAATTGAAGGTGGTGCGCGAGATCGAGAGATCCTTCAGCCCGGATTTGACGAAGCTCATCACCTCGTTGCGGCGCTCGGCCGGCGCGATGAAGTCCGGGCGCTGCTCATAAAGCGCGAGAAGCTTGTCCTGGTAGGCAGAGAGACGGAAGAAATAGGTTTCTTCCTCGTTCCATTCGACCGGCGATCCGAGCGGCTCGCGGCGCACGCCGTCCTCGCCGACGGTGGTTTCCTTCTCGTCGAAATAGGCTTCCTGCCGCACCGAATACCAGCCGCTGTAGCGGTCGAGATAGATGTCGCCATTCGCCGCCATGCGCTCCCAGATCGCCTGGCAGGCCTTGTAGTGGCGCGGCTCGGTGGTGCGGATGAACTCGTCATTGGAGGCGCCGACGGCTTCTTCCATCTCGCGGAAGATCGCCGAATTGCGGTCGGCCAACGTTTTCGGCGCCACACCCTCCTGATCGGCTGTCTGCTGCATCTTCAGCCCGTGCTCGTCGGTTCCCGATAGAAAGAAGACGTCCTTGCCGTCGAGCCGCTGAAATCGCGCCATCGCGTCGGTGGCAATCACATTATAGGCATGGCCGATATGCGGCTTGCCGTTCGGATAGAAGATCGGGGTCGTGATGTAGAATTTTTCGCGTGACATGAAAGGCCGTTCGAACTGGCGACTTGGGAGGCGTCGCGGTGAGATAACGCATCGGGCTGGCGATTGCCATACGGCAAGCGGCAGCGTCACATTCGAAGCGCCTCGTTGAGGCGGATGATCATGCCGAGCGCGTGCTGCTTCTTGTCAAGATTGTAGGTCTCGGTTTCGGTGACCGACGTCAGCGCCTCTTGCCAGCTTTCGGTCAGCCGGTTGGCGCGCGGCCCCTGGCCTTCGAGTGCGGCGCGGCTCGCCGCATCCGCGAGAAGATCGAGCGCGTGGCGGTTGAAGATGTCGAACGGGATGTTCTGTCCGCGGCCGCCGGCGACTTCGGCGAGCTTGTGGGCGGCGGCGATGTCGAGTTTTGGCGCGACCACTATCCGGTCCATCGCTTCGGCGATCTCCAACCCGCCATACTGCGTCAGCAGGATCGCCTCGCGAACGCTGCCCGCCGCCCGTTCGGCGAGCGCGGCGCGAGCGCGCGCATCCTGCGGCGGCTCCTGGCCGGCATCTTCCAGCGCAGCCATCAGCTCATCCGGCTCTAGCGGTCCCAGCCGGACGATCTGGCAGCGCGAGCGGATGGTCGGCAACAGGCTGCCCAGCGCATGCGCGATCAGTACGAAGATCGTGCGCGCCGGCGGCTCCTCAAGATTCTTCAGCAAAGCGTTGGCCGCATTGACGTTCATGTCGTCGGCGGGATCGACTATGACGATGCGGTAGCTGCCGTCATGCGAGGTCATCGACAGGAAGCGGCTGACGCGGCGGATCTCGTCGACCGTCACCACCGTCTTGAAGGTTTTGGTCTTGTCGTTGAATGGCCGCGTCAGATGCAGGACTGAGGGGTGCGCGCCCGTCGCCACCTGGCGGAACAGCGGCGACGCCGGATCGGGTGCCGCGAGTTCAGCCGGCGCGTTGCCATACGAAGGATGGCGCAGAAGGTGGTTGGCAAGATGAAAGGCAAGCGTCGCCTTGCCGACGCCCCGAGGCCCGGCAAACAGCAGCGCGTGCGGCAGCTTGCCCGAGCGATAGGCTGCGGCCAGCATGTTCGATGTCGCCTGATGGCCATGCAGATGCGGGTTTTCCGAAGGCTCGGGCACGCCCTCGAGCGTGTCGTGCTGTTCCGGCGCGATACGTTCGAACATCACCCCTCCACTATTTCGCGCGCGGCGCGCGCTTCGAGTGCGGCGAAGACCGCGGCGGTCACCGCATCTTCGACGTCATCAGGGCTTGCAGAGGCGTCAATGACGACGCAACGCTCCGGCTCGCTGCGAGCGATGGCAAGAAAGGCTTCGCGGCGGCGCTGATGGACCGCCAGCGTCTCCTTCTCGAAGCGGTCGGGCGTCTCGTCGCCGCGCCGTGCGTTTGCGCGCTTCAGCCCCTCGGCAGGGTCGATGTCGAAGATCAGTGTCATGTCCGGGATCGTGCCGTTGACCGCGACGCGCTCCAGCGCCGTCATGAAGCCCGGATCGAGATCGCCTGCCCCGCCCTGATAGACACGCGACGAATCGAGAAAGCGGTCGCAGAGCACAATGCTGCCGCGCGCGATCGCCGGCGCGATGAGCTGTTCGACATGGTCGGAGCGGGCGGCGGCGAAAAGCACCGCCTCCATTTCCGGCCCGAACGGCTCGGCGGCGCCCGACAGGATGACGTGGCGCACGGCCTCGGCGCCCGGCGAGCCGCCGGGTTCGCGGGTGACGACGAGATCATAGCCTTTGGCGCGCAGCTTCGCGGCAAGCCGGGCAATCTGCGTCGACTTGCCGGCCCCTTCCCCGCCCTCGAAGCTTATGAAAAATCCGCGCGCCAACTGGCCCGATCCTCTGCGTATGTTTTGAGAACACCGGTAATAGCCCCCAAGAGGAAAAAGTCCACCGAACGCTTCAGCGCAGCCAGCCGACCAGCAATTCGCCAACCGCATCGAGCGCGCGCTGATGCAGCGCGCCGGTCTCGACATTTTCGGCGGCGTAGAGCGGCGTTTCCTGGCTCAGCGTATCGCCGATGAAGACGCGCAGCGCCCCGATCTGCGTGCCTTCCTCCACCGGCGCGATGACCGGGCCTTCATAGACGATGCGGGCGGTCAGCCGGTCGCGGTTGGTGATCGGAACGAAGATCGAAATCGGCCCGTTCGCCTTCAGCGCCACGCCCGATTTGGCGCCGCCATAGACCTGCGCCTCGCCGACCGTCTCGCCTTCGGCGAAAAGTTCGCTCTTCTGGAAGGACCGCATGCCCCAGTCGAGGATCTTGCGCGCTTCCTCCGCGCGCTCGCGCTCGGAGGCCATGCCGCTCAGGGCGACGAAGAGGCGCCTGTCGTCTCGCGCGACGGAGCCGACGATCGCATAGCCGGATTCCTCGGTGTAGCCGGTCTTCATGCCGTCCGCCCCGATGTTCATGGTGAGCAGCGGGTTGCGATTGCGCTGGGTGATCTTGTTCCAGGTGAAATCCGGCTGGGAATAATATCTGTAGAAGTCCGGATATTCGTTGAAGATGTGCAGCGCCAGCTTCACCAGTTCGCGCACCGTCACGACCTGACCCTCGGCAGGCAGGCCGGTGGAATTCTTGAATACCGATTGGGTGAGGCCGAGTTCGCGGGCGCGTTCAGTCATCATCGCAGCGAAATTCTCTTCGCTGCCTGCCATGCCCTCCGCGATTATGATGCAGCCGTCATTGGCCGACTGCACGACCACGCCCTGGATCAGGTCTTCCAGGCGGATCTCGGAATTGAGGTCGGCGAACATCGTGGAGCCGCCGGAACCCGCCCCGCCGGTGCGCCAGGCGTTTTCGCTGACCACGAATTTGTCGTCAATCGAGTAGCGCCCGGCCTCGATGGCCTTGAACACCAACTCCATCGTCATCAGCTTGGCCAGCGAGGCGGGCGGGATCGGCTGGTCCGGATTTTTTGAAAACAGGATCGTGCCGGTTTCGGCGTCGATCATGAAGGCCTGCGCCGCCCTGGTCTCGAACAGCTGAGCCTGCGCCGGCGCTATGGTGGCGAGCGCCACCACGAAGCCCAAGATCCAAGCCAACGCCGCCCGGCGGAATTCCATCAACATCGCTGCCCTGCCCTTGTGCATGCCATGCACGACGGCAAGGCTAGCAGGGATTTAGACGCCGGATCAATATCGACAAGGTCGCGCCATACGCGCGACCGGAGATGGCAGCCTCAATCGCGGATTGTCATGGCGTCGGGAGCGCCGTTCGCCCACGCTGCTTCCAGCATGGCGTCGAGCCCGTTGCGGCCATCGGAATAGAGGTTGACCGAATGGAGTTGTGCTCCGTCGATCTCCGCAGTCTCCAGCGTGGCCCGGCCGAAGCCAGACAGTGCACGGGCGACTTTCTCGGCCTCGGCCAGCGTTGCAAACGAGCCGGCGGCCACATAGGGCTGCGCCGCGGCGCCCGCCCCTGCCGGGTTGAGCCGCTTCCAGGACTGCGCGACATCGTCGGGCGACATGGCCCCGCGTTCGAGGGCGGCGAAGGCAGTTGCTGCCTTCTGCGGCCGGTGGTCGGGGGCGTAGGACATGGTCGCCAGCGCGACCTGGGTTTCGAAGATCATGTCGACGCCCGGTCGGTCCGGCGCGATCGGGCCGAAGGCGGGCAGAGCGAGATCGCCGAACGCCCCGGCGTCGGCCGCCATGACCGGCTGGACCTGCGGCTGCGCGGGCGCGCTGTCGGACATCACGCCGGGAAAGGCTGCCGATCCAGCCACATTGGCGCTGGGCGTCGGCCCGTTCATCGCGATCATGACGCCGGTGGCGAGGCCGTCGGACGGGTCGGGAGCACGATTGCCGGGCCGGTAAGAGGCCATCAGGAACTGGTCGTCGCGGCCGTCCAGAGGCGCGCGGCCGACATATTCCACCTGCACCTTGGCGGTGCCGACATGCGTGTAGTCGAGCAGTTCGGCGGCGCGCTTCGACAAATCGATCAGCCGGCCATGCGAATAGGGACCGCGATCGTTGACGCGGACGATGACCGAGCTGCCGTTCTTCAGATTGGTGACACGGGCGTAGCTCGGCAGCGGCATGGTCGGATGCGCCGCCGTCAGATGCGTCATGTCGTAGACTTCGCCATTGGCGGTGAGCCGGCCGTGAAAGGCGTCGCCATACCAGGAGGCGGCGCCGACCTTTTTGTAGTTCTTGTCTTCCTTCGGATAATACATCTTGCCGCGCACCTTGTAGGGCCGGCCGACCTGGTCGCGGCCGCCGCCGCGCTTCAAATTCGATTTCTTGGTGGTGACGCGCGGGCTCGCCTTCACGCCATATTCGGATTCGGCGAAATATTCCTTGGAGCGCTTGTTCTTGGTGTTGACCATGCCCTTGGATTGCGGGGCGCCGCAGGCGGCCAGAAACACCGCGGCGATGGCCAACGCGGCGACAGCGGAAGCGCGACCAGGACGCGTCAGCGCCAGATTGAGCATGTGCGATTTATCCCCGACTTATCTCAGACTTACCGCCCGCGCCGAGTGGATCGGCGGCGTTTGGCGCATGCGAACTCTTCCGGCACCCCTGCCCCGGCCTCTCACTGTATGCCGGAATAGTTTGACACGCTATTAATCGAATATGTCGGGAAACGGGCGGGATTGTGGCGCAGCCGGCGTGGGGAGCGTTATGCACTGCGTCGCCGACGCACTCGGTTCCCCTGCCCGATCGGCAGATCCGCAAACCTTGCCTGACCTGCGCCCGCGAAACCGTGCCTTGAAAAAACGGACGTCTTCGCGCATAGAGCGGCTGCCGGAGGGATGGCCGAGCGGTTTAAGGCACCGGTCTTGAAAACCGGCGTGGGTGCAAGCCCACCGTGGGTTCGAATCCCACTCCCTCCGCCAGCGCTGCAGCCGAACCTGTCCCGGCCGGGGCAAGCGGTATGCCCATCTCCAATATGAGTTTGATGAGATCGGCTTGGCGCGCCGGGCCGGTTTTTGCAAAAATCCGGCCAAGGTGGGTCTTCAAGGTGTTTTCGCTGATGCCTAGCGATACGGCGCTCTTCGACGCGGTCATTCCGCCGCCGACCCGCAGCAGGACGCGCCTCCGCGGGCGTAAGGTCGAAAAGCGTCGGAGCTGGCGGACGGCCGCTTCGTCGCTCGAAGCGACGGCTACACCGATATTGCGGGCCTAGACCCGATCTGTTCGTCACGCTCTTGGGTTGCGCCAGGCCGGAAGCTCCAGCGGCAGATGGAAGGTTTCTTTCGCTGACGACAGTACGATGAGCGTTTCCGTCCGCTGCACACCGGGCACGCCTTTCACGATCGCGGCGAGAAACGCCTCCAGGTCGCGTGTCGTATGCGTGCGGACTTTCAGGAGATAATTCCATGCGCCGGTGACATGATGGCATTCGAGGATCGACGGCTCGTCTGCGACGCGCGCAAGGAAAGGCGCTTCGGTCGCGGGATCGGTCCAGCCCACGAAAATGATGGCCAAAAGGTCGAGCCGCAGCGCTTCAGCCGACAAGGCGGCATACACGCCTTCGATCACGCCCCGGTCCTGGAGCTTCCTGACCCGGTCATTGACCGAGGAGACCGCCAGGCCGACGGCCTTGCCGAGTTCGGCATAGGAGGTGCGCCCGTTCTCCTGCAGCAGCGCAAGCAGCTTGCGGTCGATATCGTCGAGATCGCTCATCCAATGGTTCCTGTGTCCGGAGGCCGCGATGCTCATGCGCCGCCTCGCGCCGCGGACGGCTTTTCGCCGAACCGGCGGCGGAATTCGCGGTTGAAATAGGACAGGTCCTGGAAGCCTGCCGCGTAGGCGATGTCGGTGATCCGCATATGGTCGTGGCGCGGATCGCCAAGCAGGCGCCGCGCCTCGTCGAGACGCATTTGGCGGACATGCTGCGAGAATGAGAGGCCGACTGCCTCGAGCAGTTGCTGCACGCAGCGCGCCGTCAGGCCGAGGCGGGCGCCGACCCTGGCGGCGCTGAGCACGGGATCGCTGAGATTGGCCGAGATGTGATCGAGCACGGCGCGCAATCGCGCCGCCTTCGGCCCGCCGAACGGAGCCGCGCGGGCAAGGCCGGCGGCCGGGTCGAGCATATGCGCCACGAGGTCGCCCAGTTGGCGGCTCGCCAGGCGGGCGAGCGAGGCAGGCATGCCGGCCGGCAACGCCATGAGCTGCGCGCAATAGGCGGCCAGCACGGCAATAGCGGGGTCGGAGGGCGGGCGCTCCCTCAGCGCGATTTCGCCGGCAGGCGGCGAAAAGCCGCGCGCCGCTTCGCAATCGAACCACAGCCCGATCGTTCTTGCGGCCCCGGCCGACGGCGCCTCCTCCGGCCTGTGACAGGCAACGAGAAGCATCCTTCCCGGAGCCATTGCGATCCGGGTGGCGCCGATTTCGGCGTCGAAGCGGCCGTCCAGGCAGATGATCATCGCGCAGCCGCCGTCGCTCTGCCGCAGTCCCGTGCAGTCCCGCATCACGTTCACCAGGTCGAACTCGACCCTTTCCGATACGCGGAAAACCCGGCGCGCCAGCCGGAACTGGCCATCGGACGCCTCGGCTTTCGCCGCGCCGGCCCGCGCGGCATCGCCCCTAGAAAAAGCGGGCGGCGCGTCGAGCTTGAGGAATGGTGCGAAATCCCGCGCGGAAGCCGGCGCGGTCGGCGCTATCGTGGACTCGATCATCTGGCTGCCCCGCCATGATTCCGGAAATTTTGCGGAGAATTTCACAATTTTCCGAAAGAATCAACGTTCCAGTCCGTATTTCATTCGCTTTAGACCAAGACCGGCCCTCAGCGCCCCCTTATTTTCCGCCGCCACATACCGGCCGCCCGATCGGCCGGCAACGGGCAGTGGACCGAATTCGGTTGATGTCTTTCACGGAGAAAAAATCATGGCCGCAACCATCGACTACGATCTCGTAACATTGCGATCCCAGTTCCAGGCGAACACGTTCGTGACCTGGAACCAGTGGACGCCTGACGTGCTGGGCCTGTCCAATGGCGGCCACGTCGTCGCCTACAACAACGGCCCGGATTTTGGCTGGGCCATGAAGGTCGACTTCTACGGCGCGGACGGGCATCTGCTCGCCGGCGCCGTGACGCCCAACATGGGAAGCACCTCTGCCGGCGGCGAGCCCAGCCTGACCGAACTCGATAATGGCAACGTCCTCATCATCTGGGACGACAACAGCGTTGGGAACCTTGGCCAACAGGCCACCATTTTTTCGTCGACCGGCCAAGTCGTTGTTTCCCAGTTCGACATCACGACCTCGGTCAACGACTTCAGGCCGCAGGTCACGACGCTCGCGGGCGGTTTCGTCGTCTCGTACATGGACACCGCCGGCAACCTCAATTTCAAGGTATTCGACAACGACGGCGCGTATCAGAGCGGCCTTACCGACATCAGCGGCTCCTTGTCGGTCGCTAATCCGGTCATCACTGCGCTGGAGGACGGCGGATTCGTGGTGGCGTGGACGGCGGCTAACAATATCGTGGCGCGCATCTTCGAGGCGGACGGATCGCCACGCCCGGTCAACGGCTCGACAGATCCCTTTACCGTGGGAGCCGGTGGCAACAACCTCCAGCCAGCGGTCGCCGCGCTGCCGAACGGCAACTTCGCCGTCGCCTATTCCGATACCGGCTGGGGAGGCCCCGAAGCCGGCAGCGCAGGCATCACGCTCACCGTCGTCGGCCCGGGTGGGAATATCGTGAAGCCCTTCGTCCATGTCAACACGGCGGGCGCATCGAACGAATCCGATCCCGACATCACCGTCCTCGAAAACGGCTTCATCGTCGTCACCTGGACCGACCCCGCCGGAAACAACGAGATCATGGGCCGCATCTTCGACCAAGACGGCAACCCGATCGGATCTCCCCTGCCGCTGTCCGACTCGGCGGGTTCCGACGACATTAAGTCGGCGGTCTCGGCCATTCTCGCCGGACAATTCATCACCGCCTGGCAGGACAGCGAGAGCGACGGCGACGGCGGCCGGATCACGGCCCTGGTTAGCGAGATCGTGCGTACGACAACCGGGGATGGCGCCAACGAGACACTGAACGGCGACGCGCTTCGCGACATCATCCACGGCAACGGCGGCAACGACACGATCAACGGCTTCGGCGGCAACGACACGCTCGACGGCGGAGCGGGCGCCGACACCATGTTCGGCGGCGCGGGTGACGACATCTACATCGTAGCTGCGGCAGGCGACGTCACCACAGAGAATGCTGGCGAAGGCACCGACACGGTGCGTTCCTATATCGACTGGGTGCTGGCCAACCATGTCGAGCGGCTGGAACTGCAGGGCGCAGGCAACCTCAACGGCACCGGCAATGCGCTCGCCAACACGCTGGTGGGCAATGCCGGCAACAACCTGCTCAATGGCGGGGCCGGCAACGACTACATGGTCGGTGGTTCTGGGAATGACACTTTCATCGTCGCCGCAGCCGGAGACAGCACCATCGAGGCGGCAGCCGGCGGCACTGACACGGTGCGTTCCTACATCAACTGGACGCTCGGGGCGAATGTCGAGCGGCTGGAGTTGCAGGGCTCGGGCAATCTGAACGGTACAGGCAATACACTCAACAACACGCTGGTCGGCAATTCCGGGAATAACAGCCTGAATGGCGGTGACGGCAACGACTACATCGTCGGCGGGGCCGGCAACGACACGCTTACCGGAGGTGTCGGCAACGACACACTGATCGGCGGCGCCGGCAGCGACATCCTCAACGGCGGCACAGGAAATGATCGGTTCGATTTCGATCTTGTTTCCGACAGCCCGGCTGGACCAGCGCTTCGCGATTCCATCCTTGGCGGTTTCGCCCACGGCTTCGACAGGATCGACCTTGCGACAATCGATGCCAACACCCTCGTCGCCGGCAACCAGGCCTTCTCCTTCATCGGCTCAGCAGCATTCTCCGGCGTCGCCGGCCAGCTTCGCTATACCAACTACAGCGGCAACGTGATCATCGCCGCCGATGTGAACGGCGATTCGACCGCCGACATGCAGATCCTGGTCGCCGGCACGACTTTCATGACCGGGACAGATTTCATCCTCTGAGGTCAGCCTTGCGAGAGAGCCCGCTTCGCCATGGAATCGGGCTCTTCCTGCTACGCAGCGTAACTGACCTGGCGGCTCAACTTGCTTGCCTCGTCATTGTCGGCTGGATCGATCCCGTAACGAACAAAGTCGGGTCGAATATCTGGCCCGGATGTAGCCGTCCGTCCGCCCACTGTCAGCGATGGAAGCGGCCACTTCGTGTCGTCGGCGGGTGACGGACGCTTGCTGCGCATGCAGCTACCTGTCATCTGCAAGCAGCCGAACCAGGCGGGACACGTCGTCCGGACGGAACGGCTTCTCGATAACGGGACGCCCGGTCCGCTCGAGGAACCGGCCCGCCGCCGGGCCAAGTGTGTCGCCGGTGACGAAGCCGATGCGACCTGCAAGGTGAGGCTTCGCCTCCTGAAGCCAGTAAAAAAACGACGGCCCGTCGCCACCAGCCATTCGGATGTCGCAAAGGATGATGTCATAGTCGCTGGTGCGCACCAGCCCCTTTGCGTCCTCGCCGCTTGGCGACAAGTCGCAGATAAAACCCTGCCGGTCGAGGAGTTCAGCAAGAATGCCGGCGATTTCCTCTTCGTCGTCAACGACAAGAGCCCTCCGGGCATTGGGTTCGGCCATCTTCTTGTCGAGCGATTCAGGAACTCTTGCGGATGCACCCGTCGCGGCTACACCTACCGGGATTTGGACGACGAAAGACGCGCCCCGGCCTGGTGGTGAGGGTTGCAGAACGAGGCTTCCTCCTTGGGCCTCGATCATGCCCCGGGAAACGGCAAGGCCGATGCCCGTGCCAATACCTTGCGGTTTGGTGGTGAAGAAAGGATCGAAAATGCGATTGCGTATCTGCTCCGGAATGCCCGGGCCGTTGTCGCTGACGGTCAGGGTGACGTTGGATTTGGCAGGATCGTGCCGAACGGCCACGGTGACCCGCCGTGGGTCAGAGATTTCCTCAAGCGCCTGTTGAGCGTTGACGAGGAGATTGACCAGGACTTGATGAAGCTGGTCGCCATCCGCCCAGATGCGCGGCAGGCCAGGCTGCACGTCTTTCGCAAGTTCGATACCGCCCGTTTTGAGACCATAGGCAAGCAGGTCGATTGCCCCATCGAGCAACGCGGACACGTCCACCTCACGCCGTTCGCCTGCGCGCTGGCGCGCCATGGCGAGGAACGTGCGCACTATTCGGGCGCAACGCTCCGCCGCAGCTTCGATTTTTACGCTGCGCTCGGCGATCTTGTGAAGGTCGGCATCCCGTAGCAGGGGAGAGTTGGCAGCTTCGCGCAGCATCAGCGCCTGACCGGTGACAATCGAAAGCGGGTTGTTGAGTTCGTGCGCGACACCGGCAAGCAACGAGCCCAGGGCGGCAAGCTTCTCGCTCTGATGCAGCGCGTCGCGCTGGCGTTCGATCTCCTCCTGGGCGCGGCGGACATCGGTCAAATTTCGAATATGTGCCGTGAAGAACCTGCGGTCCGGGAGCCGCACGTCCGTTATCGCCAGCTCTACCGGTAGCAGCGAACCGTCGGAGCGCATCGCTTCGATCTCAACCCGGCGGCCCAAGACCGAGGCCTCTCCGGTGGCCAGGTAACGCTCCATGCCGGCATAGTGTCGAGTACGAAGGTGCTCGGGAACGATCAACTCCGCAATCGACTTGCCGACAACCTCGTCGCGCCTGTAGCCAAAGGTCTCCTCGGCGGCTGGATTGAATTCGATAACGCGGCCGTCCTCGTCGATAACGATGACGCAGTCGAGCGCGGATGCAATGATCGCGGACGACATGGTTTCCACCGCCGTCTGCGCTTCGAGCCGCTCGGCGAGTTCGCGCTCGCGCAATTTGTGTTCTGTGAGGTCTAGCCCAATAGCGATGATGCCCTGGATCTGTCCACCGGCGGACATGAACGCAACGAGGTTCTCCTGGATATAGCGCCTGCCCTGCCCGCCATTGTTCGCCCAGCCTTCCCAGCGAACGGTCTCTCCAGAGTAGACCCTCGTAGTCACTCCCGAGTAAGAATCATAAACCTGCTGCCCGAGGACAGCGGCCATGTGCTGCCCGATGACCCGATCAACCGGCAGCCTCACGAACTCGAGAAATTCACGGTTTACATAGCGATAACGGCGATCGCGATCGAGGAACACGGCCCGGGCCGGCATGGCGTCGAGGAGCGCGCGCAGAACGCCGATATCTGGCGCGTCGAAATTGCTCGTATCGCCAGTTCCAGCGCCAGCGACCGCCTGTTCAATCGTGTCCAGGGGCTTATCTTTCATGCGCGTGTCTTGGGTGGGGCAAATAGATAACCGACACCGCGGATCGTCCGAATGACTTCGGGCTTGGCCGGGTCGATCTCGATCTTGCGCCGCAACCGCGTAATGCGGATATCGATGCTTCGATTGAATGGCTCGGTTGCGCGGTCGTGAGCGAGCTCGAAAAGGCGTTCGCGGCTGAGTACGCGATGCGGGTTTTCGACGAATACCCTCAAGAGGTCCATTTCCATTGAGGTCAGTCCCTGCGTATCGCCGTCGGAAGCCACCAGGCAATGGCCAGCAAGATCGAGCATCACTTTTCCGAATGGGATCAGCCGTTCTTCCCCCTGCTGTGGCACTCGATTGGCCACAGCCACCGATCCCGCATTGGGCAAGTCACTTTGGCTGTCTCTCTTGAGCCTCCGCAAAACAGCCCTGAGCCGCGAATGCAGTTCCCGTAGGTCGAACGGCTTTGCCACGTAGTCGTCGGCGCCGATCTCAAGGCCAACGACACGGTCGATCACGTCACCGGCAGCCGTGACCATGATGATCGGAACCGAATTGGAGGCGCGCAAGCGGCGCGCAATGGCAAAACCATCTTCGCCAGGCATGTTGACGTCAAGCATGATGAGATCCGCAGGGCCGGCTGCCAGATGAGCATCGAGCGCAAGACCGCCCTCCGCGGTCCTGACGTCAAAGCCCTGCTGGCCGAGATAGTCGGCAAGCGTTTCTCGCACACCTTCCTCGTCGTCAACAACGATCAGTCGCGGCGGGTACAGCGTCGTCATGGAGTGGCCATACCTCGCTCTGCCAATGCGCGTGGGGCGCTCTAAACCTGACCGGCTGCCCGCCCCTGCGCACACGTCGGTGAAATTGCCGCGCGCCGGATTTTTTCTTCGATGTCTGATGCAGGGCCTGCGCGTCCACGACACTGGCCCCTGCCCCTGATCTTTCCGGTCCTCTCAAGAACCTCGATCGTCGCTTTCCGCGAGACAATGGCTTTGATCGCGTCGCTTCTTGCCATACAAATGTTGCGAGCAGGGCAACCGGGAACCTCCATGGCCGTCTCTTCGGCAGCAAAAATCGATCATCTGCGCGAGTTGCCGCGGCTCGCGAGGATCAGTCCGCAATTATTCGAACTCCTGTTCGGTGGATGCAAAGCCGAGCGCTATGCAGCCGGCCAGCATCTTTTCGTTCAGGAAGACGTCGCCGATCGCATATATGGCGTCATCGCCGGAACGGTGGAGATCTCGATCTACTCGCCCGGCGGGCAAAAGCTCGTCGCAAACATCGAACTGGCGCAAAGCCTGATCGGTGAAATCGCCGTGCTGGACGGCGGCCCCCGCACGGCGACGGCGAGATGCCTCAGCGACTGCGAGCTTGTCTCTCTGAGCAGAGCGCAGCTGTTCGACCGGATAGAAAAGCACCCGCCGCTCGCACGCGCCATGATCGAACTGTTGTGCGCGCGCTTGCGCTGGGTAAGCGGCGAACTCGGCGATCAGGCATTTCTCGGAATCGAAGCGCGGCTGGCCAAGCGGCTGCTTTTCCTGTCCGGCACGATGTCGGATTCGTCAGGCTGGATACCGATCTCGCAATCGGAACTCGCCGAATTTCTGGGAGCCACGCGCGAATCGGTGAACAAGACGCTCAATGACTGGCGCAGCCGGGGCATCATCGCCATCAGGCGGGGCGGATTGCACATCGACAATCCGGGCGCGCTTCGCCACGTGGCCGAAGCTGAAGACGACTGACTAACGGGCGCCGCGTCATGCGCGACGTTCACATCCGAGACATAAGATAGCGCAGCGCCGCGCGGCTCGGCAGAAAGAAATAACCGCCCCCGCGCGTTGTGACGAAGCTCGGAATTCCCTTGAGCACAACGGCTCCCTCCCAGCGCGGGATAGAGAACCGGCCCTCGCCGACTTGCGCTCCGATCGTCGGGTCTTTCTCCGCAAGCAAGCCGTGAAACGAGGCTGACGCCACCCAGGTCTGCTGCATGAACTCATACTGGCGCTCGATGTCGGCATTCAGGCACATGAAGAGCAGGCCTTTTTCGGTCCCCTCACCGCTTTCCTTTTCATAGGTGCGGCCGATGCGGAGGATCCGGTGGCGCTTGCCGATCCTGATTTGCGTTTCGTGGTCCTCTCCAAGCGAATCGCGCGGATTCGACCGACGCACGTGGGCGCCGAGCGGGCATCGCAGTCCCTGGGGATCTTCGGCGCCGAAGGTGAAATCGTTGTCGGGCGTCCGTCCCGGACGCCCGTCCGGATTGCGGACGAGCGAGGTGCCGTCAGGCCAGCGGCCGACCATCTTGGCGGCAATCCAGCGCGGCGTGATTTCCGGATCGTTTTTCTCTTCCGCCTCCGCGACGCAGTATTCCTTGAACCTGTCGACGTGCTGTTCGAATTGCCGCACGACGAGAAACGATCCGTTCCTGCCGAAATCACGCAGACCAGCGCCATCGGACGTGATGTTGTCCGCGCGGAGCGCCGGCAGGACGCCGCATCGGTCGTGCGACGGACGCACCGTCGGCGTGGGCGGGTAGAAGCCATGCTCGTCGCGGTAGCCGAACAGGAATTCCCCGGCCGAGATGATATGCTGGGCGGAGACCGACGAGTTGGCGCGGGGCGTCCCTCGCACGATCGGTTGCGATACGCCATCGACAAAGCCGAACTGTTCCACCGCCTTCTTGCCGTTGCGGCGGATCGCCAGAGGCAGTTGCGCCACAAGAACCATCCCGGCGGTTTTCGTTCGCCGGGCAAGTTCAGCGATATCCGCCTCCAGCGCTTCGAGACTTGCCGCATAGCAGATGACCACCGCATCCACCGGTTTGGCCGGGGAACCCCACTGCCAGTTCTCCGGCGTGCTTTCCCCGACATCGTCGAGGATGCGGCTTCGCGCAGCGCTGCCCATGCCCTGACGGAACGCCAGCGGAAATTTCTCCAGCGGATCATGGTCGGGATCGCTCTCCAGCCCAAGGCGGCGCAGGCCGTCCGGTCCGAAAGCAATCATCATTGCCCGCTCCGCCGGGACGCTTTCGCCGAAACTCACCCTGGCGGCAACGAATTCGAGCCATGCCTTCCGCTTGGCGCGTCCCAAGGCTTCCGGAATCCGGACAGCCAGCATGCGGGCATGTTCCAGCGAGCCGAGGGCGCTGAAGAAGACCGACTGGATCTCGCCGCCCTCGAGTGTTTCCACCGGCGGCGGAACGGGCGCGAAGAGACTAAGTATCTTGCCGCTCTCCTTTGCCGGCTCGGGCCGCGGCATGGAGCCGAAGAGGTGGAGCCAGTCATTGGCCTCGCTGTCCGTCGCCTGGGCTATGCCCTGTCTGACTTTCGAGTTGATGCGTATGCGCGACGTGTTGAGTTCGGGATAGGCGGAGTACCAGAACAGTGTCGGTATCTGCTGCCGGCGCGCCCATCGCTTGAAACGATCGCCGTCGCGAGCGCCGTCCAGGAACAGCCAGCGCGTTTTGGGAAAGCCTTCGGTGTTGCTCCAAACGCCGGTGAGGCCGGAAGCCGCCTTGGCGACGAAATCCTCGAGATAACTCTCCCAGCTGCCGCCGTAATTGCTGAAGAACATCAGCTTGTTGGTGCCCGGCACGAGCACCCAGCGTGCGAAATGGATGGTGTTGATGTCGGCGAGAAACCCCGGCCGGAAGACCTTCTGGGCGGAAATCGAAATCAGGTAGAAGGTCAGGCGCAAGGCGAGCCTTCGCAACGTGCCGTGCTTCATCGTCGAAATCGCCGTCAGATGGTTCTGGGCGGTCCGATCCTCTCGCTCGAGGATGGCCTCCAGCGAGGCAAGATCAATCATCTCGTCGCTCGGCACATCGCGCTTCTCAAGCCGGCGCAGCGCAAGGAAGCAGGCGCCGATGAAGAGCAAGATCAGCGACGTCACGCCGATGACCGTCAGGACGAGAGACGTGCCGGCCACGAGCAGATTGCGGAAAAACCCGGGCGCATAGCCGAAAACGAATGTGTAGGTTATCCACCAGCAGGCCGCCAGGATGGCCAAAACCGTTGCAAGCACAGCCGGCGCCTTCAACGTGGTGATCGCCGCTCGCCGGAGGTTCCCTTTCGGTCCTTCGAGCGGGTTTTCCGCCGGCTCGAACGCCCAGGAGAGATCCTCGCTCTTCTTGATGTGCTGCCTGACTTCACGCAGCGTCGCGACGGCTCCCGCCTTGCAACGGGGCTGTTCGACAACGGCCCGCGCCATCTCGGCCAGATCGGCCTCGGCGCGGATACGCCCGACCGACAAGCCGGGCGTGCCGGAGAAAACCAGGCCTGCATTGCTGCCGAACGATGGAGATATCTCCACCGCGTGCTTGCGCATGAAATGCTGCAGCGTCTGATCGCCCGGGAAATTGCAGGCCTGCTCAAAGATATCCCGGACAAGATGCCCGGCATGATCGGCAAAGGCGTCGATGACTTCGTCATTGCTGCCGTCGCCCGACAATTCAAGCACGAGATGCCTGCCGTCGCGATCCGCTTTGCCCTGGCTGTCCTCTTTCGCGGCAACGGCGAGGCTGGCGAAATGGATGACGCCGCTCGCGTCGAGCGCGGCTCGCATCTTCGGACCGGCCGGATTGCCTAGCGCCGCGATCTGTTCGCGGATTCTGTCGAGAGACGCTGCCGGCTCTATCGGGCAGACGACCGTGACCATCGAATGCTTGACCGAGCGACAAAGAGGTGGCGGGTCGAAATCGACCTTCAGGCTGTCCGGATAGGCGGCAATGCGCGTCAGCCTGCCGGCCTTGCCCTTGGCGCGGCGAAGGTTCTTCTTCGCGAAAAGGGCGCGCAGGCTCTCGCCGATCTGGATCCTCGCGATCGCCGAACCGATGCAAAGGTGGATGCCGTGCCCAAACACGAGGTAGTCCCGATAGGGGCGGGTCGCATCGAATTCATTCGGCCGCTGCACGGCTGCGGGATCGAACATCGCCGACAGCGTCGCCGGCATCACAACCGTTCCCGCCTTGACCACACGTTCGCGGCGAGTCCCCTTGGCGATGACCGTATCCCGAGGCGTGTAGCGGAACGGGCCGATCCAGATCGGCTTGAAACGCATCGCCTCCAGGATTGTCCGGTCGAGAAGTTCGTCGTCACCGGCGGCAAGCGCCTGCTCCACTGCCGCCCGAGCATCGGCCCGGGACAGTATGACGTCGAGGCAATTGCCGCCGGCAAGCAGGTTGGTGGGACCGAACCCGGCGATCATGCCCAACATTACGGAGTGGATGTCTCCGAGAGTAAGCTTCCCGCGGTCGAGCATGGCGACCAGCCGGGCCAGCGGCGTCTTGCTTCCCGTCCTGCCGTCCCTGACGGCTTCGATCGACCGGTCGATGGCCTTGATCATCCGGTCGGCGGCCACGACCGCGGTTTCGCGGGTCGCGGGGCTGCCGCCCGGATCGGAGAAGAACAGAGCGCTGAGCGCGATGGACCAGTCGGCGAACTCGTTCTCATCGTCTATCAACATGCCGAAATATTCCCGGCAAATATGCACGGGGACGATCTTCAGAAGGTCGCGGACAGCGTCGAAACCCGGGGCGGCGCGGGTCATGATTTCGCGCGAATGGCGGGCGGCTATGGGCCTGACGGCGGCCTCCACCTCATCCGGCGGAAACGCGGTCAGTACCGACGACTTCATCCGCCGGTAGTCCGGACCGTCCTGCATGCCGAGAATGAAATTCGAGCCGCGGGCGATCTCGGTCATCTCCGGACCGTACGGCGTTTCGAATTCGTCCTGGCGTTCGAGAATGTCGCGGACGTCGTCGTTCCTCGTCACCAGAATGAATTTGCCGAAGCGGAGTATGGGCCAGAAGCGCCGAAGCAGCGAAAGGGCCCAGCGCGGGTCCTCGAAAAGCCTGCCTAGGATGCGGCTGGCAAGACTACTGGTACGAAGTCGCCCGAGATCGAAACGCGGCAGTTCCGAAGCCGGCTTCTGGGCGCTCTGCGCCTCGCGGACGCCCTCGAAATATTTGATTCCAGCCATCCGCCACCCCCAGCGCTCGTCATCCAGTGCCCGCTATAGTTGACATAGGAACGCTGGCCCCCCGCGTATGTGAACAGTTTCACAGATGGCGGCCATCCTCGGTCTGCAAGCACTTCCCACCTGCCGGCTCGTGCGATCTGGCCATTTCGAAATTCTCGATAAGAAACGCATTCGCCGCCTTGTCGACAAACGGTATCCAGCCCACCCGCTCGCTGGAAAAGTCCGGATGCCTGGCCTGGAATACCGCCAGTTCCCGCTTGGCCGCGTCACACTGGCCGCTTCGCATCAAAGCGCCAATCTTGACATACCGCGCGTAGAAATAGCCGGGCGAAAGGCTGAGGGAACGGTCGGCTGTCTCTATTGCCGAAGTCCAGTCATGGGTGAAGCAGTAGGCGGCGGCCAGTTCTCCCAGATTGTGAAAGGCGTAGAGATCGAACGGACTCAACCGCTCCACGTCCTGAAAAAGCGGGATCGCTTTCCCGGCTTCCCCCAGAAGAAGATGAGCGCTGCCCTTGGCCGAGCGCGCAAAAGCGAAACTGGGATTGATGTGAAGCGCGTCCTCCAGATGATCGAGCGCTGATTTCGGTCGCCCACGCATGATGTCGGTGACGCCGAGATATGCATGTGGGCGCGCATCCTGGCTGTCCACAAGCAGCGCCTTGCGCGCGTAGCTGGTGACCTTCTCGAGTTCGTCGCTGTCGCCGAAGCGAAGCCAGGCGTTCCAGAAATGCCACCATGCCAGTTCGTTGAGAACCGCACTCGAATTGGGATCCTCGACATAGGCCTTTTCGAAGAATTCACGGGCGAGCTCCGTATCCTTGCGGGTGCGCCGGTTCATGTGCCAACGCCCCCGTCGGACCAGTTGCCAGGTTTCCAGGCTTTCCCAGGGCACCTGGAAGGTGCGCGTCTGCTCGACCCGGTCGACCTCCTTTTCGAGCATGGATACGATCTCGCTGCCGATCTCGTCCTGCAGCCTGAAAATGTCGACCAGTTCGCGTTCGAAACGCCGCGACCACACCAGCCGGCCGTTCGACGCATCCACAAGGCTGGCATTCAGCCGGATTCTCCCGCCGCTGCGGCTCAACGCGCCGCCGACCACGTAACGGGCGCCGAGTACGTTGCCGATTGCCGTTGCGCCAAGCGCGTCATCGCGGAACTGGAAACTGGAGCTCTTGGCTATCACCGAGATCCATCTCGTGTTGGACAGGCCGTAGATGATGTCTTCGGCGATGCCGTCGGCAATGTAATCGATATCGCGCTCGTTGCTGTCGTTGCGGAACGGCAGCACCGCGATCGCTGGAGGTCCGCTTGAAAGATGCTTCTGCTGATAGGCCGGATCAAGACGGGCGAGCGCCTGCGGTCTTGCCGGCGCTCCGCCGTTTCCACCACGGGCGGCTATCAGGACGCGAACCGGCAGGGCGATGTTCTTGAGCAGGAATTCGCCGAGATCGGTAAACTCGGCGGTGGATTTGTCCTTCACATGCCGCCAGGCGGTTTCCGATATTGCGATACCGTTGTGAGGTGCGAATTCCTGGATCCTGGCCGCGATGTTCACGTCGTCGCCGTAGAGGCAGTCATACCGGACGATAACGTCGCCGGTGTTGATGCCGGCCCTGAACGGCATCCGCTTATTTTCATCCGCCGAGGCGTTGAGGGTGGCGATCCTGTCCTGGAAATCGAACGCGGCGCGCAACGCTTCGATCGGGTTGCCGAATTCCGCCATGATGCTGTCGCCGGCCGCGCCGAACGTCCGGCCGCCAAACACGCCGCAGCTTTCGATTATGATGTTCCGTCGCTCCTCGAACGCGGCCACGGCGGACACGTCATCAAGGCCCATCAGGCGCGAAAATCCAACCGCGTCGATCGAAATGATAGTAGCCAGCTGACGGGTATAGTGCCAATCAGCCATCGGTTCACCCCTTCCGGGATCTTCAAGGCCGAGCGTCGCCCCCGGCTTCAAGCTTAATTCCCGTTTGCAAATAGGAGGGCCCGCGCCTGGATGACGCTCTCGCCCCTTCCCTACTCCTCGTTCAAGACATTAGATGCAGCTGAACAATAAGAAAAGCTCCATCTGCATGGACGCGCGTGTCGAAAAGGCCAGGGAAGCGCAGTATGCGCCGCCGCCCGGAGGGCCTCGCAACAGGATACCCGAGCCACGGTCCCCGGAAAAACGCCGCCGATCGAGTTCAAGAGCGGGAGGGGCGCGGTTTAGGTCTCTTCGGCATTCGCGCTTCAACCCTGGCGCAAGGGCGCGAGGCAGCGTCGTCCAGACGCTCGTAACGAACACCGGGAAAGATGACGATTACCGCAGTCGACAGCGCATCTCGCTCTTGGGTCGACACATGTCGGCGCCCAAAACGCTGCGGCTCGAATAAGAGAACTTGGCCCATGCCGGATCCTGCTCCTGGCGGATGGAGCGGCACCGTGTGGGGTTACTTGCAGTTGACAGCTCCCCGCCCGAAAAGCCTGCTCGCGGTCTAGGGTTTCTCATCCCGGCGCCGGATCGTCTGTGAGAATCCTCACATTGCGCCGATGTGATAGTTTGGGCCGCCGCGCCTCCCTTCGACACCGCAGACCAATCCGCCTTCCCCGCACCGGCAGCGATTGTCGGTCAGGGCGATGCCCCAGCGCCATTGCAGATCCGCAAGCGGCGCGAGAGCCCCGGCGCGTTTTTCATGTCTTCGAGGGCGATCTGCAGGGTCCGCAGCGGTCCGGCGGCTTGACGAAGTGGCTGGGCGGACGGAAGTGCCTCATCCGACGCCGGCATCCAACAACAGTCTCGCACTTGTTTCGATTTCCCGGCAAACTATTGCAAGGAGCACGATGCAGCACCATTTCGACCCAGGCAGCCCTGCATCAAACCGCGCAATTGACGAAACAATCTCGTAAATTGTGAGTTGAAGAACGCCATTTTCGACCCAAGGACATTCGACCGGAACTGGAATGACGATAACCGCACAGACGCTGAAGGCGCCTTCCAGGCTGCTCTTCGCGCTCGAACTTCGCACACTGCCCGAGCTTGGCGGCTTTATTGCCGCGCTGCCGCTCCTGACGGCGCTTGCGCCGAGCGGCGACGGCCACCCGGTGATGGTGCTGCCGGGCCTCATCACAGGAGACAGCGTAACCCTGCCGCTTCGCATGTTCCTGAGGTCCAAGGGGTATTCCACATTTGGCTGGGAGCAAGGCCGCAATTTCGGCCCGCGGCCGGGCGTCGAGGAAAAGATGCTCGACCGGGTAAAGCAGCTTGCCGATGTGCACGGCCGCAAGGTCAGTCTCGTCGGCTGGAGCCTCGGCGGCATCTATGCGCGGCAGCTGGCGAAGGTGCTGCCGGACGAGGTGCGCTGCGTGATCACGCTCGGCAGCCCGTTCAACGGCGACCCGCGCCACACCAATGCCTGGAGGCTCTACGAACGCAAATCGGGCCATAGGATCGACGATCGCCAACGCCATATCGGCGGCCCGATCGACATCCCGCCACCGGTGCCGACCACGGCGATCTTCAGCCGCAGCGACGGGATCTGCGCCTGGCAGAACTGCGTGGAAAAGGATGGTCCAATCGCCGAGAACATAGAGGTCAAGGCCAGCCATTGCGGGCTTGGCCATCATCCGGCCGCGGTGTTCGCGGTTGCCGATCGACTGGCCCAGCCCGAAGGCCAGTGGAAGCCTTTCGACCGCAACGGAGCGCGGGGGCTGTTCTTTCCAGACCCCAAGCGCGCCTAGAGATTCTCGCTAGGCCGCGGCTTTCGTGGCCAGCCGCGCCAGTTGCGTCATCACAACCGCCGCGCCGGCCAGCCTCTTGTCGGCGTTCGGCCAGTCGCGGATGAACACAACGCTCTGGTCCGGCCTGATCTTCGCCAGCGAGCCCTGCTCGCCGATATAGCGAACAAGAGCCGTCGGATCGGGGAATTCGCGCTTGCGGAAATGGATGACGACGCCCTTTGGCCCGGCGTCGAGCTTTTCCACATTGGCCTGGCGGCACAACGCCTTGATGAAAACGATCTTCAGCAAGTGTTGCACCTCCTCCGGCAGCGGGCCGAAACGGTCGATCAGCTCGGCGGCGAAGCCATCGATCTCTTCCGTCGATTGCAGGTCGCCGAGCCGCCGGTAGAGCGCCAGTCTGAGCTGCAGGTCGGGCACATAGCTTTCCGGGATCATCACCGCCGTGCCGACCGCGATCTGCGGCGACCAGCCGCCATCGACGACCTCGCCGGTGCCGCGGATCTCGGCGACCGCCTCCTCAAGCATCTGCTGGTAGAGCTCGAAGCCGACCTCCTTGATGTGCCCGGACTGCTCCTCGCCCAGCAGGTTGCCGGCGCCGCGAATGTCGAGGTCGTGGCTGGCAAGCTGGAAGCCGGCGCCGAGCGTATCGAGCGACTGCAGCACCCTCAGGCGGCGGTCGGCGGTATCGGTCAGCTTCTTGTTGGCCGGCAGCGTAAACAGCGCATAGGCGCGGAGTTTGGAACGGCCGACGCGGCCGCGAAGCTGGTAGAGCTGCGCCAGGCCGAACATGTCGGCACGGTGCACGATCAGAGTGTTGGCGGTCGGGATGTCGAGGCCGGATTCGACGATCGTGGTCGAGAGCAGCACATCGTACTGGCCGTCATAGAAGGCGTTCATGATGTCGTCGAGTTCGCCAGCGGGCATCTGGCCGTGCGCGACGGCGACTTTAAGTTCGGGCACTTGCTCGCTGAGGAACTGATGGATTTCTGACAGGTCCGCAATGCGCGGCACCACGTAAAAGCTGTGGCCGCCGCGATAGCGCTCGCGCAGCAGCGTTTCGCGGATGACCAGCGGATCGAAGGGCGAGATAAAGGTGCGCACCGCCATGCGGTCGACCGGCGGCGTGGCGATCAGCGAGAGTTCGCGCACGCCGGTCAGCGCCAGCTGCAGCGTCCGCGGGATCGGCGTCGCCGACAGCGTCAGCACGTGCACGTCGGTCTTCAGATCCTTCAGCCGCTCCTTGTGCTTGACGCCGAAATGCTGCTCCTCGTCAATGATCAGGAGGCCGAGATTCTTGAACGAAATCGAGCTGCCAAGCAGCGCATGGGTGCCGATGACGATGTCGACAGTGCCCTCGGCAATGCCTTTCTTGGTCTCGGCCAGCTCCTTGGAGCCGACCAGCCGCGAGGCTTGGCGCACGACCAGAGGCAGGCCGGCGAAACGTTGCGTGAACGTCTTGAAGTGCTGGCGCGAAAGCAGCGTGGTCGGCACCACCACCGCGACCTGGAAACCTTCCATGGCGGCGATGAAGGCCGCGCGCAGCGCCACCTCGGTCTTGCCGAAGCCAACGTCGCCGCAGATCAGCCGGTCCATCGGCTTGCCGGCGGAAAGGTCGTCCATCACCGAATCGATGGCGCGCTGCTGGTCGTCGGTTTCCTCGTAGGGGAAACGCGCCGAGAACTCGCCGTAGAGGCCTTCGGGAGGGTTGAAAGCGGGCGCGGCGCGCATCTGGCGCTCGGCGGCGAGCCTTATCAGTTGCCCCGCCATTTCGAGCAGCCGGCGCTTCAGTTTTGCCTTGCGCGACTGCCATGCGCCGCCGCCGAGCTTGTCGAGCGTGGCTTCAGCCGAATCCGAGCCGTAGCGTGACAGGAGCTCGATGTTTTCGACCGGCAGGAACAGCCGGTCGTCGCCGGCATAATGGATTTCGACGCAGTCATGCGGCGCGCCCAGCGCTTCGATGGTGCGCAGGCCGATGAAGCGGCCGATGCCGTGGTCGGCATGGACGACGATGTCGCCAGCCGACAGTGCTGAGGCTTCGGCGATGAAATCGGAGGCGCGCTTGCGCTTCTTGGAGCGGCGCACCAGCCGGTCGCCCAGAATGTCCTGCTCGGCGACGACGACGAGCTTTTCCGTTTCGAAGCCGGTTTCCAGCGGCAGCACCGCGAGGCCTGCCTTGCCCAGCCCGAGCTTTTCCACGTCCGCGAGTGTCGCGACAGCCTTCATGTTGCCGAGGTGATGCTCGGCAAGTATCTGGCTCAGCCTGTCGAGCGAACCTTCCGTCCAACCGGCAACGACCACCCGGCGGCGCGCCGTGCGAATGTCGCCGATATATTTCACAACCTCCTCGAACACATTCGCCGAGGGATCGGCGCGTTCGAGCCCGAAGCCGCGGCCGTCCTTGGCCCCGGCATGATAGATTTTCGCAGTGCCTGCATCCGGCGCGGCAAACGGCGTGAACTCGATCGCCGCGCGATCGGATAGCATGGCGTTCACCTCGTCCGGGGACAGGTACATCTCCGACGGCGGTACGGGCTTGTACGGCACCGCGTCCCTCAGCGCGCCCTCGGCCTGGCTCTTGCGCGCCTCGTAATAATCCTCGATCAGCGCATGGCGTTCGCCCAGCGCCTCGCGCGCCAGATGGTCGAACACAACCGGCGCATCCGGCAGATAGTCGAACACCGTATCCAGCCGCTCGTAGAACAGCGGCAGCCAGTGCTCCATCCCGGCGAAGCGGCGGCCTTCGCTGAGGGCGGCGTAGAGCCCGTCGTCGGGAGACGGCGCGCCGAACGCGTCGATATAAGAACGGCGGAAGCGACTGATCGTGTCCGGCGTCAGCGCCACTTCGCTCATCGCCTGGAGCGTCATCGACTTGCGCTGGCCGGTAGTACGCTGCGTGGCGACGTCGAAGGACCGGATCGATTCCAGCGTGTCGCCGAAGAAATCGAGCCGCAGCGCTTCCGGCGAACCCGGCGCGTAAAGGTCGAGAATGCCGCCGCGCACGGCAAACTCGCCGACTTCGCGCACGGTTGGAACGCGGTCGAAGCCGGAATTTTCCAGCCGCGCGATCAGTTCCTTCATTTCGATCTGGTTGCCCGGCCGGGCATAAAAGGTTTGCGCCTCGATCACATCGGAAGGCGGAATGCGCTGCAGCAGCGCATTCGCCGTGGTGAGCACTACGGCGCGATGCGGGTTTTTTGCCAGCGAGATCATCGCGGCAAGCGCATCGAGACGCCGCGCCGCGGCGTCCGAACCGGGCGAGACGCGGTCGTAGGGCAGGCAGTCCCAGGCCGGGAATTCGAGCACCGGCAGGTCCGGCGCGGCAAAGGCCAGCGCCTCGACGATTGCCGGCAGGCGCTGACCGTCGCGCGCGACGAAAAGGATCGGCCGGTCGCCGGCTATTTCGCCGGCCGCGGCGGCAATTGCGAAGGCTTCGTAGCCATCGGCAACGCCGTCGACCACGAACAGGCCGGGCCGGCCTTTCGGCAGGCCAATGGGATCGATAAGGCTCATTTCAGATGCTCAGATGCTCATTGCCGGGCGCGATGCCGCGATTTTCCGGAAAAGTGGGGTGTCGTGGGTGGTCGGGACAGGATGCTCGCCGGTGATCCATGAAAGAATATCGGCGTCCTGCAATTCGAGGAGGGTTTCGTATTCGTCGAGTTCATGGTCGGAGAGATCAGAGATAGCGCGGTCCGCGAACCCGCCCAGAATCAGGTCCATCTCGCGGATGCCGCGATGCCACGAGCGGAACAGAAGCTTGCGCCGCCGCGCATCGAGTTCCGCGCCTGACCGCGTCGTGCCGCTCATAATTCTCGTATCCATTTGGTCTGGCGCGCATATAGCGTGGATGGACCGCCCTGTCAGCCTTGCGCATGCCTCACTGCCGCATAAGCTGACATCATGCGCCCTTCGCTTCTCGATCCCCTGTTCGCGCCGGTCACCTCGCTTGCCGGCGTCGGCCCGAAAGTCGGCGAGCTGATCGCCAAGATCGTTCCGGCGGACGTCTCCGACCGGGAGGCGCGCGCCGGCGACCTTCTGTTCACGCTGCCGCATTCGGTCATCGACCGGCGCAATCGGCCGGGCATCGCCTATGGCGCGGAAGGCGCGATCGTGACGCTGGACGTGCGCATCGACCGCCACCAGCCCCCGCCGCGCGGCAACAAGTCGGTCCCGTACCGGGTCTTCGCGCATGACGACACAGGCGAGATCGCGTTGACCTTCTTCCACGCCAACAATGCCTGGTTGGAAAAATCCATGCCGGTCGGCGAAAGGATGGTCGTCAGCGGCAAGATGGAATGGTTCAACGGCCGCCCGTCGATGGTGCATCCGGACCATATCGCTCGTGCCGACGAGGCTGAAAACCTGCCGGTGGTCGAGCCGGTCTATCCGATGACCGCCGGGCTTTCGGCAAAAGTACTGCGCCGCGCCATCGGCCAGGCGCTCGCGCGCGTGCCCGAAATGCCCGAATGGCTGGACGCGGATGTGGCGCGCCGCCAGAGCTTTCCGAGTTTCGCCGAGGCGCTTAACCGGCTGCACAACCCTTCCGACCCGATCGATATCTCGCCCGACAGCGCATCATGGCGGCGCCTTGCCTATGACGAGTTCCTGGCGGGGCAAGTTTCGCTGGCGCTGGTGCGGGCAAAGGTTCGCAGGCTTTCGGGCAGGCCGCTCACCGGCGACGGGCGCATCGTGGCGGCGCTGCGCAACGCCCTGCCCTACAAGCTCACCAATTCGCAGGAACAGGCGCTGGCCGAGATCAACGCCGATCTGGCCGAGCCGGAGCGCATGCTGCGGCTTTTGCAGGGCGATGTCGGCTCAGGCAAGACGGTGGTGGCGCTGATGGCGATGGGCCGCGCCGCCGAGGCAGGCCGGCAGGCGGCGCTGATGGCGCCGACCGAAATCCTGGCGCGCCAGCATTTTGCGACCATAGCGCCACTGGCGGAAGCGGCAGGCCTGAAGAGCGCGGTGCTGACCGGTCGCGAAAAGGGGCGCGAGCGCGCCGATATCCTCGCCGGACTCGAAAGCGGCGAGATCGACCTTGTCCTCGGCACGCATGCGCTGTTCCAGGAAAGCGTGCGGTTCCGCGACCTGGGGCTCGCCATCGTCGACGAGCAGCACCGCTTCGGCGTGCATCAGCGCCTCGCCATCACTGCCAAGGGCGACGCGCCCGACATGCTGGTCATGACCGCGACGCCGATCCCGCGTACGCTGGTGCTGACCGCCTTCGGCGACATGGAAGTGTCGAAGCTCACGGAGAAGCCGGCCGGCCGCCAGCCGATCCGCACCGTCACGCTGCCGTTGGAACGTCTCGACGAACTTGTCGGCCGCATCAGCGATGCGGTCGCAGACGGCCAGAAGGTTTACTGGATCTGCCCGCTGGTCGAGGAGTCCGAAGAGGTCGAACTGATGGCGGCGGAGGAGCGCTTCGCTTCGCTGCAGCCCATGTTCGGCGACGCCGTCGGGCTGGTGCATGGCCGCATGAAGGGCGCAGACAAGGATGCGGCGATGCGCGCCTTCAAGGATGGGGAGACGCGTATACTGATCGCCACCACCGTCATCGAGGTCGGCGTCGATGTGCCGGACGCGACGATCATCGTCATCGAGCATGCCGAGCGTTTCGGCCTCGCGCAACTCCATCAATTGCGCGGCCGCGTCGGCCGGGGTTCGAAGGCGTCGACCTGCGTGCTGCTCTACCAGGCGCCGCTCGGTGAAACCGCCGCGCGGCGGCTGTCGGTGATGCGCGAAACCGAGGACGGCTTCCTGATCTCGGAGGAGGATCTGAAGCTGCGCGGCGAAGGCGAACTGCTCGGCACCCGCCAGTCCGGCACGCCGGGCTTCCAGGTGGCGCGCATCGACACCCATGCCGATTTGCTGGAGATCGCCCGCGACGATGCCCGGCTCATCCTGTCGCGCGATCCGGACCTGCAATCGGAGCGTGGCGAGGCGATCAGGATGCTGCTTTATCTTTTCGGGCGCGACGAGGCGGTGCGGCTCTTGCGCGCCGGCTGATCTGCCTCCGGCATGGAAGAATTCGCCGCAGGCCGGACCGCATGAGCATCTTCAACCAGCGCCTTGGTCTTCTTGCGGTATTCCGGCGCCACCAGGCCCGCCGAGATGACCAGCTTGGCGGCCTCCTCAACCGACATCGAGAGTTCGACTACGTCCGAGCGCGGCACATACAACAGGAACCCGGTGGTCGGGTTCGGCGTCGAGGGCAGGAAGACGGCGATCAGGTTGTCGTCGTGTCCCGCGAGCTTGTCGTTGACCTCGTTTTCCTTTTCGCTCGAAATGAAAACGACGGCCCAGGTTCCGCGACGCGGATACTCGATCAGGCCGACTTTCTGGAAGCTGTCGGCCTTGTTGGAAAGCACCGTCTCGAAAATCTGCTTCAGCCCGCGATAGATCGAGCGCACCAGCGGCATTCGGTCAAGAAAATACTCGCCGTAGTTCACGATGGTGCGGCCGATGATGTTGGCAGTCAGAAAGCCGATCAGCGTGATCAGCACCAGGGCCACGATCAGCCCGAAGCCCGGGATGACAAAGGGCAGATAATTGTCCGGATTGTACCTTGCCGGCACATAGGGCTTTACCCACGAATCCACCCAGCCGACCAGGGACCAGGCAATGTAGATCGTGATCGCCAGGGGCGCGCAGACGACGAAGCCGGTCAGGAAATAATTCCTGAGCCTGGTTATCCCTGGATGTGAGCCTGTGTGATCCGACATCTGCCCCGCCGCAAGATTTGTGCACCGCACCTATCTAGACGGGATTGCCAGCGAAGGACAACCGAATTGCAAGGAGCGGGGCAGCGCCTCCTATTCGACTGTCACCGACTTGGCCAGATTGCGCGGCTGGTCGACATCGGTGCCCATGAACACGGCTGTGAAATAGGCGAGCATCTGCACCGGCAAGGCGTAGATGATCGGCGCGATGATCTCGGGCACATCGGGCAGCACGATCGTCTCCATCGTTTCAACGGAGGAAAGCGATGCGCCCTTCTTGTCGGTGATCAGGATGATCTTGCCGCCCCGCGCCGCCACTTCCTGCATGTTCGACACTGTCTTTTCAAAGATGCGGTCATGCGGCGCGATCACGATGACCGGCATGTGTTCGTCGATCAGCGCGATCGGCCCGTGCTTCAACTCGCCCGCGGCGTAGCCTTCGGCGTGGATATAGGAGATTTCCTTGAGCTTCAGCGCACCTTCCATGGCGAGCGGGTAGTTGGTATCTCGCCCGAGATAGAGCACGTGCTTGTAATGCGCGAGTTCGCGCGCAACCTTCTCGATTTGCCTGTCGAGCCGCAGCACTTGGCCGGCATAGCGCGGAGCTTCGGAAAGCTCGCGCACCAGCTTTCTTTCCTTTTCCGGCGAGATCGTGCCGCGGGCGACACCGGCGCGGATGGCGAGCGAGGCCAATACCGAAAGCTGGCAGGTGAACGCCTTGGTGGAGGCGACGCCGATCTCCGGGCCGGCCAGCGTCGGCAAAGTGACATCGGATTCGCGCGCGATGGTCGATTCGCGGACATTGACGATCGCGCCGATGGGGATGTCGGCCTTGCGGCAATAACGAAGCGAGGCCAGCGTGTCGGCGGTCTCGCCCGATTGCGAGACGAAGAGCGCGGCGCTGTCAGGCGAAATCGGCATTTCGCGGTAACGGAATTCGGAGGCGATATCGATGTCGACCGGCAGGCGCGCCAAGCGCTCGAACCAGTATTTGCCGATGAGACCGCTCAGGAAAGCCGTGCCGCAAGCCGAGATGGCGAGCCGGTCGAGCTTTGCGAAATCGAACGGCAGGTCGAGCTTTCGCGAGACGCCGCCGGCAAAATCCAGATAGTGCGCCAGAGTGTGCGAGATCACCTCCGGCTGCTCATGGATCTCCTTTTCCATGAAATGGCGGTGGTTGCCCTTGTCGACCATGTAGGCGGTACCCAGCGATTGCTGGCGCTTGCGGTCGACGGGATTGCCGTCCATGTCGAAGATGCCGACCTCGTCGCGCCGGATCACCGTCCAGTCGCCATCCTCGAGATAGGTGATGGAATCGGTGAAGGGCGCCAGCGCGATCGCGTCGGAGCCGAGGAACATCTCACCCTCGCCATAGCCGATGGCCAGCGGCGGCCCATTGCGGGCGCCGATGATCAAATTGTCGTCGCCCTGAAACATGATCGCCAGCGCGAACGCGCCTTCCAGATGCTTCAGCGCCAGGTGCGCGGCCTTGACCGGCTCTACCCCGCGGGCGAGTTCGCGCGCCACGAGATGGGCTACAACCTCGGTGTCGGTCTGCGAGGCGAACTCGAAACCGTCCGCTTTCAGTTGGGCGCGCAACTCCGCGAAATTCTCGATGATGCCATTATGGACGATCGCCACGCCGTGAGAAAAATGCGGGTGCGCGTTGGTTTCGTTGGGAACGCCGTGCGTGGCCCAGCGCGTGTGGCCGATGCCGATTGTGCCGTCGAGCGGCTCGTCCTTCAGGCGGCGTTCGAGATTGACCAGCTTGCCTTCCGCGCGCCTGCGCCCGAGTTCGCCGGCAGCGACCGTAGCCACGCCCGCCGAGTCATAGCCGCGATATTCCAGCCGCTTCAGCGCGTCGACGATCAGCGGCGCCACCTGAGCGCGGCCTACAATTCCGACGATACCGCACATGCCCAATCCCCATTTACGCCTAAACCCAGGTCGCTGTTTAGAAAGTCCGGCGATCCGGCGAAAGTCACTTTCGGTGACTTTTCATGTCAGCCAATAATGACGAAAACAGTACCCGAACCGCCTTTCACGCCTACTTCTTCGCTGCGCCGGCGCGCCGTTCGCGCAATTCGCGAGCCTTTTCCGGCAAGTTCTTCTGCCGCGCGCGACCGAAAGCCAGCGCGTCGTCCGGCACGCTTTCGGTGATCACGCTGCCGGACGCCACATAGGCCCTGGCCCCGATGGAAATCGGCGCGACCAGCGAGGAGTTCGAACCGACGAACGCGCCGGCGCCGATGTCGGTGAAGAATTTGGAGTAGCCGTCGTAATTGCAGGTGATGGTGCCGGCCCCGATATTGGCCCCCGCACCGACGCGCGCATCGCCGATATAGGTCAGATGGTTGACCTTCGCGCCGGGCTCGATGGTGGCCTTCTTGACCTCGCAGAAATTGCCTACCTTGGCCTTCTCTCGGAGATCCGCGCCCGGACGCAGCCGGGCGAACGGGCCGACATCGCAGCCCGCCCCGATCTCCGCGCCTTCGATATGGCAGAAAGCGTGGATATTCGCCCCCGCCGCTATCTTCACGCCCGGGCCGAAGAACACGTTGGGCTCGACGATGGTTTCCGCGCCGATCTCGGTGTCGTGTGAAAAGAAAACAGTCTCGGGCGCAATCAGCGTCACACCCGAAAGCATCATTGCGCGGCGGCGGCGGCGCTGCCAGATCGCCTCGGCCTCGGCCAGTTCGGCGCGGTTGTTGATGCCCAGCGCATTCTCGAAACTCGCTTCGGTGGCCACGACCTGCAGGCCGCGTTTTCGGGCAATCTCGACAATATCGGTGAGATAATACTCACCCTTGGCATTGGCGTTTCCGACGGTGTCGAGCAGGGCCAGCGCATGCTCTCCGGCGATCGCCATCAGACCGCCATTGCAAAAGCCGATCTTCTTCTCCGCTTCGGTGCAATCCTTCTCCTCGCGTATGGCGACGAGCGCGCCATTCTCCTCGATCAGCCTGCCATAGCCGGTCGGATCGATGGTGCGGAAGCCAACGACGACCACTGCGGCGCCCTTGGCCAATTCGGCTCTGGCCTGCAGCAGCGCATCCGGCTCCAGCAGCGGAGTATCTCCGAACATCACCAGAATGTCGTCATAGCCTTTCGCGATCGCCTCGCGAGCGGCCAGCACTGCGTGCGCCGTGCCGAGCCTTTTTTCCTGGACGAAGATTTCGGCGCCCGGCGCAAACGACCGCGCGGCCGCACGCAACTGTTCGGCGCCATGGCCGATAACCAGCGCGATCTCGCCGCCGGCCGATTCAGCTGCATTTGCGACGTGAGCCACCATCGGCAGACCCGCAATCTTGTGCAGCACCTTGGGCAGCGCGCTCTTCATCCTCGTGCCTTCGCCGGCGGCGAGAATGATCGACAGGCAGGTTCTTTTTGTCATGGAATATCCGGAGCAAGTGCAGGATTCGCGTGCATATTTCTAGCACCCCTCGCACCGCCTTCCAAATGCGGCTGAATTTCGATGCCCGGCAGCTGACTCTTGATCAGCAAACCCTACCCAAGCCGCCCCAGCGCCGGAAAGGTCTCCAGCAGCCAGTAGGAAGCCGCCTGCATGCCGCCGGTGAGGAAGAACACGCCGGCCACGACCAGCATTGCTCCAATCGCCTTTTCGACACGGCCGAGGTGTACCTTAAAACGCCCGAGAAAGCGCATGAAGGCGCCGGAAAACAGCGCGGCGACGAGGAAGGGAATGCCGAGGCCGAGCGAATAGGCGGCAAGCAGGGCAGCGCCCTCGCCGACCGTCTCGCGTCCGCCCGCCAGTGTCAGGATTGGCCCGAGAACCGGCCCGATGCAGGGAGTCCAACCAAAGGCGAAGGCGAGGCCCATAACATAGGCAGCCAGCGTACTGGCCGGCTTGCCCTGTGACTGGAAACGCGCCTCGCGCGACAGGAACGGAATGCGCAGGACCCCGAGGAAATTGAGGCCCATCAGGATGATGAGGACGCCCGCCGCCATAGCCAGCGGATCCTGCCACACACGCAGCAGCCGGCCGATGGTCGAAGCGCCGGCCCCCAGCGCCACGAAAACCGTGGTGAAGCCGAGCACGAAGGCGAAGGATGTCACGAGCAGAGCGCTCCGCGTGCCGGACTTGACCGCCGCGCCGCCCCCATCGGCGCGAAAATCCTCGACCGAGACGCCCGCCATATAGCAGAGATAGGGCGGCACCAGCGGCAGGACGCAGGGCGAAAGGAACGAGATCGCGCCCGCCCCTATTGCGCTCAGAAAACCTATGTCGATCGCCATGTTGCCTGCCGCGTGACTGTTTGTCCGCCTATAGACGCTCGGCCGGCGCGTCTCCAATCACCATTGCGTGGCTGGACGCCGTGTCGCAGGTTTGTCGTGATCTGGTGGACTGGTAGGCGGGGTGGGGATCGAACCCACGGCCATTCGATTAAAAGTCGAATGCTCTACCACTGAGCTACCCGCCCTCACCAACGCGCCGCAGCTGTTGCGCAAATATGCTCGACCGAGCCGTCCGGTTCATCGGCGAATCACCGAGGTCAGGCGCCCTGCAACTGCCGGCTTTTCAGGGGCGTTCAGACGCCCTTTGAAAGTGCGGCGGAACATAGGGAGAGTGTTTGGGCCGGTCAACCGGAAAAAGCGCCGGCTTTGAACGCTCGCGCGGGGCCTTGCCGCTTGTTCCCCTGCGGCGGCAAGAAGTATTACTTATCAGTAACTTGGCATTTTTGCCGGAACCATGGCATGGCTCGGTCGTTCAACGGCCATAAGGGACAGGCACAGCCCTATGAGGAGAAAGCTCATGAGAAAAATCCTATCCGGCCTTTGCGCCACCACGCTGGCCGCGTCCTTCGCGATTGCGTCGGCCGTGCCGGTAAATGCAGTTCCGCTGGTTGCTCCCCAAGCTCCGGTTGCTCAGTCTGATATCATCAAGGTTCAGTCGCGCGGCCGCGAGGTGATGGAAGAAAGATGGCTTCGCCGCCAGTTCCGCGGTGATCGTCGCGAATTCCGCCGCGGCATCCGTGACCGCCGCGACTTCCGGCGGTCTGTCCGTCGGGATCGTGACAGGTATGGCTGGTACAGAGGCCACCGCGGCTACCGCTCCTATCGTCCGGGCTATCGCCGCCACGGCGACTTCTGGTTCCCGGCAGCGGCCTTCATCACCGGCGCGATCATCGGCAGCGCAATTAACGACCGCCCGAGAGTGGTCGTGCGCGGCGGCAATGCACATGTCCAGTGGTGCTACGACCGCTACCGCTCGTACCGCGCGTCGGACAACACCTTCCAGCCCTACAACGGTCCGCGCCGGCAGTGCAACTCGCCCTATAGCTGATCGTTTGGCCTCGTGCTGACCCGAAAACCCGTGCCTTCCCGGCGCGGGTTTTTTTCCTGCCTTGCACTCGGTCAGTGGCTCAGCGTGCGCCTGACCGCATCGCGCCAGCCCTTCAGCTTCGTCGAACGCAGACCCTCATCCATTTGCGGCTCGAAGCGACGGTCGAGCGCCCAGGTCTCGGCAAACTTCTTTGCATTCGGCCAGACGCCAGCGCCGGAGCCGGCGAGCCAGGCTGCGCCCAGCGCAGTGGTTTCCAGTATGGTCGGCCTGTCAACCGGCGCGTCGAGCAGATCAGCCAGCCGTTGCATCGTCCAGTCGGACGCCACCATGCCGCCGTCGACGCGCAGCACGGTCCTGCCGCCGCCGCCCGTCCAGTCCTTCTTCATCGCGTCGAGCAGGTCACGGGTCTGAAATGCCACGGATTCCAGTGCCGCGCGGGCAAATTCCGCCGGCCCGGTGTTGCGGGTCAGCCCGAAGATCGCGCCGCGCGCATCGGCATCCCAGTGCGGCGCGCCGAGCCCGACAAAGGCCGGCACCAGGTAGACGCTTTGCGTCTCGTCGGCTTTTGCCGCCAGTTCGCCGCTGTGCTCGGCCTTGCCGATCACCTTGATGCCGTCGCGCAGCCACTGGACCGCGGCCCCGGCGACGAAGATGGAGCCTTCCAGAGCGTAGGTGGTCCGGCCGTTCAGCCGGTAGGCGATCGTGGTCAGCAGCCGGTTCTTCGAACGGCAAAGGTCGCCGCCGGTGTTGAGCAGCGCGAAGCAGCCGGTGCCGTAGGTCGATTTCATCATGCCCGGCTCGAAGCAGGCCTGGCCGATCGTCGCCGCCTGCTGATCGCCGGCCACCCCCATGATCGGGATTTCGGCGCCGAACAGGGATTTCTCCGTGAATCCATAATCATCGGCGCAATCCTTCACCTCGGGCAGGAGTGAGGCCGGAATGCGTAGAATGTCGAGAAGCTCGGCGTCCCACTCGTTCTTCGCTATGTTGTAGACCAGCGTGCGCGAGGCGTTGGTCGCGTCGGTCGCGTGCACCTTGCCGCCGGTCAGCCGCCAGATCAAAAAGCTGTCGATGGTGCCGGCGAGCAGTTCGCCCTTCTCGGCACGTTCGCGCGCTCCCTTCATCTCGTCGAGCAGCCAGGCGATCTTGGTGCCCGAGAAATACGGATCGAGCAGCAGCCCGGTCTTCTCCGAGAACTTTTCCTCGAGCCCCTGCTCCTTGAGTTTCTCGCAGAGCTTCGCCGTGCGGCGATCCTGCCAGACGATGGCATTGTGGATCGGCTCGCCTGTCGCTCTGTCCCAGATCACGACGGTCTCGCGCTGGTTGGTGATGCCGATAGCGGAAATGTCGCTTGCCGAAAGGCCAGCCTTGGTCAAGGCTTCTTTCACCGACCATAGAACCGTCGACCAGATTTCCTCGGGGTCGTGCTCGACCCATCCGGAGGCCGGAAAATGCTGCGTGAATTCCTTCTGGCCGGAGCCTACGGGTTTCATCGAGCCGTCGAACACGATGGCGCGGCTGGACGTCGTTCCCTGGTCTATGGCGAGAATGAAGCCGGTCATGATCCCTCCTCTACACTATAGAAGAAGGGAGCCGGCATTCACGCCGCCTCCCCTCATGTCGATCGCAGCAGACGCCGCTACTACTTGCTCCAGCTCTTGACCAACTCGTCGTAGTTGACGGTCTGCGGCTGTTCCTTCTCGTTCTCGATCTTCAGCTGCGGAGCGAGATTGCCGGCCGCGACCGCGGCTGCGTTCTGCTCCTCAAGCGAAGTCTCCTCGGCGAGCTTCGGGCCGATGTCGCCCTGCACGCCGGCGCGCTCGAGGCGTTCCAGCACCTTCTCCTGCTCGGCGCAGAGCGAGTCCATCGCTTCCTGCGCGGTCTTGGCGCCCGACGATGCGTCGCCGATCGCCTGCCACCAGAGCTGAGCCAGCTTCGGATAGTCGGGAACATTCGTGCCCGTCGGCGACCACTGCAGGCGGGCCGGCGAGCGGTAGAACTCAACCAGGCCGCCGAGCTTGGGCGCGCGGTCGGTGAAGCTCTGGTGGTCGAGCGTGGACTGGCGGATAAAGGTCAAGCCGACATGGCTCTTCTTCACGTCCACGGTCTTTGAGGTAACGAACTGCGCATAGAGCCAGGCAGCCTTGGCGCGGTCGTCCGGCGTCGACTTCATCAGCGTCCAGGAACCCGCGTCCTGGTAGCCGAGCTTCATGCCGTCCTTCCAATAGACGCCGTGCGGCGACGGGGCGAAGCGCCACTTCGGC
Organism: Mesorhizobium alhagi CCNWXJ12-2; assembly: GCF_000236565.1. Taxonomy (GTDB): domain Bacteria; phylum Pseudomonadota; class Alphaproteobacteria; order Rhizobiales; family Rhizobiaceae; genus Allomesorhizobium; species Allomesorhizobium alhagi. The sequence goes on along the minus strand of NZ_AHAM01000173.1, from coordinate 5,504 downwards.
GTGCCGTCCTCGTTCACGACAGGCAGGCCTTCCTTCACGAAGTCGGCGGTAAACGCCGTGTACGTGAACATCTGCTGTGCGATCTCGCCCTGCGACGGGATGGGACCGGATTCGCCGAAGGTCATGCCCTGGGCCGAGGCCGGCGCATAGGCCTTCATCCAGTCGAGGTATTTCTGGATGGCATAGACCGCTGCCGGGCCGTTGGTGTCGCCGCCGCGCGCCACGCAGGAGCCGACCGGCTGCGACTTCTCGTTGACCTTGATGCCCCATTCGTCGACCGGAAGGCCGTTCGGGATGCCCTTGTCGCCATTGCCGGCCATCGACAGCCAGGCGTCGGTAAAGCGCCAGCCCAGCGACGGGTCCTTCTTGCCGTAGTCCATGTGGCCATAGACCTTCTTGCCGTCGATCTCGCGGCCGGTGAAGAACTCGGCAATGTCCTCATAGGCCGACCAGTTGACTGGTACGCCGAGGTCATAGCCGTACTTCGCCTTGAAGTCGGCCTTGTTCTTCTCGTCGTTGAACCAGTCGTAGCGGAACCAGTAGAGGTTCGCGAACTGCTGGTCGGGCAGTTGGTAGAGATTGCCGTCCGGCGCCGTGGTGAACGACTTGCCGATGAAGTCGTCGACGTCGAGATTCGGATTGGTGACGTCCTTGCCGGCATTGGCCATCCAGTCGGTCAGATTGCGCGCCTGCTGGTAGCGCCAGTGGGTGCCGATCAGATCCGAATCGTTGATGTAGGCGTCGTAGATGTTCTCGCCCGACTGCATCTGCGTCTGCAGCTTCTCGACCACGTCGCCTTCACCGATCAGGTCGTGCGTGACCTTGATGCCGGTGATGTCCGTAAACGCCTTGGCCAGCGTCTTGGATTCGTACTCGTGGGTGGTGATAGTTTCCGAGACGACCTTGATGTCCATGCCGGCGAATGGCTTCGCGGCATCGATGAACCACTGCATCTCGGCTTCCTGTGCGGCGCGGTCGAGCGTCGACATGTCCTTGATCTCGGCGTCGAGAAACGCCTTGGCTTCGTCCATTCCGGCATAGGCCTGGCCGGCTCCGAGGAGCAGGACCAGGGCGGTCGTTGACGTTAGAAATTGCCTTCGCATGGGTTTCCTCCCGTTACAGTTACAAGTTCCACCGGAGCGTTCGCGTTACGCGGCGCTCCGATCAATGCCCGCCCTAGACAAAGCGGAATACGCCGATCGCGTAGACCACGGAAAGGGCGAGAGCCCACCACAGGTTGGGTCCGATGAGACCCAGCCAAGCGAGATGGATGTAGGCGCTGCCGAGCAGCGAGATAAACAGACGGTCGCCGCGCGTCGTCTCGAAGCGCAACAGGCCGACGCGCGGATTGCCGCCGGGCGAAGCGTATTCCCAGACCGCCATGCCGCAAAGCAGCAGGAAGATGGTGGCAAAGAAGGCGGCGGTCGGCCAGGTCCAGGCCATCCAGGAGAAGTTCATTTACGGCTCCCTGCCTTGCTGTTCTTTAGCCGACCATCGATGTCGGCGGATGCGATAGCTTTGAAAAGGCCGGCAAGATGGTCGCACGCATGCCAGAGGGTTACCGCTTCGTCCGGCGTGTCCACGAGTTCCCATCTGAGGTCGGCCAGGTCGTCCCAAATATCTCCCATCGTCGGAGCCGGTGCTTCGGCTAACGCGAACGCGTCGGAAGAATGTACTGTCCAATAGAAATTCTGCGGAACCGAAAGGCTTTCAACGCCAGAACGCCGAAGGGTGTCGAACAGTCGATCCGTAAATCCCTTCATCTCACCGAGCTGAATGGAATTTTGGTTCTCCATCATACCCTCCCCAGGGCAAAGCCCTTGGCGATGTAGTTGCGGACGAACCAGATGACGAGCGCGCCCGGGATGATGGTGAGCACGCCGGCCGCCGCCAGCACGCCCCAGTCCAGGCCGGAGGCCGAGACGGTGCGGGTCATGATCGCGGCGATCGGCTTGGCGTCCGTGGTGGTCAAGGTACGCGCAATCAGAAGTTCGACCCAGGAGAACATGAAACAGAAGAAGGCTGCGACGCCGATGCCGCTCGCGATCAGCGGCGTAAATATCTTCACGAAGAAGCGCGGGAACGAATAGCCGTCAATATAGGCGGTCTCGTCGATCTCCTTCGGCACGCCCGACATGAAGCCTTCGAGTATCCACACGGCCAGCGGCACGTTGAACAGACAGTGCGCCAGCGCCACGGCGATATGCGTGTCTATCAGGCCGAAGGCCGAATAGAGCTGGAAGAAGGGCAGCGCGAACACCGCGGGCGGAGCCATGCGGTTGGTGAGCAGCCAGAAGAACAGATGCTTGTCGCCGAGGAAGCGGTAGCGCGAGAAAGCGTAGGCCGCCGGCAGCGCGACGGTGACCGAAATCACCGTGTTCATGACCACATAGATGATTGAGTTGATGTAACCCTTGTACCAGGACGGGTCGGTGAAGATCACCGTGTAGTTGCGCAGCGTCGGGTTCTGCGGCCAAAGCGAGAAGGCGCCCAGAATCTCCTGATTGGTCTTGAAGCTCATATTGATGAGCCAATAGATCGGCAGCATCAGGAAGATGATGTAGATCGTCGGCACCAGCCACCAGAAACGTGATTCCTCGCCGCGCCGGCGCATCTTGCGCGCCAGCGCCACGTTGAGCGAATGCGCCTCCGCTCCGGACTGGCTTTGCCGCATCAGTGCGTCCGCGCTCGCTGTCGTCTGTTCGCGCACCGTCATCTCAACGCTCCGCATCGTGGCTGGTCATGACCGTATAGAAGACCCATGACAGCAGGAGCACGATCAGGAAGTAGACGATCGACATCGCCGCCGCCTCGCCGAGGTTGAACTCGCCGATAGCCAGCTTGACCAGATCGATCGACAGAAAGGTCGTGGTGTTGCCCGGCCCGCCGCCGGTCACCACGAAGGGCTCGGTGTAGATCATGAAGCTGTCCATGAAGCGCAACAGCACGGCGATCAGCAGCACGCGGTTCATCTTCGGCAACTGGATGTAGCGGAAGATCGCCCAGCGCGAGGCGCCGTCTATCTTGGCCGCCTGGTAATAGGCGTCGGGGATCGAGACCAGCCCGGCATAGCAGAGCAGCACGACGAGGCTGGTCCAGTGCCAGACATCCATGACGATGACCGTGACCCAGGCGTCGAACGGATCGCTGACGTAATTGTAGTCGAGACCCAGCGCCGAAAGCGTGTAGCCGAGAAGCCCGATATCGATGCGGCCGAACACCTGCCAGATCGTGCCGACGACGTTCCATGGGATGAGCAGCGGCAGCGCCATCAGCACGAGGCAGACGGGAACGCCCCAACCCTTGCGCGGCATGTTGAGCGCGATGAAGATGCCGAGCGGGATCTCGATACCGAGGATGATGGCCGAAAACAGCAGATTGCGTCCCATCGAATTCCAGAAGCGGTCGGATTCCAGCACTTCCTCATACCAGGCGGTGCCGGCCCAGAAGAACTCGTTATTGCCGAACGTGTCCTGCACCGAATAGTTGACGACGGTCATCAATGGGATCAGGGCCGAAAACGCCACCAGCAGCAGCACCGGCAGCACCATGAACCAGGCCTTGTTGTTCCAGGTCTTGTCCATCATCAGCCTCCCGTCTCGACGCGCCAGGAATCGGCGTAGATGTTGATGCCGGCCGGGTCGAAGGTGATCTTCGGGTCGGCCGGGATGCTTTCGTCCTCGCCGAGAATGGCCGCGATTTCGCGACCCTCCAGGCTGGCGCGCACGACCTTGTGGCGGCCGATGTCCTCGACCTTGCTGACCGAGACCGGCATGCCTTCGCTGCCGAGCCGGACATATTCGGGCCTTATGCCGAGTTCGGTCGAGCCGCCGGCCTTCGCCTTCAGTGCACCGGGCAGCGCAATCACCTGGCCGCCGAGCCGGGCGTTGCGGCCGTCGATCTCGACGGGCATGACGTTCATGCCCGGCGAGCCGATGAAATAGCCGACGAATGTGTGCTTCGGCCGCTCGAACAGTTCCGCCGGCGTGCCGATCTGCACGATCTCCCCGTCATACATGACGACGACTTTCTCGGCGAAGGTCAGCGCCTCGGTCTGGTCGTGCGTGACGTAAACCATGGTGTAGCCGAAGCGCCGGTGAAGCTGCTTCAACTGCGAGCGCAGCACCCATTTCATATGCGGGTCGATAACGGTCAGCGGCTCGTCGAACAGGATGGCGTTGACGTCGGAGCGCACCAGGCCGCGGCCCAGCGATATCTTCTGCTTCTGGTCGGCCGTCAGCCCCCTCGCCCGCCGCTTCGCCCAGTCGGCGAGGCCGATCATCTCCAGCGTCTCGCGCACCTTGCGGTCGACATCGGCCTCCGCCACGCCGCGGTTGCGCAGCGGGAAGGCCAGATTGTCGTAGACGGTCATGGTGTCGTAGATCACCGGGAACTGGAAGACCTGGGCGATGTTGCGCTCCTGCGTCGACAGCCGCGTGATATCCTTGCCGTCGAACAGCAGTTCGCCGTGCGAGGCATGCAGCAGGCCCGAAATGATGTTCAACAGCGTGGTCTTGCCGCAACCCGACGGGCCGAGCAGCGCATAGGCGCCGCCATCCTCGAATGTGTGGTGCACTTCCTTGAGAGCATAATCCGCGTCCGACTTCGGATCGGGCATGTATGCGTGGCGGATGTGGTTCAGGTCGATGCGCGCCATGTTCTTACGCCGCCATTTTCTGAGGCGCCGCGACAGCGCGGCCGCTCGCGTCGAAGACCATGATGTGACGCGGGTCGATGAACACCTCGATGGTTTCATCGGGCTCGAACACGCGGATGCCGTGCGCCAGCATTACCCAGCGCGCATCCGCGAAATCGAGATGCACAAAGCTCTCCGAGCCGGTGATTTCGGTGATCGAGACTTTTGCCGTTATCGGCACCGCCGACATCGTTTTGGCATGTGGCGCAAGGTGATGGGGGTGGAAGCCGATCGTGTATGCGCCGTCTTCAGCCTGCGCCATCTCGGCCGGAACCGGAAGATTGATGCCGCCGTCTAGCAGGAAATGCGACCCGCTTTTCCTGAGCACGATCGTGTTCAGCGGCGGGTCGGCGAAGGTCTTCGCGGTCAGGAGATCGTCGGGCTTGCGGAACACATCGATCGTCGGCCCGAACTGCGTGATGCGGCCTTCAGACAGCGTCGCCGTATTGCCGCCGAGCAGCAGCGCTTCGTGCGGCTCGGTGGTGGCGTAGACGAAGATCGCGCCGGTTTCGGCAAAAATCTTTGGCAGCTCGGCGCGCAATTCCTCGCGCAGCTTGTAGTCGAGATTGGCGAGCGGCTCGTCGAGCAGCACCAGGCCGGCGTTCTTGACGATGGCGCGGGCGAGCGCGGTGCGCTGCTGCTGTCCGCCGGACAGGCTGAGCGGAGTGCGGTCGAGATAGGGTGTGAGCTTCAGAAGAGAGGCCGCGCGCTTCACCTCGCTGTCGATCGTCGCCTGGCTGGCGCCGGCGACGCGCAGCGGCGATGCGATATTCTCGTAGACCGTCATCGCCGGATAATTGATGAACTG
>NZ_AHAM01000174.1 GCF_000236565.1 Mesorhizobium alhagi CCNWXJ12-2 | reverse complement strand
CCGGAAAGCCGTTTACGCCGGAGACGATCGGCATGGCGGTCGCCATGCGCGACCTGAAGCAGCATCTGCGCGAGACCGGCGAGAGCAAGGGCTACAATGCCGGCTTCACGCCCGCCGACCGCTCGCGCTTTCTGGGCGCGCTGGACCAGATGGCGCGCAAGGCGATCAAGGCCGCGGAATAGCACTCGGGCGCATCGCCCAGCCTGCAAAGAATTCTCCACGCCGCCCGCGGTCGGGATTAATGTCTGCGCCTGCAACTTGAGCGATGGAGGACCGCTTCATGCCAGTGCGTTTCATAGGAACCGTTTCCGTTTCCTGGCTCACGCAGCCGGGCGCCGACCGCGACGTGAAGCTGGAGCAGGACTTCGGGTTCAAGGATGCCAGCGGGCTCGTCTGGACCGCCAAGAAGAATGCGGTCGTCAACGGCGCGTCCATACCGCAGATCTTCTGGTCGACTTTCGGGTCGCCCTTCATTGGCGATTACCGCCGCGCCTCGGTGCTGCACGACTATTATTGCGAGGTGCGGACCCGGTCGTCGGCGGCAACGCATCGCATGTTCTACGAGGCCTGCCTAGCTGGCGGCGTCGGGCCGCTGAAGGCGAAGACCATGTACACGATGGTCAAGACGTTCGGGCCAAGCTGGAGTGTGGTGGCCGAAAGCATCGTGGTCAACGGCCAGACGGTGATCAAGGAAGGCGGCACGCTGACATTCTCGCGCACCATGCCGCAAACCGAGTTTTCCGACGTGATCCAGTGGATAGAAGCCGAGAACCCGCCGATCGAGGAGATCGATGCGGAAATCGCAAGGCGCTCGACGATAGTGCCGTTTCTGCCGATCAGTGAATTGGGGATTGCGGTCGAATGATTGTGAAATCGACGCATGAATGATATCATTGCGATATCACAGGAGGCACAGCCATGGCCAGCATGGTGATCAGAAACATTCCGGACGATGTACTCGAGCGATTCAAGGCGCGGGCGAAGGCGAAAGACAAATCGGCGGAACAGATGGCCCGCGAGGTCATCTCCAGAGAGGCAGGCATGACGCGCGAGGAAGCATGGGCCGCAATGGACGAAATCCGGTCGAGGTCGAAGCCGGTAGACCTCGAAACCGCGCTTCGGATCATGGAGGAGTCGCGACAAGAGCGAGACGAAGGGCCTTTCATGCCTGGGCTGGACGATGATCATTGACGCGAGTGCCGCGGTCCCCTGGCTTATCGCCACGCCATTCACGCGAGCGGCCCGACGCCTGAAATTTCAACCCGGCAGAGCCCCATCGCTGATCCTGATCGAAACGACCAACTCGCTTCTGAAATATTTTCGGGTCGGCCAGATCACGGAAGCCGATATAGATTTTGCCATCAAGAGCCTTTCGGCTGCCTTGGACGAAATCGTTGACAACGGTGCGCTTCTTCACGCTGCAACAAAAATTGCTGCCACCAACGGCCACAAGATCTACGACTGTCTCTACATCGCGCTGGCGCTGGAGCGGCATGAGCCGTTGGCCACGGCCGACAAACGCCTGGCCTCGCTGGCGCGAAGCCTCAATATCGAAACGCAACTGATCGGGCCTGAACCTTGAAACCTGTCTCTCTCGCAAAATCCCACGGCGGCATCCAGGGCGTCTATTCGCATGCGTCGGAGGCTTGCGCCTGCGACATGACCTTCGCGGTGTTCGCGCCGCCTCAGGCGGTGGAACAGCGCTGCCCGGTCGTCTGGTACCTGTCCGGCCTGACCTGCACGCACCAGAACGTCATGGACAAGGGCGAATACCGGCGCATGGCCGCCGAACTCGGGCTGATCATCGTCTGCCCCGACACCAGTCCGCGCGGCGCCGATGTGCCCGACGAGAAGGATAACTGGCAGTTCGGCAGCGGCGCCGGCTTCTATGTCGACGCGACGCAGGCGCCCTTTGCGAAGAACTACCGCATGTATTCCTACATCATGGAGGAGCTCCCGGCGCTCATCGGCGAAAATTTTCCGGCCGACATGGAGAGGCAGGCGATCTTCGGCCATTCCATGGGTGGGCACGGCGCGTTGACGATGGCGCTGAGAAATCCGGACCGTTTCAAAAGCTGCTCGGCCTTCGCTCCGATCGTCAACCCGATGGCAGCCGGATGGTCGAAGCCGGCGCTCGAAAAATATCTCGGGCCGGACGAAGCCGCGTGGCGGGCATACGATGCCTGCGCACTAATTGAGGACGGCCACCGCTTTCCGGAATTCCTGGCCGACCAGGGAACGGCCGACGGCTTTCTCGATGAGGGCTTGCGGCCGTGGCTGTTCGAGGCGGCGTGCGCGAAGGCCGGCATTCCGCTCACGCTGCGCATGCAGGAAGGCTACGACCATTCCTACTTCTTCATCTCGACCTTCATGGACGATCACCTGAAGTGGCATGCGGCAAGGCTTGGGGTATGTTGAGATTCAGGTGAGGACGGCTGAAATACGGCTTTCTGCGCGTCCGGCCCCCACCTACCCAAAATCACGCTCCGCTCCGGTCCAGACGTCCACAATTTTGGCCGCTGCGCGCCCATCTTCGATTCCGGCGCAGCCTGACCCTAATCTCAACAAACCTTAGCCGGCCTCCAGTCAAAGAAAACCCACTTAAATACAAGCGTTTGCTCGATAATTCCTTCGATAGGGTTGTACTCTCAACTCCTGTCCGTCATTATTGTCGTCCTATCCACGCTCAATTGCGGGCGCGGCAATTTCAGCCACCACAGGAGGTATATCGGGTGTCCGACACCACGAACATTTACGAAGAAACACCGGATCTCGACACGATCGGCGGCCGTCTGTCGCGAGCCCGCGAGGCCAGCGGCCTCAGCGTCAAGGAGCTTGCCCTGCGGCTTGGGGTGAAGACGGCGACAATCCAGGCATGGGAAAGCGACCGCTCGCAGCCCGGTTCGCACCGGCTGACAAAACTGTCCGGCCTGCTCGGCGTCAGCCTTTCATGGATACTCCACGGCGTCGGTATCGCGCCCTCGGAGGAGAGGGATGCTTCTCAAAGAGCCGATATCGTCAACGCTCAACTCGCTCGCCTGGTGCTGCTGCACGCCGAAACCGGCCAGTTGATCAACCGTTTGCAGAACGACCTGGACCGGCTGGGCGCAGTTCGCTAACCGGATCTGCTTCAGGCTACCCTGTCTATCAGCGGCAGGAGGTCGGGATGGATCGACGGTGACATCTGCTTGATGAACGTCAGCAGCGCGCGCTCGTTTTCGTGCAGCACAGGCTTGCCGCCGATCCGCTCGATGAGCCATCCGGCTTCGCCGGCGTCAATCGCTTCGGCGCGGCGGGCCAGCGCCTCGCGCGACAGATTGTGGGCTTCCCAATCGGTATCGATGCTGGCCGAAGGGCTGTAGGCGTCGAGTATGCCGGCGACGCCGCCCCCGGCCATACGCGCGAAAAAGCTTCCAATGCCCGCTTCGGGCGCGTCAATGAAGGCATCCTGGCGCAGCGCCTTCTCGCGCGTCGGCGCCTCATAGCCCGATCCGCACATGACGAAATTGGCCATCGTCTTGACAAAAAGATCATTCCAGGACGGATCGTTCGGCGCTTCGGCCGCGCGCTCGTTGATCGTCAGCAGCACCTCGGCCTCGGCGCGGGTGATGGCGATGTTGCCGTCGCCGCCGAAGGCGTAAAGGATCCGGCGCAGCAGATCGACTTCATCCCTGGTGATGCGTGCCGGCGCAAGCTCGCCGCCCTTGGCAAGCGGTCCCTTGCCGTCCACGACCGCATGCATGACCTGCCGCAGCGCGTAGGCCGAAAGCTTCTCCGGCGAAAACTTCGCCTTTTCCAGCACCGTCACCATCAGCTCGAGTTCGGTGAACGTATCGACCATGCCATCGCGCGAGACGACGCCGATCAGCCAGTCGGCATTGGCGGCCGAGATATAGCCCGAAGGCTTTTCCTGATGGACGATGTAGTCGGTTATCGCCTCGACGAAGAAGACCGGCCATTCCGCGCATTTTTCGGTCGCGGATGCGTCGAGCGCGAACAGTGATTCGGCCTCTTCGGGTGTGACCACGCCGTCGCGGAATACCTGGCTGCGCAGAAGGATTACGTCGTCAGCGGTGATGCGGTTCTTCGCTGCAAGCCCGCCAACGGGTGCAGCCACGATGCCTTCGCCCATTTTTCCCGTCCCAAACCAACGAAAGCGGCCATTGCCGCCTCCAAGCCGGGAGCAAGACTAACAGCATTGGTTTGAAGAACCGGTAAAGGGCGTGGTTAGCGAAGGGTTGTTGAAAGCCATGTCGCAGGCACGTGACAAAGTGTCGGGCATGGGCTACACACGGGCCGTCGAGGGGCTTTCGAGTCCCTACCTGTTTGCGGGAGAGAGCAGCGAGAGCTGCCGCCGAAGGGGAAATCGCCCGAAATCTCTCAGGCAAAAAGAACCGTAGACGGGAAAGACACTCTGGAAAGTCGGGACTGGGTCCCGCGCCGAAGGTGTAAGCGTCGCCGACAGAGTTCCGGTTGCGCGAGTCTCTCAGGCTTCAGACAGAGGGGCACGGAATGGCCGCCATAGCGGCCGCTTACGTGCGCTCTGGAGAAGTCATGACCGACGGATCGACAAGAACACTACCCCTCGATGATCTACACAGGTCGGCAGGCGCGCGCTTTGGAGCGTTTGCAGGCTGGTCGATGCCGCTGACCTATCCGGCCGGCGTGATGAAGGAGCATCTTCACACGCGCGAACAGGCCGGCCTGTTCGACATTTCGCACATGAAGCTGTTCGAAGTGTCCGGGCCGGACGCGGTGGCGCTGTTGTCGAAGGCTTGCCCGCTCGACGCCAGTGGCCTCGACATTTCGCAATCGAAGCTGACGTTCTTCCTCAACGAGCAGGCCGGTATCCTCGACGATCTGATCGTCACCAGGCTCGGCGCCGACCGCTTCATGGTCGTGGCCAATGCAGGCAATGCGGCAGCGGACGAAGCGCATCTGCGTGATCTGGCCAAGGATTTCGACTGCAAGATCGATCCGCTCGACCGCGTGTTCCTGGCCATTCAGGGGCCGGAGGCGTGGGCGGTGCTTTCCCGCGCAGGGATCGAGACCGGATCGCTGACCTTCATGCACGGCATTGAGCCGCGCCAAAACTGGTTCATGAGCCGGTCCGGCTATACGGGCGAGGACGGCTTCGAGATCGGTCTGCCGGAAGCCGACGCGCGGGCGCTGGTGGAGAAGCTGCTTGCCGACGAGCGCGTCATGTGGATCGGGCTTGCCGCGCGCGACAGCCTGCGGCTGGAAGCCGGGCTTTGCCTGCACGGCCAGGACATCACGCCGGAAACCGATCCGGCGAGCGCGGCGCTGATGTGGGCCATTCCCAAGGAACTTCGCGCCACAGGCGCTTTCATCGGCGCCGAGACGTTGTGCGAGATCGCTGCGCGTGGACCGGTCGAAAAGCGCGTCGGCCTGAAGCCGGAAGGCCGCCAGCCGGTGCGCGCCGGTGCGCAGCTTTTCGACGAGAACGGCAATCCCGCCGGCCGGGTCACTTCGGGCGGCTTCGGCCCTTCGGTCGGGCACCCGGTCGCCATGGGCTACGTCCCGGTCGACCTGGCCAAGCCCGGCACCAGACTCTTCGCAGATGTGCGCGGCGCCAAGATCGCCGTCGACGCTCATTCCCTTCCCTTCACGCAGCATCGCTACCGCAAAGGATAATTTTTCATGGTGACCACCTATTACACCGAAGACCACGAATGGATCCGCGTCGAAGGCGGCGTGGCGACCGTCGGCATTACCGACTATGCGCAGGAGCAGCTGGGCGACCTTGTGTTCGTGGAACTGCCGGAGGCCGGCCGCAAGCTCTCCAAGGGCGACGTCGCGGTCGTCGTCGAATCCGTGAAGGCGGCGTCCGACGTCTATGCGCCGGCGGATGGCGAGATCGTCGAGGCCAACACGGCGCTCTCCTCCGACCCGGCGCTGGTCAATTCGTCGCCGGCCGGCGACGGCTGGCTGTGGAAGATGAAGCTGTCCGACGACAGCCAACTGTCCGGCCTGATGGACGAGGCCGGCTACAAGGCAATGATCGGCTGAGGAACTGGACATGACAGACAATCGCGCTGAATTCGCAGGCCGCCATATCGGGCCCGGCCCCGCCGATACGAGGGCGATGCTCGCCGCGCTCGGCCTGCCCTCCGTCGAAACGCTGATCACGCAGACAGTGCCGAAATCGATCCGGCTCAACCGGCCGCTGCATCTGCCCGGTCCGGCGACCGAGGCCGAGGCGCTGGCCGTGCTTTCCGAGAAGATGGGGCGCAACCATGTGCTGAAGAGCTTTATCGGCCAGGGCTATCACGGCTGCCGGGTGCCGCCGGTGATCCAGCGCAATCTGTTCGAGAATCCCGCCTGGTACACAGCCTATACGCCCTACCAGGCCGAAATCAGCCAGGGGCGGCTCGAACTCCTGTTCAATTTCCAGACGCTGGTTACCGAGCTGACCGGCCTGCCGGTGGCTTCGGCCTCGCTGCTCGACGAAGCGACCGCGGTTGCCGAAGCGGTCGGCATCGCGTTTCGCCATCACCGCGAGAAGCGCAGCCGCGTCGTCCTGGCCGGAGAGTTGCACCCGCAGATCGTGGACGTGGTGAAGACGCGCGCCGAGCCGCTCGGGATCGAGGTCAATGGCGGCGAGATCGACGCCGATACGGCGGCGGTCATCGTGCCGTGGCCCGACACGTTCGGCGTCTTCCACGACCACTCGGCGGTGATCGCGAAGGCAAAAGCCGCGGATGCGCTGGTCATCGTCGTCGCTGACCCGCTGGCGCTGACGCTGCTCGAAGCGCCGGGCAATCAGGGCGCGGATATCGCCGTCGGCGCCATGCAGCGCTTCGGCGTTCCCATGGGCTATGGCGGTCCGCATGCGGCCTATCTCGCCGTGTCGGACCGGCTGACGCGGCTGATCCCCGGCCGGCTGGTCGGGCAGTCGACCGACACCAGAGGCCGGCCGGGATACCGGCTGGCGCTGCAGACGCGCGAACAGCATATAAGGCGCGACAAGGCGACCTCGAACATCTGCACGGCACAGGCGCTGCTGGCAAACATGGCGGCGGCCTTCGCCATCTGGCACGGGCCGCAGGGCCTGCAGACCCTGGCGCGACGGGTCCATGCGCTGGCGGCACGGTTCTCGGCCGGGGTCACGGCCGCCGGATTTGCGATCGCCGGCAAAGAGATATTCGACACGGTTACAGTGACGGTCGAAGGGCAGGCCAAAAAAATTGCCGCCGAGGCCGAACTTGCCGGCCGGCTGATCCGGGTGATCGACGATAACCGGGTCGGGATCAGCTTCGACCAGACTTCGGTCGAAGAAGACCTGCAGGCGCTGTCGGGCCTGTTCGGCGCCACGCCGCCTTCG
>NZ_AHAM01000175.1 GCF_000236565.1 Mesorhizobium alhagi CCNWXJ12-2 | reverse complement strand
CCAACCCCCCCGCCGGTCCCCGCCTGAGCGACCGGCAGCGGCTCGCCTGGCTGAGGCTGATCCGGACGCCGAATGTCGGACCGGCCACCTTCCGCGACCTGATCAATCGCTTCGGCTCGGCCGAGACCGCGCTGGAGATGCTGCCCGAACTGATGGCGAATGGCGGCGCGCAGCGCAGCCTGCGCATACCTTCGCAGAACGAGGCCGAAGCCGAGATGGAAACCGCGCGGCGCATGGGCGCGCGCTTCGTCTGCATCGGCGAGACGGATTATCCGGCGATGCTGCGGCGCATGGACAACCCGCCCCCGCTGCTGGCGGTGAAGGGGATCGGCGCGGTATTTTTTCTCCCCGCTGTCGCAATCGTCGGCGCGCGCAACGCTTCGCTGGCCGGCATCAAGATGGCGCGGATGCTCGCCGCCGATCTCGGCCGCGAGGGCCACGCCATCGTGTCCGGCCTGGCGCGCGGCATCGACACGGCGGCGCATCAGGGCAGCCTGTCGACCGGCACGATCGGTGTGCTGGCTGGCGGCCTCGATCGGCCCTATCCGCCCGAAAATGCTGATCTCTGTGACGAGATCGCCGCGAATGGCGGCGCGGTCGTTTCGGAAATGCCGTTCGGCTGGGAGCCGCGCGCGCAGGATTTTCCGCGCCGCAACCGCATCGTCGCCGGCATGGCGCTGGGCCTGGTCGTGGTCGAGGCGGCCAAGCGATCGGGCTCGCTGATCAGTGCAAGGCTGGCGGGTGAGATGGGACGGCTGGTCTTCGCCGTGCCCGGCTCGCCGCTCGACCCGCGCGCAGCCGGCGCAAACGGGCTTTTGAAAGACGGGGCGATCCTTGTCACCGAAACCTCGGATATCATCGAGGCGCTCGCGCCGCTCACCGGGCGGCCGGTTCCGCCGGCTGTTCAGCTGGAGGAGCCGCCGGATTTCTCCGCCACGCCCCCGCCCGGCGACGACGACCGCGCCCGCGTGGTCGAGGCGCTCGGCCCGACGCCTACCGGCATCGACGAACTGATCCGGCATACCGGGCTGCATCCGGCGCAGATGTTCATGATCCTTCTGGAACTCGATCTCGCCGGACGCCTGGAGCGGCATGCGGGCGGGGCGGTTTCGCTGGTGGCGTAGGTCGAGTTAGGCTGCCCGGTCTTCACGGCTGGGGCGTATCAGGACGTCGGCCGAGATGCCGAGTTCCTCATTCAGCCGCCGGATCATTTCGATCGACAGGCCGCGTTTGCGGTTCAAAACCTCGGCGACACGAGCGCGCGTGCCGATCAGAGGTTCGAGATCCTTGCGAGTCAGTCCCCGCTGCTCCATGCGGAACAGGATCGCCTCGATCGGATCGGGAGGATCGATGGGATGAATTCTTGCCTCGTAGGCTTCGATGAGCGTCGCCAGCACGTCAAGCCGATCGCCATCAGGCGTACCGCTCCTTGCTCCCCAGAGGCGGCCGAGTTCCGCCAGCGCCTCATCATAGTCTGCTTCCGTGCGGATCGGCTTCAACTCAATCGCCATGCTGCACCTCCGTCACATCGATCTATCGTAGGCTTTGTACCTAGACCATACGTCACGCCGGCTGATTTCGAAAAAGGTCGGTCGGGGCTAATTTGCTCAAGCAGCGCTGTCTCGCCTGTCCCGGCCCGCCCGTGAGGGACGCTCGCCGCGGGTGACCTCGCCTGCCTCGAGAAACGCCATCTCGATCAGGTAAGCGAGCATGTCGCAGCGCTCGTTCTCGGCCATGACACGCAACTGCCCGAGCATGGACTGGATGTAATCAAGCGTTTCGGTACGTTTCCTGCTATCGTTGCGGCGCATGCCCAGTGCTCCTCGTCAGCCGGCAGTCAAACAGCCGCCAACTTCCCTCCCCCGCCCGGGCCGGCGAAATTCGCGAGACCTGGGTTGCATGAACTTTAACTAATTTACTTAAAGTTGCAACAAATTAACGCGTATCGCGTGGGTTGCAGCAGGTAGCAAGGCACGAATTTCGGCTGTTCCCCTTGACCGGACGGAAAACCGCGGCCATGTGACGAGACCAATCGACAAGCTATCCGTCGCGCGCAGCGGTTCTTCTTCTCGCGCCACTCAGGAAAATACGAGCGCTCATGGACGTCGTCGTCGTCGAATCGCCGGCAAAAGCGAAAACGATCAACAAATATCTTGGACGGAACTACAAGGTTCTGGCCTCCTACGGACACGTCCGTGACCTGCCGGCCAAGGACGGCTCGGTGAGGCCCGACGACGATTTCGCCATGTCCTGGGCGGTCGACGGGCCGTCTTCCAAGCGCCTGACCGAAATCGCCAACGCGGTGAAGGCGGCGGACGGGCTGATCCTGGCGACCGACCCGGACCGCGAGGGCGAAGCGATTTCCTGGCATGTGCTGGAGGTGCTGAAGCAGAAGCGGGCGCTGAAGGACAAGCCGGTGAGCCGAGTGGTGTTCAACGCCATCACCAAGCAGTCGGTGCTGGATGCGATGGCCAATCCGCGCCAGATCGACGCGCCGCTGGTCGACGCCTATCTGGCGCGGCGCGCGCTCGACTATCTGGTCGGCTTCACGCTCTCGCCGGTTCTCTGGCGCAAGCTGCCCGGCGCGCGGTCCGCGGGCCGCGTGCAGTCGGTGGCGCTCCGGCTGGTCTGCGACCGCGAATCCGAGATCGAACGGTTCGTCCGCGAGGAGTTCTGGCAGGTCGCGGCCATTCTCGACACGCCGCGCCGGGAAAAATTCGAGGCGCGGCTGACCGCCTTCGAAGGCAAGAAGCTCCAAAAACTCGACATTTCCTCCAAGGCGCAGGCCGACGACATCAAGGCAATGCTGGAAGGCGCGAGCTTCAAGGCGCTGTCGGTCGAGGCCAAGCCCACCAGGCGCAATCCCGGCCCGCCCTTCACCACCTCGACGCTGCAGCAGGCGGCTTCGTCGCAACTCGGCTTTTCCGCCGTCCGCACAATGCAGGTCGCGCAACGGCTCTATGAAGGCATGGATATTGGCGGCGAAACGGCCGGCCTCATCACCTATATGCGAACCGATGGCGTGCAGATGGCGCCTGAGGCGCTGACGGAGGCGCGCAAGGCGATCGCCAAGGAATTCGGCGACAGATACCTGCCGGAAAAGCCGCGCTACTATTCGGTGAAAGCCAAGAACGCGCAGGAAGCCCACGAGGCGATCCGCCCGACGGACTTTTCGCGCAATCCCGCCGCCATGCGCAAATATCTCGATGCCGACCAGGCGCGGCTTTACGAGATGATCTGGAAACGCGCTATCGCCAGCCAGATGCAGCCGGCCGAGATCGAGCGCACCACTGTCGAGATCGAGGCGGTCAATGGCGGCCGGGTCGCCGGCCTGCGCGCGGTCGGTTCGGTGGTCCGCTTCGACGGCTTCATCGCCGCCTATACCGAGCACAAGGACGAGGATTCGGAGGACGAGGAGAACAAGCGCCTGCCCGAAATCCGGGCGGACGAAGCGCTCACGTGCGATACGATCCTTGCCACCCAGCACACGACCGAGCCGCCGCCGCGCTATTCGGAGGCGTCGCTGATCAAGAAGATGGAAGAGCTCGGCATCGGCCGGCCCTCGACCTATACGGCGATCCTGAAGACGCTCGAAGACCGCGAATACGTCACCATCGACAAGCGCCGGCTGGTGCCGCACTCGAAAGGCAGGCTTCTGACCGGATTCCTCGAAAACTTCTTCGAGAAATATGTCGAGTATGATTTCACGGCCTCGCTGGAGGAGAAGCTCGACGAAATTTCCGACGGCAAGCTGGCCTGGAAGGACGTGCTGCGCGACTTCTGGAAGGATTTTTCGGCGTCGGTCGACGACATCAAGGAATTGCGCGTCACCGACGTGCTCGACGCGCTGAACGAAGAACTGGCGCCGCTGGTGTTCCCCGCGCGCGAAGACGGCTCCAATCCGCGCATCTGCCCGAAATGCGGCACCGGGAATCTGTCGCTGAAGCTCGGCAAATACGGCGCTTTCGTCGGCTGCTCCAACTATCCCGAATGCAGCTATACACGCCAGCTCGGCGAGGCGGCCAATGGCGACGGCGAGAGCATCGAAGGCGAAAACGGCACCAAGGCGCTCGGCAAGGACCCTTACACGTCCGAGGAGATCACGCTGCGCAGCGGCCGCTTCGGCCCCTATATCCAGCGCGGCGAAGGCAAGGAGGCCAAGCGCTCGAGCCTGCCCAAGGGCTGGACGCCGGATTCGATCGACCATGAGAAGGCGCTGGCGCTGCTTTCGCTGCCGCGCGACGTCGGCAAGCATCCCGAATCCGGCAAGATGATCTCCGCCGGGCTCGGCCGCTACGGGCCTTTCGTGCTGCATGACGGCACCTACGCGAACCTCGAAAGCATCGAGGACGTGTTTTCGATCGGACTCAACCGGGCGGTTTCGGTGATCGCCGAAAAGCAGTCCAAGGGCAGAGGCGGCCGGAACGGCGGCACGCCGGCGGCGTTGAAGGATCTCGGAGAGCATCCGAACGGCGGCGGATCGATCACCGTGCGCGACGGCAAATACGGGCCCTACGTCAATTTCGGCAAGGTCAATGCGACGCTGCCGAAAGGCAAGGATCCGATGTCCGTCACGGTCGAGGATGCGGTGGCGCTGATCGCCGAAAAGGAAGCCAAGGGCGGCGGCGGCAGGAAGCCGGCGCGAGGCGCCAAGGCCGCCACGAAGAAACCAGCCGCGAAGAAATCCGCGGCCAGGAAGCCGGCGGCGAAGAAAAAGGACTAGGACGAATTGGCGAGAAGCATTTCCGGAAGCAAGGGCGGCGGCGGGAAAACCCGCTCCTCCGACACGCCCGCCGCCTCCGGAAGCGCTGCCCGCGATTTTCGCCCGTCGCGCGAAGACATCCTTCGCTATATCGCGTCCAATCCTGAAAAGAGCGGCAAGCGCGACATCGCCAAGGCCTATTCGCTGAAGGGCGAGGACCGCCTGTGGCTGAAGGACCTGCTGCGCGACCTGCAGGATGAGGGGCTTCTGACCAAGGACCGCAAGCGGCTGATCCGCCGCGGCGCCCTGCCCCATGTGGTGGTGCTCGACATCTTCTCGCGCGATGCCGAAGGCGGGCTTCTGGCGCGGCCGACGGAGCGCGCGACCGAGGACGACGAATTCAATCCGATCGTGTCGATCAAGCAGCGCCGCGACGCAAGCGGACCGGCGCCGGGCGTCGGCGATCGTGTGCTCGCCAAGACGTTCCCGACCAACGACCCGACCGGCCCAGCCTATACGGCGCGGGTGATGAAGGTATTCGACCGGCAGCGCGAGGCGGTGCTGGGCGTGCTGCGGGTCGGGCATGACGGGACGTTCCGCATCGAACCGGTTGAGCGGCGGCAGGCCGAACTGGTCGTCGAGGCTGAATTCCTGAACGACGCCAAGCCGGGCGACCTGGTCGAGGTGGCGCCGGTGCGCGCCGGCCGCTACGGCCTGCCGCGCGCCAAGGTGCTGACCGTTGTCGGCTCGCTGACCAGCGAGAAGGCGGTCTCGATGATCGCCATCCACGCCCACGAAATCCCGCACATCTTCCCGCAGGAGGTGATTTCCGAAGCAGAGGCGGTGAAGCCGGCGACGCTTTCCGGGCGCGAGGACTGGCGCGACCTGCCGCTGATCACAATTGATCCGGCCGACGCCAAGGACCATGACGACGCGGTGTTCGCCGAGCCGGATATGGACGAAAAGAACCCCGGCGGGGTGGTGGCGACCGTGGCGATTGCCGATGTCGCCGCTTATGTGCGCTCGGGCACGGCGCTCGATCGCGAGGCGCTGAAGCGCGGCAATTCGGTCTATTTTCCCGACCGCGTCGTGCCGATGCTGCCGGAGCGCATCTCCAACGACCTCTGCTCGCTCAAGGAAAAGGTCGACCGGCCGGCGCTCGCCGTTCGAATGGTTTTCGCCGCTGACGGCCGCAAGATCCGCCACTCCTTCCATCGCATCATGATGCGCTCGGCGGCGCGGCTCGCCTACCGGCAGGCGCAGACCGCGATCGACGGCGCGCCGGATGAGACGACCGGCCCTATCCTCGAAACCATCCTGAAGCCGCTCTGGGCGGCCTATGAAGTTCTGAAGCGCGGCCGCAACGCCCGCCAGCCGCTGGAACTCGATTTGCCCGAGCGAAAGATCCTGCTCAAGCCCGACGGCACGGTCGACCGGGTCATCGTGCCCGACCGGCTCGACGCGCATAAGCTCATCGAAGAATTCATGATCCAGGCCAATGTCGCCGCAGCCGAGACGCTGGAGGCCAAGAAGCAGCTGCTGGTCTACCGCGTGCACGACGCGCCGTCGCTGGCCAAGCAGGAATCGCTGCGCGAATTCCTGGCGACGATCGGGCTGTCGCTGGCGCGTGGCGCACAGATGAAGCCCGCCCAGTTCAACGGCATTCTCGAGCGCGTGCGCGGCGAAGACAACGAAGCCCTGGTCAACGAAGTGGTGCTGCGCTCGCAGAGCCAGGCGATCTACTCGCCGGAAAACCTCGGACATTTCGGCCTGAACCTGCGGCGCTACGCCCATTTCACCTCGCCGATCCGCCGCTATTCGGATCTGATCGTGCATCGTGCGCTGATCGGTGCGCTCGGGCTCGGCAAGGACGGGCTGACGCGAAGCGAGGAAGAGCGGCTGGAGGATATTTCGGCGCTGATCTCGGCGACCGAGCGCCGCGCCATGGCCGCCGAGCGCGACACGGTCGACCGGCTGATCGCCGCCTATCTCGCCGAACGGCTCAACGACACGTTCGACGCCCGCATTTCCGGCGTCACCAAGGCCGGGCTATTTGTCCAATTGCCGCAGTACGGCGCTGACGGCTTTATTCCTGTGTCATCTCTCGAAGGCGACTACTATATATTCGACGAAGCCGGCCGGTCGCTCTTCGGCGAGCGCACGGGCAAGGGCTTTCAGCTCGCAGATCGAGTCGAGGTTCGCCTGGTCGAGGTCGCGCCGCTGGCGGGAGCCATGCGCTTTGAGATGCTGACCGATCCAAAACCCCTGCCCGGGTCGAAGCGGTCGTTTCACAAGGCGAAGGGCCAGAAATCGCGGGCCCGCGCATCGCAATCGCGTCGGGGCTCCAACAGGAGACGATGATGGAAGAACAGGTTTTTGGCGGCGTGCATCACACGGGCCGCCCGGCAAGGCCGGTGTGGGAAGCGATGAAGCGCGGTTTTCTCGGGCGCTGCCCGCATTGCGGCGAAGGAAAGCTGTTCTCGTCGTTCCTGACGGCCATAGAGCGCTGCGCGCATTGCGGCGAGGAGATGCACCACCACCGCGCCGACGACCTGCCCGCCTATCTGGTGGTCGTCATCGTCGGACATGTCATCATCGGCGCGTTCATGGGCGTCGAAGCCACCAGCACGTTGTCGACATGGCAGCACCTCGCCATCTGGGCGCCGCTGACCATCATCTCCTCGCTGGCGCTGCTGCGACCGATCAAGGGCGCTGTCATCGGCCTGCAATGGGCTTACTACATGCACGGTTTCGGCGGCGAAGAGGATCGCATCGAGTCGCATCCCGAGGCATGAGCCATCCGGCATAGGTCGGACTAGCGCTGGAACAAAAGTGAATCGGGTGGGACAATTCCGTTCCGGCGGGCGGCACGGTAGGAACTTTGCATGGACGGCATGACCAGAAAGCAGGTCGACAAGGCCGAATCGCGCGATTTCGCGCTCGGCCCCGGACCGTTGCGGCCGCGCGATGCGGCGACCCTCATCCTGCTCGACCAAGAGGGCGGCGAAATCCGGGTACTGATGGGCCGCCGCCATTCGCGCCACGCCTTCATGCCCGGAAAATTCGTCTTTCCAGGCGGCCGCACCGACCCGGCCGACAGCCGCGTGCCCGTTGCCGAAAACCTTCATCCAGACGAGGAAGCCAAGCTGACCGGAGCGCCGGGACGCACAAGCCCTGCCCGCGCCCGCGCCATCGCCATGTCGGCGATACGCGAAACCTACGAGGAGGCCGGCCTGCTGATCGGCCGCAAGGGACCGTTCGCGACGGCAAAACCCGACTGGCAGGGCTTTGCCGATCAAGGCGTGCAGCCCTCGCTCGAGGTCCTGCGCTTTGTAGCCCGCGCGATCACTCCGCCCGGGCGGGTGCGCCGCTTCGACACGCGCTTCCTGGCGGCATGGCGAAGCGACGTGGCGGTCGAACTCGCGGATGGCGGGCCGACCAACGAACTCGAAGAGCTTGTCTGGCTGCCGCTCGGCGAAGCCAAGGAGGCCGACGTTCCGACGATTACGAGGACGGTGCTGGACGAACTCGAAAAGCGGCTGACAGAGGACCCGTTGCTGAGGCCGGGCGGCGCGGTGCCGTTCTACCGCATGATCCGCAACCGCTTCGTCCGCGACGTCCTCTAACTTTCCCGGCCAACAATGTCTGAGATCATTCAACCGCAGGCCGAGGAGGCGCGCATGCGCTGGCTGTCGATCTCGGCGGCCATCGCCTCGATCAGCGTTGTCGGCATCGCCATAGGGCTGGGCATGCCGCTGCTCAGCATCATCCTGGAGACGCGCGGCCACTCGGCCAGCATGATCGGCCTCAATACGGCGGTCGCCGGCCTCGCTTCGATCGCGGCGGCGCCGCTCGCGACCCCGCTCGCGGTGCGCTTCGGCGTCGTCTGGACGATGCTGGCGATGATCGTCGCCGGTGCGCTCGCCTTTGTCGGCTTCTATTTCGCCACTGCCTTCTGGATGTGGTTTCCGTTGCGCGTGGTTCTGCACATCGCGCTGACCGTGCTTTTCATCCTGTCCGAATTCTGGATCAGCACCTCGGCGCCGCCCGAAAAGCGCGGCTTCGTGCTCGGCATTTATGCGACCGTGCTGTCGCTCGGCTTCGCGGCCGGACCCTGGCTGTTCTCGCAGATGGGCAGCAGCGGCTTTCTTCCTTTCGGCGCGGTGTTCGTACTGGTCATGCTGGCCACGATTCCGGTGCTGGCTGCATGGCGCGAAAGCCCGAAGATCATAGCCGGCGGCAACGGTTCGCGCGACTTCTTCCGCTATATCTGGCTGGTGCCGACCGCGACGGCCGCGGTGCTGGTTTTCGGCGCTGTGGAGACCGGCGGGTTCGCGCTGTTTCCGGTCTATGGCAGCCGCATCGGCTATTCGGAGGGCGACGCTGCGCTGCTCCTCACCATGATCGGGCTCGGCAATGTCTTCATGCAGATCCCGCTCGGCATGGTCAGCGACCGCATTCGCGACCGCCGGCATCTGCTGCTGGCCTGCGCGACGGTGGGCCTTGCCGGCATGATCGTGCTGCCGCTCGTCGCGGGCAACTGGCATCTGATGGCGGCGCTGCTGTTCGTATGGGGCGGCGTGGTGGCGGCGCTCTACACGATCGGGCTGGCGCATCTCGGCTCCCGGCTTTCCGGCCATGACCTTGCCAACGCCAATGCCGCCTTCGTGCTTTGCTACGGGCTCGGGATGGTGCTCGGCCCGCAGGCGATCGGCATCGGCATGGATCTCGCCGGACCCGACGGCTTCGGCTGGTCGCTGGCCCTGTTCTTCGCCGCCTACATCGTGCTCGCCGTCAACCGCATCGCCGCGCGCGGGCGGTAGCACGGATCAAACTGTGTTGCCGAACCCGCTCGACGGCCGCCGGGGTAGTGTCTCAGTTTGAATTTTGGCTCACGGCCGACCTCGCCTATTCAGGCTTGCGCACTGTAATGGCAACCCAGGGCCCTTGCTGACCATCATAGCCGCCTCCCAGGTGCTCGGTCACTGAAACGATTTCCCACGGACCGGAGCAGCGATATGCATCGGTGACGTCCTCTCGCGAGAGATAGTTGAAGTAACGACCGTAACGGTCGCGCCCTTCCGTGCCCCCACCCTTGTAACTGGCGAAGTGCAGGCCGCCGGGTTTCAACGCCTTGAAGACAAGCGCGAGGATTTGCGGCAGGGCCTCTCGGGGCACGTGCAGCAGGCTCGCACTCGCCCAAACGGCGTCATAAACCTCAACGGCATCAAGCTCATCAAAGCGCATAACGCGGACGTTTCGGCCAAGGCGTTCCTCGGCCTTTCGGGCGATTTCAGGCGTACCGTCCGTTGGATCGACCTCGAACCCTGCAGCGATCATCGCTTCGGCATCTCGCCCTCCGCCGCAGCCAAGTTCCAAAACGCGCGCTTCCGGCGGGAGTAGATCGAGAAAGGAGGCAAGATGCCTGCTGACCCTTCCGATCCCGCTCGCTACATACACCGGGGCCGATGCGGAGTAGAAATCCAGCGTTGCGCGGTCTCGTGCGGTATCCAATTGCATCTCTCTTGATCGTCTGGGCAGGCCGACATCTAGCAGACAGCCGGCCCTATAGGCTACGGCTGCTCATCACACCCACACAGCCGAAATTCAGACTGAGATGCTACTGCCGCCATCTCACTTG
Source organism: Mesorhizobium alhagi CCNWXJ12-2 (assembly GCF_000236565.1). Lineage (GTDB taxonomy): Bacteria > Pseudomonadota > Alphaproteobacteria > Rhizobiales > Rhizobiaceae > Allomesorhizobium > Allomesorhizobium alhagi. The sequence continues at coordinate 20,551 of NZ_AHAM01000175.1, read as the reverse complement.
TCTTGAACCCGGCAGCGGACTTGACATTCCGGCAACGTTCTTTATGTGTCGCGCCAAGTTTTCCGCGTCCGGGTGATCGCCCGTGTTCCGCCGGCTCGAACTCCAGACACATTAACGGACGAAAATCATGGCCAAAGCCGCAAACATCAAGATCAAGCTTCTGTCGACCGCCGATACCGGCTTCTTCTACGTGACCAGCAAGAACAGCCGCACCAAGACGGACAAACTGTCCTTCCGCAAGTACGATCCGGTCGCCAAGAAGCACGTCGAATTCAAGGAAACGAAGATCAAGTAATCTTCGCCCTGAACGGGTAATGCAAAGCCGCCTTCGGGCGGCTTTTTTGTTGCCTGCCTTGGCCCACGCGAGTCTGGGTTGCGTCCGTTGGGGAAAAGGGGGCCGGCCGGCGATCTGACAGCGGTACGAGGAGGCCACTAATTGTCAGTGCCGGCCGGCCAACCCCATGGACCCAGGAGATGCGGCGGACCTGAGCATCATGGGGCATCCGCTTGCGCCGCGGCAACGTCCCTCGCACCGGCGCTTCAACAAGACATTTGCGCAAGAGCTTATAAAAATCAATAGTTTCTTAACCAAGCCTGCCGATTCGCTTGGAACAAGGTTAAATTCTCGGTCGGGGGGCTCGTTTTTTTACCCGCGGCGGGCGGCATCAGGCCGCCTTGGCGACCACCCGGTTGCGGCCGCCGGTCTTGGCCTCGTAGAGCGCCAGGTCGGCCCGCTTCATCAACGCTTCGACCGTGTCGGCTCCGCGCTTCAGCGACGAGACGCCGACGCTGACCGTGACGTCCATCGTCTGGCCCGATTTGCCGACCGGAAACGGCGTCTGCGCGATCTCGGCGCGGATGCGCTCGGCCACCTTTTCGGCGACCCCGCCATCGGTGTCGGGCATCACCACGACGAATTCCTCGCCGCCGAAACGGCAGGCAAGGTCGATGCCGCGCACATTCTTGCGCAGCCGCCTGGCGAATTCGCGCAGCACGTCGTCGCCGCCATCATGGCCGTGGGTGTCGTTGATCAGCTTGAAGCGGTCGAGGTCGGTGATCATCACCGACAGCGGCCGCCGGCGCGCCACCGCGCGGTCGAACAGCGTCTGCAGATGGCTGTCGAGGTAACGCCGGTTGTGCAAACCGGTCAACCCGTCGGTTACCGCCATCTCGATGGTCTGAGTGACGCTGGCGCGCAGATGGTCGTTGTAGCGCTTGCGCCGGACCTGGGTGCGCAGCCTGGCGATCAGCTCCTGCTGGTCGATCGGCCGGATCAGATAATCATTGATGCCGAGTTCGAGGCCGCGGATCAGGCGCGCATCCTCGCCCTCCTCCGCCAGCAGTATGATCGGCAGGAAGCGCGTGCGGTCGAGCGAGCGCAACTGCGAGCAGAGCCGCAGCGGATCGAAATCGGCAAACGAGGTCGAGACGATGACGCATTCATAGGGCTCCTCCGCCGCCTGAAAGAAGCCGGCATGCGGATCGGTGGCGACATCGAGATCGGCCGTGTCGCGCAGCATCTTCCTGACGCGGTCGCAGGAGGACTGGCGCTCGTCGATCAGAAGCACCTTCGGCCGCGTCTCCTCGGCGGCGGGCTTGCGGCTCAACAACTCCTCTATGCCGATGTTGCGCGTGGTCGAGGCGCGCAGGCGCAATTCGTCGGTGAGCATCTTCAGGCGGACCAGGCTTTTCACGCGGGTCATCAGCTGGAGATCGCTGACCGGCTTGGTCAGGAAATCGTCGGCGCCGGCTTCGAGGCCGCGGATACGGTCGGAAACCTGATCGAGCGCGGTGATCATCACCACCGGGATGTGCGAGGTGGCCGGGTCGTTCTTCAGCCGGCGGCAGACCTCGAAACCGTCCATGTCGGGCATCATCACGTCGAGCAGCACGACGTCGACCTTGCCGTTCTCGCAGGTCTCGATCGCGTCCGGCCCGCTGGTCGCGGTCAGCACCTCGAAATATTCGGCCAGAAGCCTCACCTCGAGCAGCTTCACATTGGCCGGAATGTCGTCGACGACGAGGATGCGGGCGGTCATGCTACTCAAGCTCCGGAACGGGCATCAGGCGTCGCCCAGATAGGATTTGATCGTTTCGACGAAGCGCGGCACCGAGATCGGCTTGGAAATGTAGGCCTCGCAACCGCCCTGGCGGATGCGCTCCTCGTCGCCCTTCATGGCGAAAGCGGTGACCGCGATGACCGGAATGGTGTGAAGGTCGTCGTCCTCCTTCAGCCATTTGGTCACTTCGAGGCCGGAGACCTCGGGCAGCTGGATGTCCATCAGGATCAGGTCCGGCCTGTGCTGGCGGGCGAGATCGAGCGCTTCCAAACCGTTGCGCGTGCGCACCGTGTCGTAGCCGCTGGCCTCTATCAGGTCACGAAAGAGCTTCATGTTCAGCTCGTTATCCTCGACGATCATCACTTTCTTGGTCATAGAATTCCCGTCCCGATCGCTGCTTTCGCATCCGCGACCACCATGCACCCGCCAAGGTGCATCAAACCCCGCCGCAAGGCTAACCCAAGATGATTGACGAAACGGAAACCTGGGCGCCGAAACGCATCAGGGCTTCTCGTCGATGATCGCAGGGCGGCCGGCGGCCTTGCCGGGCGGGGCGGTTGCGGATACTTCGAAGTTGAGTTTCCATTCTAACCTCACGAAAGCCGATATGGCCAACAATGTCTCCACACGCGAGAACGCCGAACGGATCGCCATAGAGGCGCTGGGCTTCGTGGCCGCCGACCCGGAGCTCCTGCCGCGCTTCCTGGCGATCACCGGCATCGAGGCGCAGGCGATCCGCCATGCGGCGCGCGAGCCTGGATTCCTGGCCGGCGTGCTGCAGTTCATATTGGCGCATGAGCCGACCCTGCTTCGCTTCGCGGCCGAATCGGGCGTGGCGCCTGCAGATGTTGCGAAAGCCATCCGCTATTTGCCGCTCGGCGACGACCGCCACGACATCTCGACCTGAGCCTACCCCAGGATCACAGAACGAGGCGCATCAGCGGCCGGCCGGCCTTGCGCTCGGCGAGCCGCTCGAAGCCGGCCTTTTCGAAAACGCGCGTCGAGCCGACGAACAGGCCGAGCGAACGCGAATCCTTCGACTGGTCCATCGGGCAGGCTTCGAGGAAGCGCGCGCTGCTTTTCCTGGCAAAATCGACGCCGGCCGCGACCAGATGGTGAGTGTGGCCCCTGCCGCGCGCGCTGTTGCGGATGAAGAAGCAGGAGATCGCCCAGACGGCGGGATCGGCGGCATCGGCCGGATCAACCGGTGCGGAGCCCCTGCCCTTGTTGTTCCACTGCGGCACGTCGGCGCGCGGGCCGATCTGCATCCAGCCGGAGGCAATTCCGTCCTCGAGAGCCAGAAGGCCGGGCGGCGGTCCTGATTCGATACGGGCGCGGATGAAATCCTTGTTGCGGACATTGCTGCTGTCGCGCCGGGCGGCCGGCGGCAGCCGGAAATAGGTGCACCAGCAGCCGTAGCAGGCGCCCTGCTTGCCGAACAGATCCTCGAAGGCCGGCCACAGATCGGGGGTAAGCGGGCGAATGTCGGGGACCATGAAGCACCTCCGCGGCCGCCGCCTTGCCGGCGGGCGTCAGCTATCCTACCATTTGCGATGTTCCGCATATGTTCGCAGCGATGACCCTCCCTGTCAACGATCCAATGCATGGTTTTTGCCGCGACTGCCTCGCCCCGCAGCCGCGCGCAACGACGCGCTGCGCAAGCTGCGGCAGCCCGCGGCTTGCCCGGCATCCGGAGCTCTATTCGCTGGAGATCGCGCATATCGACTGCGACGCCTTCTACGCGGCGGTGGAAAAGCGCGACAACCCGGCGCTGAAGGATCGGCCGGTGATCATCGGCGGGGGCAAGCGCGGCGTCGTCTCGACCTGCTGCTACATCGCCCGCATCCACGGCGTGCGCTCGGCGATGCCGATGTTCAAGGCGCTGGAAGCCTGCCCCGAGGCGGTGGTGGTGAAGCCCGACATGGAGAAATATGTCCGCGTCGGGCGCGAGGTGCGCGAAATGATGCTGGCGCTCACCCCGCTGGTCGAGCCGATCTCGATCGACGAGGCGTTTCTGGACCTTGCCGGCACAGCGCGGCTGCATGGCAGGCCGCCGGCGCTGGTGCTGGCAGGCTTCGCGGCCGCCGTCGAGGGGGAGATCGGCATCACCGTCTCGGCCGGGCTGTCCTACTGCAAGTTCCTGGCCAAAGTGGCGTCGGATTTCCGCAAGCCGCGCGGTTTTTCGGTCATCGGCGAGGCGGAGGCCGTGGGTTTCCTGGCGGAGCAGCCGGTGACGCTGATCTGGGGCGTCGGCAAGGCGTTCGCGGCGACGCTGGAGCGCGACGGCATCCGCCTGATCGGGCAGTTGCAGCGGCTGGAGCGCGGCGAGCTGATGCGGCGCTACGGCGCGATGGGCGACCGGCTTTTTCACCTGTCGCGCGGCATGGACGAGCGCCGCGTGCATCCCGAGCAAGACGCCAAGAGCGTTTCGGCCGAGACGACCTTCGACACCGACCTCGCCTCGCCCACCGACCTCGTGCCGATCCTCAGGGCGCTGTCCGAAAAAGTCTCGGCGCGGCTGAAGAAGGCGGGGATCGCCGGGCGCACGGTGGTGCTGAAGCTGAAGACGCAGGATTTCAAGCTGCGCACGCGCAACCGCCAGCTCGGCGATCCGACCCGGCTTGCCGACCGGATTTTCCAGACCGGACTGCAATTGCTGGAGAAGGAGACCGACGGGACAAAATACCGGCTGCTCGGCATCGGCGTTTCCGACCTTTCCGGCTCGGAAAAGGCCGACCCGCCGGATCTGGTCGACGTCCAGTCCCGAAAACGCGCCATGGCCGAGGGCGCGATCGACGCGCTGTGCGAGAAATTCGGCGGGCGGGCGGTGGAGACGGGATACACTTTTGGGCGCGGCCATCGCGGCCGTCCCACGGGTCCGGAGGAGGACGACGAGCCCGAAGTGCGGCATCCTTGGGGACGGATTTGATTCTTTTTCTGCCTTCTCCCCCTGTGGGAGAAGGTGGCCGGCCCTGAGCTTGTCGAAGGGGCGGTCGGATGAGGGGTGCTGGACGGAGCGCTAAGCCTCACGATCGATCGCATGTTGGTTCCAATTTCCCCGCATCGTTTCTTCCAACACCCCTCATCCGTCTTGGCGCTTCGCGCCAATCCACCTTCTCCCACAAGGGGAGAAGGGAGAGGCGCGCACTTCATCATCGCCACGCCCGTTTTCACCGTCTGGCCTTTGTCAAAGAGCGCTCCCGATCCTTCGACCCCTTCGCCTTTCTCTTGTTCAGGAACGATTTCGATCCCAACGCAGCTCCGTGTGCAGACACTCAACAGACCTCAGGCTGGCGGGCGCCTTCTCCAGCTCGGCTTCACAAGATGAAATCCGCGCCTGTCATCCAGTTGGTCCCGCTCACGGCGATCTGGAAGTCCGCCAGCTTGTCGCCGTTGATGTCGCCGTCGACGAGACAGACGTTGCCATAGGCCGAATAGCGGAGCTGACCAGCCGCGCCGGAGAAGCCCGAGGTCCCTATGAATGAGAAAGCCTGGTTGCCGGCCGCAGAGAGGTTGGCATCGAGCGACGAAAGACTGATGAGGTCCTCCCCATGGGCAAATCCGCTGATGGTATCGCGCAGGCCAGGGCCGACAGGGCTATCGGAGATGGCCTGGAAGATGAACTTGTCGAGCCCGGCGCCGCCAGAAAGGCTGTCGGCTCCCGCACCGCCGATCAGCGTGTCATTGCCGTCGCCGCCACTGAGTGTATCGTTCCCGGCACGACCGACCATGTAGTCGTTCCCACCCGCGCCACTCAGAACATTGGCAAGTGAGTTTCCGACAAGGGTGTTGTTCAGGGCGTTCCCGGAACCTTGCGCAGCAGAGCCAAGCATCTCCAGGCGCTCGATATTGTCGGACAGAACCCAATTGATGTACGTGCGAACCGTGTCGGTCCCCTGGTTCTCGCCCTCGATGGTCACGTCTCCCGCTGCCGCGACGATGAAGACGTCGTTTCCGCCGCCGCCATCCATCACATCGTCGCCGGCGCCGCCATTGACGAAATCGTTCCCGCCACCGCCAACAACGACGTCGTTGCCCAGCCCGCCGTTAAGGATGTCGTTCCCATCCTCACCACGCAGTCTATTGTCATTGCCGTCGCCCGTCAGCGTGTCGTTGAAAATCGTACCGCGGACGCGCTCTACGTTGATCAGCGTATCAACACGCCCAAATCCGTCGATTGCCGCACCCTGCGAAAGGTCGACGGTAACGCCGCTCTCGCCGCCGATGCGAATGTCGCGATCGTAGCGGACCTCGTCGATGCCGCCGCCGCCGTCGATGATATCGTTGCCGCCGAGCCCGAAGAACGCTTCATCGGTGTCGGAGCCGATGAATCGATCTCCATACATCGAGCCTCGGAAGGCTTCGATGCTCTCGAAGGTCTCGGCATTGCCCCAGGAATCGATGAGTGTCTGATTGACCGCATCGACGAAGACACCGAGGTAGGCCGCGGGATCCATATGGGCGTCATGGAAAGTGATCTGATCGTTGCCTTCACCGCCAATGTAGCTGTCGGTTCCGGCGCCGCCGTTGAGGAAGTCGTGTCCATCGCCACCGATCAGGGTGTCGTCACCGGCGCCGCCGAACAGATCATCGTCGCCGTTGGACCCGTTGAGCGTGTCGTGGCCGGCCAGCAGCCAAAAACCGAACTGGCCATCGCTGAAGAAGTCCAACGCATCGTAGGCGTCCACAAAGGATCGATCGAGCCCGGTGACCTCCTGATAGACAGTCGCCCCATCGCTCAGCAGAAGCTGAAATCCGGTGAGCGTGCCACCTGTTGGCCGCGTGCCCGCATATGTCAGGTCCGTGCCTACGAACTTGGCCACCAGACCATTCGCCAACTGGATCGTCTGCGCATCCATTTCGGAAGAAATCACCGCGGAACCGCTGAAATCCAGCAAGGCCGGGAGCGGCGGATTGACGTCCGCGGGGATCGGAGGATCGAAATCCTCCGGATACAGACCATCGGGGAAAAATACTGAAAGAGTTGCCATCGAGCCCACCCACCATGTGCATTGCAAGGAACGGGGCGGAAGGTTTGCCGAATCCATTGGCTGTGCCGCCCCACCGCAAACTAGTGGCCGGGGTTCTGACCGGGCTTCCCCCATATGGGGTAAAAGCCGAGCATTTCTTCTTGGAAAAGCCGGCCTCCTTTCGCCGAGCCAGTCTGTGAAGTGCATGGAGCAAGAGCAATCCATTCCTGGTTTGGTCTTCACCCGTCCATTCCTGGCAGTCCGGCTGATTGGACGATCACCTCGATCTTCGAACTCGGTCTGAAGCCCCTGGCGGTTGCCTGCGCGGATCGTCCCCGTTACGTTGAGCAGGGGCAGGTGGGGTGTGCAGAGAGATTCTGAGAGAATTTTAAAGGTGTTGCACCGCCTTTATGAGGCGGCGCTGGAGCCGGAACTCTGGTCAAGCACGGTGAATGCGGTCGCCGATATGATCGAGGCCGAGAGCACCCACTTGATGGTGCTTGACACCACCACTGGAGCCGAACCGCTAGGGTTATTGGAGCGGCAGGACCCTGCGGCACACCGGGAGTATCTGGACCACTACTTCGCCGACGATGTTCGGGTCCCGAGGCTTACCGCGGCGACACCCGGACGCATCATTCGAGATCAAGACGTGTGGACGGAAGAAGAGCGGTTGGCCAGCCCGCTCTTCCACGAATACCAGCGGGCTCACAAACTCTATGAGATAACAGGAGCCAAGCTTGGGCTGGAGGGGCACCTCACCTGGCTCGGCTTCTCGCGAAATACGAAAACGCCGTTCCAACGCGACGATATCGACTTCATCCGATTGCTGCTGCCTCATTTCCGCCAAGCAGTCCGGATCGCCGTCGAACTTGGCGGACACAGGTCGCGGACGAACCTGCTGGGGAATCTCTGGTCGGCGAGCGGGCGCGCCGTTCTCATCCTCACGCCTGACGGCCGGATTGCATTTGCAAACGGCGAGGCAGAGGCAATGGCACTCCGCCGCATTATCCGCCTCGTATCGAATCGGTTGTCGTTTCGCGATTCGGCGTTGAACGACCTGCTCGGCAGGCACCTCGCTGCCCTGCGTGGCGGACTTGCCCCGCCCGCCGCCGTCGCGGCCGGCTTGACGGTGTCGCCCGATGGAGAACAAACGGGCGTGCGTTTCCTTCCTTTGAACGAAGGGCACGATATGGCCGGCGGCTACGCCTGCCTGCTTGTGATCCTGACGCCTTTATCGCTGCAGCAGGGGCCGACAAATATTGAGATTTCCCACTTCGCGAGCCTGTTCGGGTTGAGCCCGAGCGAGGAGTTCGTGCTCGCCGCCGTATCCGCGGGCCGCGATCTTTCCCTCCATGCCAGGCAACGGGGGATCAAGGTCGATACGGCACGCCAGCAGTTGAAGGCAGTGCTGGCTAAAACAAACTGCCGGACGCAGAAGGATCTTGTCCGTCTGGTCGAGCGGTTTTGCTTCCTGCAACTCCGGTAGTGGCTGGGGATTGGGCCAGAAGCCCGCCCCCTCACACCAACTCCACCTCCACCACCCCCGGCACGGCGCGCATTGCCGACGCGATCTGGGGGGAGATGCGGTAGCGGTCGGGCAGGCCTATCTCGATCTCGCCCTGCCCTTCCGGCTTTATCACCACGACGCTGACCTGGCCGTCGCCCTTGACCGTGAGCTGCGATTGCAGCGCCGGCACCGGGCGGTCGTCGCGGACGAAGATGCGCAGCGCTTTCTGCACGCGGCTCGCCTCGTCCTCCAGCGAATGCACGGTCTGGATGCGGAGGTTTATGCCTTCCGGGCGGTCCTCGGCGGCGACGGTGATGACCACCGAGCGGCCGGCCTCCAGCAGGTCGCGATATTGCGCCAGCCCTTCCGAAAACAGCACCGCCTCATATTGCCCGGTGGTGTCGGACAGCGCCACCACGCCCATCTTGTTGCCGGTGCGGGTCTTGCGCTCCTGCCTGGAGGTGACGGTGCCGGCGAGCCGGCCGGCGGAGGCGCCGCGCTTCACGGCCAGCGAGAAATCGGCGTAGTTCTGCACCCGCATCCGCTCAAGTACCGCCTTGTATTCGTCGAGCGGATGGGCCGAGAGGTAGAAGCCGACGACCTGGAACTCGCGGTGCAGGCGGTCGGCCGGAAGCCATGCGTCGGCCGCGGGCAGAATGAGCGTCTGCGACTGGCCGGCGAGCGAGACGCCAAAGATGTCGGCCTGGCCGGAAGCGGCGTTCTCCTGGGCGCGGGCGGCGAGCCCCATCATGCGCTCGACGCCCGCCATCATGGCGGCGCGCTCATGGCCGAAGCAATCCAGCGCGCCGGCGGTGATCAGGCTTTCGAAGACGCGCTTGCCGACGATCTTCGGGTCGATGCGCTCGCAAAAATCCGCAAGGCTGGCGAAGGGCTTTTCGCGGCGCTTTTCGACGATGTGCTCGACCGCCGCCTCGCCGACGCCCTTCAAGGCCGCCAGCGCATAAAAGATGCGATTTTCCTCGACCTCGAAGTCGCCGAACGAGGTCATGACCGAGGGCGGCACGACGTCTATGCCCATGCGCATGGCGTCCTGGCGGAAATCGGCCAGCTTGTCGGTGTTCGACATGTCGAGCGTCATCGAGGCGGCCAGGAACTCGACCGGATAATGCGCCTTCATGTAGGCGGTCTGGTAGGAGACCACCGCGTAAGCCGCGGCGTGCGACTTGTTGAAGCCGTAGTCGGCGAATTTCGCGAGCAGGTCGAAGATGAAGTCGGCCTGCGGCTTGGCGAGGCCCTTTTCCATCGCGCCCGAGACAAACCGCGCGCGCTGCTGGTCCATCTCGGAGCGGATCTTCTTGCCCATGGCGCGGCGCAGCAGGTCGGCTTCGCCGAGCGAATAGCCGGCAAGCTCCTGCGCGATCTGCATGACCTGTTCCTGGTAGACGATGACGCCTTGAGTCTCGCGGACCAGATGGTCGATCATCGGGTGGATGGAGGCGATCTCCTCCTCGCCGTGTTTTCGGGCGTTGTAGGTCGGGATGTTCTCCATCGGGCCGGGTCGGTAGAGGGCCACCAGCGCGATGATGTCCTCGATGCGGTCGGGCTTCATGCCGATCAGCGCCTTGCGCATGCCGGCCGATTCCACCTGGAAGATGCCGACGGTCTCGCCGCGCGACAGCATGGCGTAAGTCTTCTCGTCGTCGAGCGGGAGTTTTGCCAGGTCGATCTCGACGCCGCGGCGGCGCAGCATTTTCACCGTGGTTTCGAGCACGGTGAGCGTCTTCAGGCCGAGGAAGTCGAACTTCACCAGGCCGGCGTCCTCGACCAGCTTCATGTTGAACTGGGTGACCGGCATGTCGGAGCGCGGATCGCGGTACATCGGCACCAGTTCCGACAGCGGGCGGTCGCCGATGACGATGCCGGCGGCATGGGTCGAGGCGTGGCGGTAGAGGCCTTCCAGCTTCTGCGCCATGTCGAGCAGGGTCTGGACGATCGGCTCCTTCTCCGCCTCCTCGGCGAAGCGCGGCTCGTTAGCCACCGCTTCGGCGAGTTTTACGGGATTGGCCGGGTTCTGCGGCACCATCTTGCAGAGGCGGTCGACCTGACCGTACGGCATTTGCAGCACGCGGCCTACGTCGCGCAGCACGGCGCGCGCCTGCAGCGTGCCGAAAGTGATGATCTGGCCGACCTGGTCGCGGCCGTACTTGCCCTGGACGTAGCGGATCACCTCCTCGCGGCGATCCTGGCAGAAGTCGATGTCGAAGTCGGGCATCGAGACGCGGTCGGGGTTGAGGAAGCGCTCGAACAGCAAGGAGAAGCGCAGCGGGTCGATGTCGGTGATGGTGAGCGCATAGGCTACGAGCGAGCCGGCGCCGGAGCCGCGGCCCGGGCCGACGGGAATGCCTTGCGCCTTCGCCCATTTGATGAAGTCGGCGACGATGAGGAAGTAGCCGGGGAATTTCATCCGCTCGATGATGCCGAGCTCGAATTCCAGCCGCTCGCGGTACTGGTCCTCGGTGTAGCCCGGCGTCAGCCCGGCGGTCTCGAAGCGCATCTGCAGGCCTTCGCGAGCCTGGCGGCGCAGCTCGTCGGCCTCGGCCTTGAGCGCGGCGGTCGGGTCGGCCTCGTCGCCGCCGGTGAAGCGCGGCAGGATCGGCGCGCGCTTCCTCGGATAGTAGGAGCAGCGCATGGCGATCTCGACCGTGTTGTCGATCGCTTCCGGCAGATCGGCAAAAAGCTCCGCCATCTCCTTCTGGCTCTTCAGAAAATTGTCGGACGAGAGCCGCCGCCGCTCGTCCGAGGCGATAACGGAGCCATCAGCGATGGCGATCAGAGCGTCATGCGCTTCATAGTCCTCGCGGGCGGGAAAGAACGCCTCGTTGGTGGCGACCAGCGGAAGAGCCAGACGGTAAGCGAGATCGACGGTAGCGGCCTCGAGCGCGCGGTCGTAGCCGGAGACGCGCTCGAGCTCGACATAGAGCCGGTCGGCAAACAGCGAGATCAGCGATTGCAGCCGGCTTTCGGCGAGATCCGCATGGCCGGCCTTGAGCGCCGAGCCGATCGGCCCGCGCGGCCCACCGGTGAGGCAGATCAGCCCGTCCGACATGTCGGCCAGCCATTCGGTGGTGATCTGGACGGGCTCGCCGGGCGGCGTGTCGAGATAGGCGCGGCTGACCAGGCGCACCAGATTGCCGTAGCCGGCCTCGGTGGCGGCGATGAGGACGACGGGATAGAGGTCGGGACCCTGGCGGCGGTGGCCGTTGCCGCGTGAGGCTTCATTGGCCTCGCCGGCGAAAAGCAAGTCAACCTGGCAGCCGATGATGGGCTGGATGCCTTCCTTGACCGTCTTCTGGGCGAATTCGAGCGCGCCGAACAGATTGTTGGTATCGGTGATGGCGATGGCCGGCGCGCTGTCCTTGACGGCATGGCCGACGATCTTGCCGATCGGCAGCGCGCCTTCGAGCAGCGAATAGGCGGAATGGACGCGCAGATGGATGAACGCGCGGCTGGCTGGAGCCGGCGCTGCGGTCCTGGCCATCGCCTCCCGCATCAGCGGATCGCGTGGAAGTCTCTCATCCGCCATGGTTTTTTGCCGCTCGAAGGACTCAGGGAAAGGTGAGATGTATTGTCCGGGAATGCGCCGCGCCAGTCCAGCCTGAATGGACGCCGGCCACAGGGTTTTAGGTGGGCCTGCAGCGCAACCCGAACATGTCTTGGCTCTATTCGGTGCGGCTAACCCGTTTGGCCAACTGTTTGCGCGCAAGTGTCAAGAAACGTTGCCGCGTGTGTTCAAATAGGCTTGGTGGCAGATAGCCAAGCGCTACTGTCTCCTGCCCTTTTCCCGGCAGTGGGCGAAGGTCTGGGCCAGGCCACAGGAAATCATTCCATTCACTCAACATGATCCAGGAACGTTGATCATCGAGGCGGAGCCTTCGTTTCGTCTCCAGCGGCAATTCGATAGAAAATTCCATGTCTCTGGGCGGCGAATGGGTGATCGGCAACGCCAGCACGCGTTTTCGCTCGTCAACGCCGGCGGTGACAACAACGATCGCGCACGGGCGGTCTTTCAAGCCTTCTTCGCGGCCAGAGGCGGCTTCGGAAAGCCAGAGATAGGAATAGCGAATAACGAGACCGGGTTTCGGGTCCGGCCAGCTCAAGGTCGCCAGCCTTTCAATTCCTCGTCGAGTTCCTCATGTCCGGCTTCCATCCTGGAATCTTCGATGAGTTTCAGGTCTTCATCGGTGATGTCTTCGATCGACACCACCCTCCGATCGCGCCGCTTCAGCCGCTCATATTCGTCCGCCGAGATCAGCACCAGTCGCGGTCGGCCGTTGCGGGTGATCGTTACCGGCTCGGACAGGGCCGCATCGGTGACGCTACCGTATTTCTTGATGAATTCCGCGGATGTGACGCGCATTTCCGAACCTCCGAAACATTCGAATGTTTTGAATTATAAAGAAAACAGGAAACGCTGCAAAGTGGACACCGCTACGCGCCGTTACCAGCCTCCATCGCCTCGCTCACAACAGCGCGGCGATCGATCCGCGCAATTCGGCCGGGCTGGCGATGATGCGGGCGGCGCCGGCGGTCTCGAGTTCCTGCCTGTCGCCGTAGCCCCAGAGCACGCCGATGGCCAGGACGCCGTTGGCGTTGGCGCCGGCCACATCGTGCGAACGGTCGCCGATCATCACGGTGCGGCGGGCGTCGAGAGCTTCGACGGCGAGTATGTGGGAGATGAGTTCGGCCTTGACGGAGTTTTGGCCGTCCAGTTCGGAGCCGTGGACGACTTTGAAATAGCGGCGAAGGTCGAAATGGTCGATGATTTCGCCGGCATAGGTTTTCAGCTTCGAGGTCGCGACCGCCAGGAAGAAGCCGTCGGCAACGAGTTCGGCCAGCACATTCGGGATGCCTTCGATCAGCGTGTTCTCGAACTTGCCGATTGCCGAATAGCGTTCGCGGTAGAGCCGGACGGCTTCGCCGATCACGGCGGCGTCCTCGGTTTCGAGCAGCACCGCGAAGGAGGACTGGATCGGCGGACCGATGCACCAGCGCAGGTCATCCGCCGGCGGCGCGGTGCGGCCGAGCTTTTCCAGCGCATAGCCGAGCGACCTTGTGATGCCGACGAACGGGTCCGTCAGAGTTCCGTCGAGGTCGAAAAGAACGGCCTGGCGGCCCGGAGATGCGTCCATCCTACGAGAACTCCATGATCACGGCGTCGACGGCCAGGCTGTCGCCGGGCCTTGCATTGATCTTCGCGACGGTCAGGTCGCGTTCGGCGCGCAGCACGTTTTCCATCTTCATCGCCTCGACCACCGCCAGCATTTCGCCGGCCTTCACCTCCTGCGCCTCGGCGACGAGGATCGAGACCACCAGCCCCGGCATCGGGCAAAGCAGCAGTTTCGAGGTGTCGGGCGCGATCTTTGCCGGCATCAGGCGGTCGAGCTCGGCGGTGCGCGGGCGCATCACACGAGCCGTCCCCGCCATGCCTTTCCAGGCGATGCGGACGCCGTTCTCAACAGGGCGGATTTGCGCGGCGACTTGGCGCCCGCCGACGGTTCCGCGCCAGACCGACTCTCCCGGCCGCCAGTCTGACGCGACCGTTAGCGGAGCGCCCTCCTCCACCGAGATGTCCATTTCGAGCGGGATCGACACCATGCCTTCGCCGAGCGCAACGTTCAGATATTCATTGCCGAGGCGGACCACCCAGTCGGGTTTCAGCGCGCCGGAATGCGGCGCGAGCCTGCCCGACAGCCGGTCGAGCCGATCGCGCCGCAGAAGTTCGACGGCTGTGGCCACCGCCGCCAGCACCGCCTTTTCATCGTCATCCGGAACGATCGGCGCGAAGCCGTCCGGATATTCCTCGGCGATAAAGGCCGTCGAGATACGGCCCTCGCGCCAGCGCGGATGCCGCATCAGGGCGGCGAGGAACGGGATGTTGTGCTCGATGCCGTCGACCACGAAATTATCGAGAGCCTCCGACATCGCGTCGATGGCCCGCAGCCGGTCGGGCGCCCAGGTGCAGAGTTTTGCGATCATCGGATCGTAGTGCATCGAAATCTCGGAGCCTTCGGTGACGCCGGTGTCGTTGCGGATGACGATGTCGCCGGATCTGCCTTCCTCCGGCGGGCGGTAGCGCGTCAGGCGTCCGATCGACGGCAGGAAGTTGCGGTACGGGTCTTCGGCATAGAGCCGGCTTTCGACCGCCCAGCCGGTCAATTTCACGTCGCTTTGCCTGATCGCCAGCTTCTCGCCTGCCGCGATCCGGATCATCTGCTCGACCAGATCAATGCCGGTGATGAGTTCCGTCACCGGGTGCTCGACCTGCAAACGCGTATTCATTTCAAGGAAATAGAAGTTTTTCTCCGCGTCGACAATGAACTCGACCGTGCCGGCGCTCTGATAGTCCACCGCCTTGGCAAGCGCGACCGCCTGCTCGCCCATGGCGCGCCGTGTCTTCTCGTCGAGAAAGGGCGACGGCGCTTCCTCCACGACCTTCTGGTTGCGGCGCTGGATCGAGCATTCGCGTTCGCCGAAATAGATGCAGTTGCCGTGCGCGTCGCCAAGAACCTGGATCTCGATGTGGCGCGGATCGACAATGAACTTTTCGATGAAGACGCGGTCGTCGCCGAACGAACTCTTGGCCTCGTTTTTCGACGACTGGAAGCCGTCGCGCACCTCGCGCTTCGACCAGGCGATGCGCATGCCCTTGCCGCCGCCGCCGGCCGAGGCCTTGATCATGACGGGATAGCCGATCTCGCCGGCAATCTTTTCGGCATGGGCGGCGTCTTCGATTACGCCGAGAAAGCCCGGCACGGTTGAGACTTTGGCGGCGTTGGCGAATTTCTTCGATTCGATCTTGTCGCCCATGGCGCGGATCGCCTTGGGCTTGGGGCCTATGAAGACGATCCCCTCCGCTTCCAGCGTCTCGCAGAAGGAGGCGCGCTCGGACAGGAAACCGTAGCCGGGGTGCACGGCTTCGGCGCCCGTGGCCTTGCAGGCTTCGATGATCTTCTCCGGCACGAGATAGCTTTGCGACGCAGCCGCCGGCCCGATATGCACCGCCTCGTTGGCCATCTCGACATGGATCGCATCGCGATCGGCGTCGGAATAGACGGCGACCGTGGCTATGCCCATTTTCTTCGCAGTCTTGATGACGCGGCAGGCGATCTCGCCGCGATTGGCGATCAGGATTTTCTTGAACATCAGCTGCGTTTTCCCCGGACTTCGTCACCTTCATATGGAGAAGATGACGGCGGCTCAAGGGCGAGGAGCGCCGACACTCATACGCAGGCACACAGCCCGAAGAAATATGAAGTCCCTTCAATTACCGTGCCGTGTAGCCACCATCCATAGGATAGAAAGCGCCGGTAACAAATGAACTGTCGTCCGACAGCAGAAACGCTACGAGGCTTGCCACTTCGTCCGTCCGCGCCATCCGCCCCATGGGATGCGCCGCGGCGATTTCCTTCAGCGCATCTTCGGGGGTCTCGCGCATCCTGGGTGTGTCGACATAGCCTGGTCCCAACGCGTTGATGCGCACTCCCTTATCGGCGAATTCGAGGGCCACCGATCGGGTCAGGCCAATGATGCCGTGCTTGGCCGCCGTGTAGGGCGCGAGCCCGGCGACGCCTACCACGCCGTTCGCCGATGACATGTTGACGATCGCTCCGCCGCCGCTTCGAATAATCGCCGGAATCTCGTATTTGAGCCCGAAGAATACCCCGCCCAGATCCGTTGCAATGATATCGTTCCAGTCTTCGATCGCGTAATCCGGCACGGCTATGCCGTGCGGGCCGGTAATGCCGGCATTGTTGACGGCGAAATGCAGCGCGCCAAAGCGCTCTACCGTCCGATCGACGAGGTTCTTCATTGCAAGGTGATCGCGAACATCGGCGACGATGGCGGTCGCGCGCTGACCGGAAGGGTCGAGGCGATCCGCCACCGCACGGCCACCCTTTTCATCGCGCCCTGCCACGACGACAGCCGCGCCCTGATCGAACAGCCGAACCGCTATCGCCTCCCCGAGGCCGGTTGCCGCGCCGGTGATAATCGCCACTTTACCGGAAAGGTCATACACGGTTTCTCTCCATCGAGCACGACGGCCGCTTGGCCGGGAGATTAATGGCGAGACGATGCGTTCGGTTCAAACGCTGCTGACAGAAGCCGCCAAGGATCAGCCGCCGCCGCTCATCCAACTCAGAAATGCATGTCGCGCTCGAACGGGCCGAAGCGGATGCCGGAGGTGACCAGATAGGCTGCCGACCAGCCGATGATCAGGAAGCCGGTGACGCCTTCCAGTGAGGCGAGCAAACGCCAGCTTTCCGCCGGGGCGACATCGCCGAAGCCAATGGTCGCGAAAGCCGACGTCGAGAAATAGAAAGCAGTGTCGAAATCGGCGAAGGCGGCTACGCCGACAAGGCATGCCGCCCACAGCGCCATTTCCACGCAGAGGAGGATCATGAGACCGGACGCCAGTACCAGCAGCGCCGCCACCTTGGCCCATGAACGACTTTCCAGGACGGGACGTGCAACGAGGAAATTCATCAGGCGGGTGAGCGCGACCAGCCCCATCGCGTGGATGAGGAAGGTCAGGAGGTTGAGAATCGCTGCAAACAGGAGATTTGCCGCCATGGCAGATGCTTAGCGTGGGAACCGCGTCCCGGCTATGCCGAAAGGCCGGTGCTCCACACGTCATGAGTGCTTGATCGGGCGGTGAAAAGCTGAAAGTTTGCGCCCGAATTCGAATTCGGAGACTGACAATGAAAACACGCGCCGCCGTAGCTGTTGGGGCAGGAAAACCGCTGGAGATCATGGAAGTCGACCTGGAGGGGCCGCGCGAGGGCGAGGTTCTGGTCGAGATCAAGGCGACCGGCATCTGCCATACCGACGAGTTCACACTGTCGGGAGCGGACCCGGAAGGCATTTTCCCAGCCATTCTCGGCCATGAGGGCGCCGGCGTGGTGGTCGATGTCGGCCGCGGCGTGTCGAGCCTGAAAAAGGGCGACCACGTCATCCCGCTCTATACGCCGGAATGCCGGCAGTGCCCTTCATGCCTGTCACGCAAGACCAATTTGTGCACGGCGATCCGCGCCACCCAGGGCCAGGGCCTGATGCCGGACGGCACCAGCCGGTTTTCGGTCGGCGGCGAAAAGATCTTTCACTATATGGGCTGCTCGACCTTCTCCAATTTCACGGTCCTGCCCGAGATCGCACTGGCCAAGGTCAATCCAGACGCGCCCTTCGACAAGATCTGCTATATCGGCTGCGGCGTGACCACCGGCATCGGCGCGGTGATCAACACGGCCAAGGTCGAGATCGGCGCGACGGCGGTGGTCTTCGGGCTGGGCGGCATAGGACTGAACGTCCTGCAGGGCCTGAAGCTCGCCGGGGCCGACATGATCATCGGCGTCGACATCAACAATGACCGCAAGGCATGGGGCGAGCGCTTCGGCATGACGCATTTCGTCAATCCGAAGGAGATCGACGGCGACATCGTGCCCTATCTCGTCAACATGACCAAGCGCGGCGCCGACCAGATCGGCGGTGCGGACTACACATTCGACTGCACCGGGAATGTGAAGGTGATGCGCCAGGCGCTGGAGGCGAGCCATCGCGGATGGGGCAAGTCCATCATCATCGGGGTCGCCGGAGCGGGCCAGGAAATCGCGACGCGACCGTTCCAGCTCGTCACCGGGCGGACGTGGATGGGTACCGCCTTCGGCGGCGCGCGCGGCCGCACCGACGTGCCGAAGATCGTCGACTGGTATATGGAGGGCAAGATCCAGATCGACCCGATGATCACCCACACGATGCCGCTCGAGGACATCAACAAGGGTTTCGACCTGATGCACAAGGGCGAAAGCATCAGGAGTGTGGTAATCTACTGAGGCGGCGGGACCTGGGAAGGATTCATGATGCGGATTTCCAGACTAGCTCTACCGGCCGCGCTGGCGTCGGCGCTCCTGCTCACCGCTTGCGGCGAGGAGCAGGCGGCCGACACTGCCCAGCAGACCGAGGAAGGCGCGCCCGAACAGCCTGATCAAGCACCTGGCACGGCCGAGGAAGTCGGACGCGAACTGCGCGAGGCCGGCGAGGCGCTGCGCGAAGGGGCGCAGGATCTGGCCGACCAGGGCCGGGAGGCGTTGAAGGACGCCGGCCCGGCGCTGGATCGCGCCGGCGAGATCGCCAAGGAGATCGGCCGGAGCGTCGAGGAGATCATCAAGCAGGCGCGGAAGGACTTCGACACCGCGGTAGCCGAGTTGGAGAAGCGCATCGACGAAGCGGCCGGTACGCCGTCCGCCCCGACCGGCGACCCGGACGCCGAACTGGCGCCGGCCGACCAGCTCAAATCCGACACCCGCGCGGCCGCACGGGCGCGTCCGGCCGGCATCGGCGCTGACTATGTCGGTGTGTGGGCGGCGGATGCTACGTCCTGCGCGCGGATCGATGTCGAGCCGGTCCAGCTTTTCGCCGTGATCACGCCGACAACGATCCGCCGCTACGAAAGCGTCTGCAATTTCGCCGCCCAGGATCTGACGGACGGCGAAGCCACCGTGACCGCCTCCTGCATTGCAGAGGGCAATACCGAGGAGCGGAAGATCCGGTTCGCCATGCCGGACGAAAACGCCCTAAGCATTTCCACGCCTGGCGCCGACGGCGAGGCCCAGTTCGTCCGTTGCCACCTGCCGCAATAACCAGCTTCGCCATGCCGGACGGAGCGCATCGAGGGGAGAGATCAATGCTGTTTCCACCGACGATCGCAGGCAGCCTTCCAAAGCCGGGATGGCTGGCCGAGACCGAAAAGCTCTGGCCGAAATGGAAGCTGGAGGGCGAAGAGCTCGACAGCGCCAAGCGCGACGCGGCGCTGATCTGGATCAAGGAGCAGGAGGACGCCGGCATCGAGACGGTGTCGGACGGCGAGCAGTTCCGCACGCACTTCGTGCACGGCTTCCTGGAGACGGTGGAAGGCATAGACTGGACGCTGATGACCAAGATGGGCATCCGCAACAACCGCTACGAGGCGGAGGTGCCGACCGTGACCGGCAGGCTGCGGCGCAGCGGCCCGGTGCATGGCGACCAGGCAGCATTCTGCCGCGGGCACACGCAAAAGCGTCTGAAATTCACCCTGCCCGGCCCGATGACCATCTGCGACACGCTTGCCGACGCGCATTACGGCCGGCGAGCCGACATGGCGATGGCTTTTGCGGAAATCCTGAACGAGGAGGCGCTGGAGCTCGAGGCTGCCGGCGTCGACGTGATCCAGTTCGACGAGCCCGCCTTCAACGTATTCATGGACGAGGTGAACGAGTGGGGCATCGCGGCGCTGGAACGCGCCGCGCGTGGACTGCGCTGCGCGACGGCCGTGCATATCTGCTACGGCTACGGCATCGAGGCCAATTTGAAGTGGAAGGAGACGCTGGGTTCGGAATGGCGGCAGTATGAGGCGATATTTCCCGCCATCAACGCCTCCTCGATCCGCCAGGTCTCTCTGGAATGCGCCAACTCGCGCGTGCCGATCTCGCTGATCGGCCTTCTGCCGGATAAGGAACTGCTGGTCGGCGTTATCGATGTGGCGTCCAACCTGGTCGAGACGCCTGAGCAGGTGGCGGCGACCATCGCCGAGGCGCTGGGATATGCCGACGCAGAGCGCATCCAGCCCTGCACCAATTGCGGGATGGCGCCGCTGTCGCGGGCCGTCGCGACTGGAAAGCTGCGTGCGCTCGGCGCGGGCGCGGCGCTGGCCAGGAACCTGCAGCTCTAGTGCCGATGGAGCAGCCAGTCATCTATGTCGATGCCGACGCCTGTCCGGTGAAGGCGGAGGTAGAGAAAGTCGCCGAGCGGCTCGGACTGGTCGTCACCTTCGTGTCGAATGGCGGCCTGAGGCCGTCGCGCGACCCGATGATCAGGCATGTCGTGGTGCCGAAGACCGCCGCAGACGCTGCCGACGACTGGATCGTCGAGAATGCTAAAGCCAACGACATCGTCATTACGGCGGACATTCCGCTGGCGGCCAGGGCGGTGGCGCTCGGCGCGCATGCGCTCGGGCCTAC
>NZ_AHAM01000176.1 GCF_000236565.1 Mesorhizobium alhagi CCNWXJ12-2 | reverse complement strand
CGGCGGGCCGGCGGCCGGTCGCCACATCGACCAGCAGCGGCGCGACCTCTGTCCACGGCTTCGGCTTTGAAAATTGTCCGGCGGGCTTCTTGACCATGCGCAAAACTCCTGATTCCCGCGACATTGCCAAGCCCTGCGCGCTTTGACCAGTTGCCTGACAGCAGTGGTACAAGCTTTTCGGCCAGTGACGCGGACAAACGCGCTGGGGACAATCGCCACAATCGGAACCGGCCGCTTGCAGCGGGCCGGGCTGCGGCCTATAGCAGCGCTTTAATGACCGACGCTCCGTCCCTGCCGCTTTATCCGCACCGCCATCTGCTTGGCATCAGGGACCTGTCTCCCGCCGATATCGAGCTTCTGCTCGACCGGGCCGACGCCGCTGTGTCCATCTCGCGGCAGCCCGAGAAGAAGACCTCGACGCTGCGCGGGCGCACTCAGATCAACCTTTTCTACGAAGCCTCGACGCGCACGCAGTCGTCCTTCGAGCTTGCCGGAAAGCGGCTCGGGGCGGATGTGATGAACATGTCGGTGGCGAGCTCTTCGGTGAAGAAGGGCGAAACGCTGATCGACACGGCGATGACGCTTAACGCGATGCGGCCAGACATTCTCATCATCCGCCATCAGTCGGCGGGGGCGGCGGCGCTTCTGGCGCAGAAGGTCGGCTGCTCGGTGGTCAATGCCGGCGACGGCGCGCACGAGCACCCGACGCAGGCGCTGCTCGATGCGCTGACCATCCGCCGCGCCAAGGGGCCGCTGGCCAAGCTGATCGTCGCAATCTGCGGCGACATCCTGCATTCGCGCGTCGCCCGCTCGAACATCATCCTGCTCAACGCACTCGGCGCGCAAGTGCGCGTGGTGGCGCCTTCGACTTTGCTTCCCTCGGGCATCGAGAAGATGGGCGTTTTCGTCGCGCACACCATGGCGGAAGGGCTGAAGGACGCAGACGTGGTGATGATGCTTCGGCTGCAGCGCGAGCGCATGGCGGGCTCTTTCGTGCCGTCGGTGCGCGAATATTTCCATTATTTCGGGCTCGACGCCGAGAAACTGAAGGCGGCAAAGGACGGCGCGCTGGTCATGCATCCCGGTCCGATGAACCGCGGCGTCGAGATCGCCTCGGAAATCGCCGACGGGCCGCAAAGCGTCATCCAGGAGCAGGTCGAGATGGGTGTCGCGGTGCGCATGGCGGTGATGGAGGCGCTTCTCGATCCGCGGCGCAACCGCGACAGGCATTCGGCATGAGCGTCACGGTCTTCCAGCACGCCCGCATCGTCGACCCTTCCCGCGGCATCGACGAGACCGGCACCGTCATCGTCGACGGGAAAAAGATCGTAGCGTCCGGCGCTTCGGCGTCAAACCAGGGTGCGCCGGAAGGCGCGACGGTTGTCGATTGCCGCGGCAAGGCGATCATCCCCGGCCTGGTCGACGGGCGGGTGTTCATCGGCGAGCCAGGGGGCGAGCATCGCGAAACCATCGCCTCGGCGAGCCTTGCGGCGGCGGCCGGCGGGGTGACTTCGATCGTCATGATGCCTGACACCGATCCGGTCATCGACAATGTCGCACTGGTCGAATTCGTGCTCAGGGCCGCGCGCGACACCGCGCTGGTCAATGTGTTCCCGGCGGCGGCAATCACCAAGGGGCTCGAAGGCCGCGAGATGACGGAGTTCGGCCTGCTGCGCGAGGCAGGCGCGGTCGCATTCACCGACGGGCGGCACACAATATCCAATGCGCTGACCATGCGCCGCGCGCTGACCTATGCCCGCGATTTCGGCGCGGTCGTTGCGCATGAGACGCAGGACCGTGACCTCGCCTCGTCCGGCGTGATGAATGAGGGGCTCTACGCAAGCTGGCTCGGGCTGCCGGGCATTCCGCGCGAGGCCGAGGCGATTCCGCTCGAGCGCGACCTGATGCTGGCGCGGCTGACACGCGGCGCCTATCACGCCGCGAAGATATCGACTGAAATGTCGGCTGAGGCCGTGGCGCGGGCCAAGGGCGACGGCGCGAATGTGACCGCGGGCGTTTCCATCAACCATCTGTCGCTCAACGAAAACGATGTCGGCGAATACCGCACCTTCTTCCGGCTTTCGCCGCCGCTGCGCGCCGAGGATGACCGCCTCGCCATGGTCGAGGCGCTGAGGAACGGCACGGTCGACATCATCGTCTCCTCGCACGATCCGCAGGATGTCGACACCAAGCGCCTGCCCTTCGCCGACGCCGCCGACGGCGCGATCGGGCTCGAAACGCTGCTTGGCGCGGCACTGCGGCTCCATCATAATGACGAGATCCCGCTGATCAGGCTGGTCGAAGCGCTGTCGACCGCGCCGGCAAAACTGTTCGGGCTACCCGGCGGCACACTCAAGCCCGGTGCGCCGGCCGACCTCGCGCTGGTCGATCTCGAAGAGCCGTGGATCGTCAGCGAGGCAGGTATCCGCTCGCGCTCGAAAAACACCTGTTTCGAAGGCGCCCGGCTGCAGGGCAAGGTCTTGCAAACGCTGGTTGCGGGCCGCACAGTGTTTTCGGCACAGGCCGGCGATTGAGACTCTGAGATCGGCCAATCCCGGGGGAACCATGTTATACACGCAGTTGCTCGCCGCCCTCGTCTTCGGCTACCTGCTCGGTTCCATCCCGTTCGGCCTGCTGATCACCCGCGCCGCCGGCCTGGGCGACGTGCGCAATATCGGCTCGGGCAATATCGGCGCTACCAATGTGCTGCGCACCGGCAATAAGGGCCTGGCGGCGCTGACGCTCATCCTCGACGCGCTGAAGGGCACGGCGGCGGTGCTGATAGCCGGGATTTACGGGCCGGAGCTTGCCCTTGTCGCCGGCTTCGGTGCGTTCCTGGGACATCTTTTCCCCGTCTGGCTGGGATTCAAGGGCGGCAAGGGCGTGGCGACCTATCTCGGCGTGCTGGCCGGCCTGGCATGGAAGGTGGCGCTGGTCTTCGCCGCCGTCTGGCTCGCCGTCGCCTTCATCATGCGCTATTCGTCGCTCGCGGCGCTGGTCGCGTCCGTGGCCGTTCCGCTCACGCTGCTTTATCTCGGCCGCATCGACTACGCCGTGCTGTTTGCCGTGATGACGGCGATCGTCTTCATCAAGCACCGGGCCAATATTTCGCGGCTGCTAGCCGGCACGGAGTCGCGCATCGGGGCCAACGGATGAGCGAACCC
>NZ_AHAM01000177.1 GCF_000236565.1 Mesorhizobium alhagi CCNWXJ12-2 | reverse complement strand
TCTTTCCCTGTACGAAACGCCGGACGAGAAAGTCGGGCAGGATGGTCACGACGGAACAAAGCAGAACTTCGATCATCGCTCGAGCCCTTCCGTCGGCGCGCCCTGAAGTTGATGGGATGATTCCGGCGCGTGCGCCTTGGCAGGTTCGTCAGGAAGACCGTTCTTGGCTGTCTCTTTCGGCTCCGGCGGACGTGCGATCTCGACCTTGACCGGCGTGTAGTTCACGAGCACCTCGGGCGCCTGCTCCGATGGCGCTTCCGCAGAACGAGACCGCCCCGTCGCCATTCTGGCGAGCGAGTCGGCCATGCTGGCCAGGGGAGTCCAGAAATCGGGCACGGGAATGAGCGCCAGCAGCAATGCGGCAACCCAGAATGCATTGATATGGGTGAACAGCGCCAGCAGCGCCAATGCCCCCACCAACTGAAACTGGCGTTGGCTGGCGCCGTGGGAGATGCGTTCCGGCAAGGAGTGGAGCCAGAAGTACAGACTGCCTATCCCCATCACGGCTAATACAAAGACGATGACAGTCACCGTGAACAGAACGTCCGTTTCGCCGGGGGCCGTTATGAAAGACGGAAGATAATGAGGCGCCGCCGGATGCATTGCCTCGGACATGCCAGCCACCCCTTGCTATTTCAGGCGCGTCTTGCGCCCAAATGAGAGGATACTCCGACCGTATTCGAATGCAACTGGAGAGCGGTTTTTGCCGCCCTCCGATTGCGTTTTGAACAGGGAAGTCCCGTTCCGCTGCCGGAACGGGACTGTTCGAGCGCTATTCGCTGGCGGGCTCCAGAGTCTCGCGGACCTCGTCGATCTTGCCGACGGCATCGCCGACGCCGAGCAGATCCTTGGCCCAGTCCATCATTTCCTGGTCGACATAGTCGTCGCCATATTCGGCGACTCGGTTGTCGTTGGCGGCGTCGAGCAGCGCCGCCCTAAGCGCTTCGTCGTCGGTACCGACTGCCGCGGTTTCCGCCGCAAGTTCCGCATCGTCAAGCGATGTTTCCGCATCGGCCACGGCGGTGGCCTCGGCGCTGTCGAGCAGGCCTTCGGCCGCGGCAATCTCGGCATCCAAGGCAGTTTCATCCTCCGGCGCTACCGTGGCCGCGGCGGCGTTCAGATCCGCGAGCCGATCCTCCAGGCTGTCGACCGTAGGATTGTCGTAGACACCCACCGCATCGTCATAGGGGTCCAGAGCTGCGGCGTTTACCGCGGCGGCGAAATCGGCCTGGGCCTCGGCCAGCGCAGCCGTCGCTTCAGCCACGTTCTCCTGCGCAAGGTCGAACTCGGCCGACGCCATCACGAAGTCCCGGATGGCGGCCATGTGCGGCGATTGGCTGTTGAGGTAGGCATGATAATTGCGCTTCAGCGAGTTGAGCCGGGCGAGCTTGGCGTTGAAATTCTTCGGCTTCGCGTCAGGCAGGGGCGCGTTGGCCGGCAGCGCCGCCATCTTCACCGCCTTGTTCGACGATTTCGCCGTTTTCGTCTTCACTGACGATGTCTTGGCGCTCGGTCCCTTTATGCGCGACCGCTCCTTGCCGAACACCGAACCGAACACGCTGCCGGCCGTCTTGCCGGATGCTTTCGTATGGCCCTTTGCATCGGCCGATTTGCCGCGCTCGCCGCCGGAAGCGCCCTTGCCGTTGCCGCCGCCATTTCCACCGCCGTTGCCGCCACCATTTCCGTTGCCGCCACCGTTCCCGTCCTTGGCATAAGCGGCGGCGGGTTCGAAGCCGCCTGATATGACCGAATCGAGATTGATGGGCAGTGCGCCGACGGCCAGCGCCGACACCGCGCCGAGCAGGAATTTCGGCATGCGTTTCATGATTTCCTCCGACTGAAGTCCGCTCCGCGCGTAAGGCTAGGGCGGGCCGTGGCGGCGTCCAATAACTTTGTGTCTCCGCGCGTAAGGCAGGTAGAACAGCTGAACCGCATCGTTAGACGAACAGATCGACCTTCTCGAATTTGGTCACGTCGATGATGCCGACATCCGAAATGCGCAGCTCCGGGATCACCACCAGCGCCAGCAGCGAGTGCTGCATGTAGGCGTTGTTGAGCGAGCAACCCATGGCGCGCATCGCCTCGGTCAGCTTCTCGGCCTTGGCCGCGACGATTTCAGCGCGCTCGTCCGACATCAGGCCGGCGATCGGCATCTCGACCAGCGCCAGTTCCTTTCCCTTGGAGAACATGACGACGCCGCCGCCAACCTGGCCGAGGCGGTTGGCGGCTTTCGCCATATCGTCCTTATCGGTGCCGACGACGATCATGTGGTGGCTGTCATGCGCGACCGTCGAAGCCATGGCGCAGTCCTGCATATAGCCGAAGCCCGAGACAAAACCGTTGGTGACGCCGCCGGTGCCGCGATGCCGCTCGACCAGCGCGATCTGGCAGACGTCGTTGCGGCGGTCCATGGCCACCAGTCCCTTCTCGACCGGCAGCTCGGCTTCGAGTGCGCGCGTCGGCGCCTGATTCTCGATGACGCCGATGACGCGGACCTTTACTTCCGTTGCGCCTTTCGGCGCGGGGACGTCGAAGTCGGCGGCTTTCAGTTTGCGGCCGAGCTTGACGGTGTTGCGGGCGCTCTTCGGGTAATCGTAGGCGGGGATGTCGATTTCGAGCTTGCCGCCCTTGGCCAGGCGCGCGCCGCGGCCGTAAACCTCGTCGATCTTCATTTCGGCGAGGTCCGAGACGATGAGAAAATCGGCGAGCCGGCCCGGTGCGATCGAGCCGAGTTCGCGCTCGAGGCGGAAGTGCTGCGCCGTGTTCAGCGTCGCCATCTGGATCGCGGTGACCGGCTTCAGCCCTTGCGCGATGGCGTGGCGCACGACGCGGTCCATATGGCCGTCATGCACCAGCGTGCCGGAATGGCTGTCATCGGTGCAGAGGATGAAATTGCGCGGGTCGATCCCCTCCTCCGTCACCGCCTTGATCTGCGTCGCGACATCGTACCAGGCCGAACCGAGGCGGAGCATCGCCTTCATGCCCTGCCGCACGCGGGCAATGGCGTCCTCGACGCGCGTGCCTTCGTGGTCGTCCTCGGGGCCGCCGGCGACATAGCCGTGGAAAGGCAGGCCGAGATCGCGCGAGGCGTAGTGGCCGCCGACGGTCTTGCCGGCTTTCACCGTTTCGGCGATCTCGCCGGCCATCACCGGGTCGTTGGCGATCACGCCGGGAAAGTTCATGACCTCGCCGAGACCGATGATGTTTTCCCAGCTCATCGCCTCCGCTACATCGGCGACCCTGAGCGCCGCGCCGGCGTTTTCAAGGCCGGGCGCGGAGGGAACGCAGCTCGGCATCTGCACATGGACATTGACCGGCATCGCCATCGCTTCGTCATGCATCAGCCTGACGCCCTCCAGGCCGAGCACGTTGGCGATCTCGTGCGGGTCTACGAACATGGAGGTGGTGCCGTGCGGGATCACCGCGCGGCAGAATTCCGTGACCGTGACCATGCCGCTTTCTACGTGCATATGCGCGTCGCACAGGCCGGGCACGAGATAGCGCCCGCCGGCGTCGACAACCTTGGTTCCCTTGCCGATGGCGTACGAGGCGTTGGGCCCGCAATAGGCGAAGCGCCCGGCGACGATGGCAAGGTCGGTGCCGGGTATAATCTCGCCCGAATGCACGTTGACC
>NZ_AHAM01000178.1 GCF_000236565.1 Mesorhizobium alhagi CCNWXJ12-2 | reverse complement strand
CCGCCGCCGCTGGCGCGAAGCGCGTCGACATCATCGCCCACTCCATGGGCAATTGGGTGACGATGGAGGCGCTGCGGCAACTGGCCATCACCAACGACCGCGACCTCGACGGCAAGCTCGGCGACGTGGTGCTGGCCTCGCCCGACATCGACGTGGATGTGTTCAAGGCGCAGATGCGCCGCTACGGCAAACCCGACAAACCGTTCATCCTGTTTCTTTCCGGCGACGACCACGCGCTGCAGATTTCGCGACTGATCGCCGGCAACAGACCGCGCCTCGGCGGTTACGAGGACGCTGCCGACATAGCGAACTACGGCGTCGTCGCCATCGACCTGACCAAGGTGGACGCCGGCGACCGTCTCAACCACGCCAAATTCGCCGACAATCCTACGCTGGTGACGCTGCTGGGCGAAAAGCTGCGCCAGGACAGCAGCCTGGGCGCGGATGACCGCGACGTAACCGACCGCATCGGCAAGCTCACCGGCGGCATCGGCCAGACGCTGACTTCCGCCGCCGACATCGTCATCACCACGCCTTTCGAGGTGCTGAATGTGGTGGTTGGCGGGAACTGAACGGGAGGGCCGGACAATGGCCGAGGAAACTTCCACCAAGCGTCCGGCGATCGCGCGAATCTGGCGCGGCCGCACCAAGCCCGAGCTGGCGGACGAATACGAGACCTACAATTACGAAGCCGGGGTCAAGCCGCTGATGGAAAAGGCGCTCGGCGTGCAGACTTTCCGCGAGGACCGCGACGGCGAAAGCGAGTTCATCACGATTTCATACTGGGAGAGCGTGGAAGCGATGAGCGTTTTTGCCGGTAGCGATCCGACCCGCATCCATCACCTCGACCGCGATCCCGAGTTTTTGATCGAGCTGCCGAAGGAAGTGCAGATCGTGCGGCTGCTCGTCAGCCATGGGAATGTCGGGACGGCGTGAGACGCTGCTGGCGTCGTGACGCACGCCAATTTACGAGTACGCTTCACCGCTGCGCGCATTTTCCGATGCTTCGCAAACCGTTTTCACGGTTCTGCCCTTTACGGGTTCAAAAACGCGATCGCGCCTGTTAGTCTCGAAATGTAAAAATACGAAACATCCTGTTACAGGGGAAAGGGCCAAGGAAATGTCTGAGAACCAAACCCTCTCGCAACGCTGGGAAAACTATCGTCCCTCCAAGACGCTGTGGTTCTGGAGCGCCGTCGGCGTCGCCGTAGCTACCATGATTATCGGCTTCACAGCTGGAGGCTGGACCACGGGTGGAAATGCCGCGATCATGGCTGAACGTGCAGCACAGGACGCCCGCGCCGAACTGGTCGCGACGGTCTGCGTCCAAAAATTCGCTGCCGATGCCGATGCGGCGGCAAAATTCGCCGCATTGAAGGAAGCCTCATCCTGGGAGCGCGACGATTTCATTGAGGAAGGCGGATGGGCCTTGCTGACGGGCATGGAAAAGATCGTTCCTGGCGCAGCCGACGCTTGCGCCGATCAGTTGCTCGCGTCGGACAGTCTTCCGGTACGCGAGGTACAGACGAGTCCAGTCGCTACGGACAGCTGAACTGTCTGCCACGCCATCTCGCCTGAGGTGGCTACCTCGGTGTTGCTAGACCAACAGGTGACAACGGCAGCGATGATCAAGGACAACTCGATCGTGCTGCCGTTGACGCTTGGCCGTGCGTCCCTCCCTCAATGGCCGGAAAGGACAAGCGTTTTTACGGGAAGCAGCAGCGCCTGGAATCTCAATATGATCGCATGCACCACCCCGACCGTATCGATGACGTGCAGGAACAGCCATTTGGGCGTGCTCAGCTCCTCTTCGGAAAGAACGTCGTGATTGTTGGTGTAGGCGTTGGCGATGCAGTTGCTGCCCGGCGGAACGCCGTCGAACCCTCCGGCGAATAGCGGCTCCAGAAAGACGGTGATGGTTCCGGGCCGGATGACCTGCTGGGCGTCGATCAACTGATCCGACGCTCGAACCTGACCGGTTGCGATGAGATCCTGAACCTCGGTGACCACCATCGGAATGATCGTCAAAGGCATGGAAATACAAGTGGCTTCGGCAACCATGCCGACCTTCATCACCTGGGCTTCGAGCTGGCTGAAGCCCGCAATAAGCGCCTTCCTTCCGGCTTCCGTCGGTATGAGAACGCCCGCGGGCCGCATCAAGGGATTTACGATATCACCCTTGCGAAGCGTGAATTGTTCCAACCTGCCGGCGACCCCGGCGTAGACGACGGTCTTGTCCAGTTCGACCTGGGCCTGGGCCAGCGCCGCCTCGGCGCTTTTCCTCTGCGCCGGCAGCACCGAGGAAATCTGAGATTCGACGGACTGCTTGCTTGCCATGACGGCGGAAATGGCGGCCTGGCGGCCTTCCACGATGTTGGCGAGCTTCTCGATCTCGCGCGGCGCGACGGTGCCGGCGTTTCGCCGTTGAAGTTCGGTTTTGGTTTCGAGTTCGTCCAGAGCCTGCTTGTAGGAGCTTTGCGCTTCCTGGATGCGGGCGTCGGCTCCGGCCAGCTCGGTTTTGGCCAGTTCGAGCGCCGCGTCTATCTCCGCTACGCGCCGCCGCGCGGTTTCCACCGCCGCCTCCTGCTGGGCGCTGTCGAGCCTGAAGATGCGCTGGCCCGCCTCGACCCTGTCCCGCATTCCCACATAGATTTCCTCGACGCGGCCGGAGCCTTCGGGGAGAATAGGAACGGTGCGATAGAAGGATACGGCGCTGGATGTCGACGGGTGGAAGTAGAGAATGAGCGTCAAAAGAACGATGGTCAGGCCTATGCAGGCCGTTATCCCGTATCGCAGCTCGTAC
>NZ_AHAM01000179.1 GCF_000236565.1 Mesorhizobium alhagi CCNWXJ12-2 | reverse complement strand
CCCACGGCCCTGCCGGTCCGCTACGGCGGCCGCACGGTCGATCCCGACATGCAGCGCGCGGTGGTGCTTTTCATTTCGTCGTTCTTCGTGATCTGGGCGATCGGCACCATCCTGCTCGCCGCCACGGGGCTCGATTTGATGACAGCCATGACTTCGGTTCTGACCGCGCTTACGAATGTCGGCCCGGGGCTGGGTGATATTATCGGGCCGTCGGGCAATTTCTCCACCCTTCCCGAGGCGGCCAAATGGCTGCTCCCGATCTGGATGCTGCTCGGGCGTCTGGAAATCCTCGCCGTGCTGGTCATCTTCACACCGACCTTCTGGGCGCGTTGACGCGATATTCAGGTGATGCCGGGCTGACCTGAATCTCGCACCAACGCATAACCCTGCGGGCTGGACGGCGACGCAGCCAGCCTTTATCACGAAAGCAAGGCGGCCAGGGGGCGGCTGGACGGATTCCAATCCATGATATTTTTTGCGGCTGCGCCCGTTCGCATACTCGCTTTGGCGCTGCTTCTGACCGGCTGCGCCGGCCAGCAGACCCGCGAACTGATTGCAAGTCCGGCGATCGCGGCCTCCGCATCGGAGATTGCCGCCAGGCACAGGATCTTCGTCGCCACCACCCGAGCCGAGGCGGACGACAGGGAAGAAGTGTTCAGCGGCGGCCGATCGCCCGACCTGCACTTCGCGCATGTCGACATGACCGTTCCGGCCATCCACAAGACCGGTGAGATCGAGCGCCGCAAGAAGAACCAGCGGGCCGATCCGGCCAAGTTCTTCGTGGCCGCCGATGTCGCCGGCTACCAGGACGACGAGGCTTTCTCCAAGACCCTGCGCGCCGACATCGCCGCCCATGGCGGGCGCGCGCTGGTGTTCATCCACGGCTACAACACTTCGTTCGACGGCGCGGTCTACCGCATGACGCAGATCGCCCATGACGCGAAATATTCCGGCACGCCGGTGCTGTTTTCATGGGCATCGGGCGGCAAGACGGTCGACTACGTCTATGACAACAACAGCGCGAC
>NZ_AHAM01000180.1 GCF_000236565.1 Mesorhizobium alhagi CCNWXJ12-2 | reverse complement strand
GAGCACGACGCTCTGCTTGATCTCGACCGCCGTCGTGCCTTGCGGCGCGACTTCGACATGCACGGGATCCTTCATGATGCCGCGGGCCAGCCCTTCGATCTCGGCCGGCATTGTGGCCGAAAACAGCGCCGTCTGGCGATCCTTGTGGGTCGCCTTGGCGAGCCGCTTCACGTCATGGATGAAGCCCATGTCGAGCATGCGGTCGGCCTCATCCAGCACCAGCCAGCGCGTATCGGACAGGTTCACCTCGCCCTCGCGGACGAGGTCGGTCAGCCGGCCGGGCGTGGCGACGAGGATGTCGACGCCGGGAGCCATCTTCTTGACCTGGCTGTAGCGCGACACGCCGCCGAGCACGAGCGCGGTCGAGACATGCAGGCCCTTGGCCAGAACGCGGATGGTGTCCTCGATCTGCACCGCGAGTTCGCGGGTCGGGGCGAGGATCAGCGCACGCGCCGTCTTCGGCAGGCGCTTGGTGCCGAGCGCGATGATCTTTGTCAGGATCGGCAGCGAGAAAGCCGCCGTCTTGCCAGAGCCGGTCTGGGCTACCGCGAGCACGTCGCGGCCGGCCAGATGCGCCGGGATGGCCTGAACCTGCACCGGCTTCGGCATGTCGAAACCAGCGGCATGAGTGGCCTTCAGAAGCGCACCGGTAATTCCAAGTTTGGCGAAACCATTGAGTTCCGCATTGTTTTCATTCGTCAATTTATTCATCTTTCACGCGGACTCCGGGCCCGCAACAACACTCGCGGCAAGGCGCTACCTGCCGGCGAAATTCTTTGTGGAAACGACAAGGCGGCGGACATTCCTGTCCGCTCGGCTGCGCTGTCGTGCCCGCAGACCTCATGTCCGCAGGGCTCTTTCGCCGCTTACCGTTTCGTTCGGTGAGGGAGAAAACAGACGCAACCAGTCCCATCGGAGGGGAAAGCCGGAAAACCCGGCCCAAGCGCCTATGAAGCGGCATATGGGGGATAATCGCGAAAATAGCAACCGAATTATTTGTGCAGCGCAACAATTGCGGGCTCGGAACTCAGGAATCCACCTTTTCCGCCAGTTCCTTGAGCTTCAGCACCGTGTTCCAGTTGCGTGCGGTGTTGGGAACGCCGATGCCTTTGTCGAATCTTTCGGCGAGTTTCGAGGTTCCGAACCCTTCGGGCGTATGGAGATAGGCGACCTTGCCGACTACAGCGATGCGTTCGCCCTTGGCCGCAACAGCCTGCAGCGCCTTGACTTTTCCCTCTTCGGGTTGGGCGGCGAGCACGGCCGCGTGCAGGAACTTTGGAACGGCGACCGCCTCGGGGAACGGATTTGCGTCGATCAGCGCCGACCATTCGTCGAGCGTGACCGCATGGATATCCTTGCTGAAACCGAATTCGCGCTTGCAGATGTCGGCCACCGAAGCGATTGTTTTTTCACGCGAAATGCTGCTTTTCAGCACGGCGTTGCCGCTGTTGATGTAGGTCGCGACATTGCCGAATCCGGCCTCCGTCAGCGCCTCGCGCAGCGGCTTCGTCGGTAGCTGCGTCGCGCCTCCTACGCCTCGAAAGAGGATGATGTATGTGGACAAAATCGCCTCTCTGGTCTTTGACAGCACGATAAAAGCTGTTTGGAATCAACGATAACAGACAAATCGGGCGTCGCGCAGCGTCAGAATTTGTTCACAACGACCGTCAGGGCGCCGATATCGCTTCAATGCGTGAAAGACTTGAGGTTCTCCCGGCCGTTTTCGCTCATATCACCAGCCCCGCAATCGTCTCGTTGTCGGTGATGTCCTGATATGCCCAGCCGGCTTCGTGAAAACGCCTGGCGAGCACCTCGAAATTCCTTCGGTCCTTCGTCTCGATGCCGATCAGCACCGAGCCGAAATTGCGCGCCGATTTCTTCAGATATTCGAAGCGGGCGATGTCGTCGTCGGGGCCGAGCAGTTCGAGGAAGTCGCGCAGCGCGCCGGGGCGCTGGGGGAAGCGGAACACGAAATATTTCTTCAGCCCTTCGAATCGAAGCGCCCTCTCCTTCACGTCCGGCAGGCGCTCGAAATCGAAATTGCCGCCGGAGACGACGCAGACGATGGTCTTGCCGCGGATTTCCTTGCGCGGAAGATCCTTGAGCGCGTCGATGGCGAGCGCTCCGGCGGGTTCCAGCACCACGCCCTCGACGTTCAGCATCTCGATCATGGTGGCGCAAAGACGGTTTTCCGGGATTTCGCGGACCGCCTCAGTGGGAAAATCCTTGAGCAGGCGAAAATTCTCGCGGCCGATTTCGGCGACTGCGGCGCCGTCGACAAAATTATCGACCTTGCCGAGTTTGACGCGCTTGCCGGCTTCCAGGCTTTGCTTGAGGCTCGGCGCGCCCGACGGCTCGCAGAACACAAAGCGGGTCGGCTGTTGCACCTCGGCGAAATACCGCGTCACGCCGGCCGAGAGCCCTCCGCCGCCGACCGGCAGCACGATCATGTCGGGCGCCTTCCCGTCCGGCATCTGGCTTGCGATCTCCAGGGCCACCGTCGCCTGGCCTTCGACGATGTCCTTGTGATCGAAGGGCGGCACCATATGCGCGCGGGCGGTTTCGGTGAACTCGAGCGCGGCGCGATTGCAGTCGTCGAAGAAGTCGCCGACCAGCCTGATCTCGACGAATTCGCCGCCGAACAGCTTCGTCTTGTCGATCTTCTGCTGCGGCGTCGTCACCGGCATGAAAACGACGCCCTTCTTGCCGAAGTGGCGGCACACGAAGGCAAAACCCTGGGCATGGTTGCCGGCCGAGGCGCAGACGAACAGGTCGGCATGGTTGCCGCCGTCCAGCGCCTTGCGGAAGAAATTGAACGCGCCGCGGATCTTGTAGGAGCGCACCGGCGAAAGGTCCTCGCGCTTCAGGAGAATGCGCGCGCCGGTCTTCTTCGACAGATAGTCGTTCTCCTGCAGCGGCGTCTCGGGGAAGAGTTCGCGCAGGCCGCTCGCGGCTGCCGCAACCTTCTCGGCAAAATTCGTCATCGCTAAAATTCCCCCGCATCAGCGCAACCGGCAATAGCTGTGGGCCGATCGGCAGGCCTATTGCATATTCATGCCGATGAAGCCACTGTCGGCCTCCGATGCCCGCCGTCCGGCCTGGCCCGACGGCGGCACGTCACGTCTGGGGTCCCGTCTACGTGAATAGAATTGCCGTTCGCGCCGCGATCCACGTTGCAGCCGTCTTCGCCCTTTATCTCTCCGCCGCGATGCTGATCCCGGCGGCGGTCGACCTGTATTTCGGTCATGAGGACTGGCGGGTCTTCGCCTTTTCGGCGCTGTTCATGGGTGGGCTCGCCATGGCGGTTGCGCTCGCAACCCAAGGACGCGCGCCTCCGGTCACCACGCGTTTTGCATTCCTCCTGGTCAATCTGCTTTGGGTGACCATGGCGATTGCTGGAGCCGTCCCGTTGGCCGCGTCTTCCATCGGCATCAGTATCGCCGACGCGATCTTCGAATCGGTCTCGGCGATCACCACGACCGGTTCGACCGTGCTGGTCGGTCTCGACACGATGCCGCCCGGGCTGCTTTTGTGGCGGTCGATCCTCCAATGGTTCGGCGGGCTTGGCGTCATCGCGCTCGGCCTGTTCGTGCTTCCTTTTCTCAATGTCGGCGGCGTTTCCTATTTCAAGATCGAATCCTCGGACATCGAGGATCGCCCGTTCGAGCGCTTCTCGACTTTTGCGATGAGTTTCCTCGCCATCTACGCCGGACTCACGCTCGCCTGCGCAATTTCCTACGCCATGGCCGGCATGACCGGCTTCGACGCGTTGAACCACTCGTTGACGACGCTGGCCACCGGCGGCTTTTCCACGCACGACGCCTCGCTCGGCTTCTATGCCGAGAGGCCGGCGGTGCTTTGGGTCGGCACGCTGTTCATGTTTATTGGCGGGCTGCCCTTTTCCATCCTGATCCTATTTCTGGTGCGCGGCCGCCTCGACGCGCTGGGCGACCCGCAAATGCGGGTCTTCGCCGGCTACTGCATCGTCTTTGTCGTCGGCGTGGCGATATATCTACGGGTGAACGCAGACATGCCGTTCCTGGATGCTTTCACCCATTCCGCATTCAATTTTGTTTCGATCATCACGACCACCGGCTACGCAAGCGCCGATTACCTGCAATGGGGGCCATTTGCGGTCGCCTGCATCTTCGTCGCCACCTTCCTCGGAGGCTGTTCGGGATCGACCGCCGGAGGGATCAAGGCATACCGGTTCCTGATCGTGTTCGAGCTCATGTCCAACGGCCTGCGGCGCCTGGTCTATCCAC
>NZ_AHAM01000181.1 GCF_000236565.1 Mesorhizobium alhagi CCNWXJ12-2 | reverse complement strand
GGAAAAATAGGCGCCCGCCGATGGCTGAACTTTCGCCCGGTTCCAGCGCTGAGGAAGTCCTTGCTCACCTGCGCTCGATCGGTTCGGAGGAGAACCGTCGTGGCATGCTGCGGTACGGCATCAGGATCGATCGCGCGCTCGGCATCCCGCATGGCGTGCAACGGCAGATCGCCAGAAAGATCAGGCGCAACCACGAACGCGCCTTCGAGCTTTGGGCGAGCGGCATCACGGAGGCGCAGTTCATCGCTTCCGTCACCGCCGACCCCAAGCGGCTTACCGTAGACGATGCAAGGGCTTGGGCGGCCTCGTTCGATTCCTGGGACATCGTCGACGGCGTGTCGGACCTGTTCGTGGACACGGATCACTGGCGGGAACTGATCGATGAGTTCGCTGCCGACGAGCGCGAATTCGTTCGGCGCACGGCCTTTGCCATGATTGCCTGGTCAGTCGTTCACCGGAAAAAAGAGCCCGACGCCACCTTTCTCCATTTCCTGCGATTGATTGAGGTTCACGCCGCGGACGAACGCAACTTCGTGAAGAAAGCCGTCAATTGGGCGCTGCGTTGCATCGGCAAGCGCTCGCTCGCGCTTCACGCGCCAGCCGTTGCGCTGGCAGAAAAGCTCGCCGCCTCGCCGGACAAGACGGCGCGCTGGATTGGCAGGGGCGCCGTCAAGGAATTGACCGACGCAAAGACTTTGGCGCGGCTGGAAAGCAAGAAGCGCAGCGATTGAGTACAAACGGCGCCTCGAGGCAGGCGATGGGCGGCAGGCGCCGGGATATATCGTCGCTACTGGCGCGGCTGGAAAAGTAGCCGCGTACCATGCGGCCGGCCTAATGTTTCTCGATGTGGCGGAGCACGACTTCCGCTGCGATTTCGCCTGATGGGCGGTCGGTGCGCATGCGCGATGCGACTTCGGCGAAGCCGTCCTTCTGCCAGGCCCTGAGCGCGGTGTCGGCCCACAGCGCCTCGATGTGGCGTGCCAAGTTCTCGGGCCGGACATACTGGTTGTAGAATTCCGGGACGATCGGCCGGTCGGCTATGAGATTGGGCAGGAGCGCGGACCAGACGGTGACGAGCCCCTGGATGAGCCGCGCGACCGGGTCGAGCCGGTAGCTCGACACGGAGGGGACACCGGCCAGCGCCAGTTCCAGCGAGACCGTTCCCGAGGCGATCAGCGCCGCGTCGGCCTCGCCGAATGCCTGCCATTTGCGCGCCTGGTCGAGAATGATCTCGGGCTTCTCGGCCCAACCGGAGACCGCGGCTTCGATAGTGCCGGCGACGTGCGGCACTGTCGGCAAAAGCAGGCGCATGCTGTGGCCGCGTGAACGCAGCACTGAAACGGTTTCGCCGAAAACGCCGATGTGGCTCCTGACCTCGCCCTTGCGAGAGCCGGGAAGTAGGAGCAGCGTCTTCTCACGATCACCGGACAAGTCGCGCTGCGCACCCTGCATCGAGCTTGCCAGCTTCACGCCCTCGTCCTGGGTCAGGCGATGGCCGACATAGGTTCCGGGCGGGCCGCCGAGACGCTGCAGTTCCGCCGCCTCGAAAGGCAGAAGGCAAAGAATATGATCGACGTGCGGCCGCATTGCCGGCGCCCTGCCCGGCCGCCAGGCCCAGACGCTCGGGCAGACGTAATGAACAATCGGGATGGAGGGATCCTGCGCTCGCACTTTCCTGGCGACGCGCAGCGTGAAATCCGGGCTGTCTATGGTGATCAGGCAGTCGGGTTTTTCGGAAACGACAGCGCTTGCTGTCTGGCCGATGCGGCGGATCAGCCGCGGCAGGTCGCGCAGGATGGCGCTGACGCCCATCAGCGCGATTTCGCTCGCATCGAACAGCGGCGAAAGGCCGAGTTCCTGAAGATGCCGGCCGCCTGTCCCGACAAGCCGGACTTCGCGGCCGGTGAGGCGCTGCAGCGCGCGCACGATGTCTGCGCCCAATAGATCGCCGGATTCCTCGCCGGCTATGATGGCGATCTTGAGTGGGCTGGTCTCGCTCATTGTGCGCCGCCCGCCTGCAGGCCGACCACGAACAAGCCGAGCGCATCGGCGCGTTTGACCGTCTCGCCAAAATCCAGCACCAGCGAGTGGCCGGCTTCGACGCCAATGCCGGCAAGGCCTGCGGCGTGGGCGGCATCGACTGTGGCCGGGCCGATCCCCGGAAGGTCGGCGCGCAATTCCTGGCCGGGCTTGGCGCATTTGACGAGAACGCCGCGCTTCCTGCCGCCGACGCGGCCGTGATGGCGCAGTTCCTTCACCCGCTGGAGCAGCCCGTCCGTTCCTTCCACGCCCTCCAGCGCCACCACCCGGCCGCCGATCGCCACCGCCGCCTGGCCGATATCGAGCGCACCGATGGCGCGGGCGGCAGCGAGTGCAGCGTCAAGGTCGGCCAGATCACCTTTTTGCGGCCTGGCGTGAGTCATCGGCCCTTCGGACGCGAGCAGGTCCGGAACGATTTCGTGAGCGCCGACCACCTTGAAGCCTTCAGCTTCGATCTCGCCGATAATGACCCTGAGCAACCCGTCATCGCCGCGCGCCAGCGCCATCAGGATCTTCGGCAAGATGCGAAACAAGGCGAAGGTCGGCCGGATTTGCCGCCAGTGCGGGCGGCGGCCTACCCCGCCCGCGAGCACGACGTGGGTGATTTTGTGGCGCTTCAGGAGCGGCACTAGAGAGCCGATCTCTTCCAGCGCCAGCCTGTCATGCTCGAAGGACGCCAGTTTCGGATCGTCGTCCGCCTCGCCGGCCAGCATCACGATGAAAGGCGAGTGGCCGGCCTCGGCGAGGCCCTCGGCGACGTTGACGGGCAACCTGCCGCTGCCGGCGACTACGGCGACCCTGTCGCCGGCTCCAAGTTTGATGCGGCGTTCCGCGTCAGCTCTCGTCATCGTCGGCGTCATCGGCCCCGGCCTTCAGCGGCGGCACGGCGTAGTGGCGCTTGCCGCGCGCGCCGATAAAGTCGACGATCTTCATCGCTGCGGGGGAATCGGCGAATTCGACGCGGGCGATCTCGACATTTTCGGCGACCGGACGCGCCGGGTCGAAGATGGTGCGGTAGGCGCGCCGCAGCGCCAGGATTTCGGCCCGCGACATGCCGGAGCGCTTCAGCCCGACGACGTTCAATCCGCGCAGTTTGGCGCGATTGCCCATGGCGATGGCGTAGGGGATCAGGTCGCCGACCAGCATCGAGCCGCCGGCCAGGAAGGCGTTGTGACCGATGCGGACGAACTGGTGGACGGCGCTCAAGCCGCCTATCGCGACGTTGTCGCCGATCTCGCAGTGGCCGCCTAGCGTCGCGCCGTTGGTCAGCGTGACGTTATTGCCGACGGTGCAGTCATGCGCGACATGCGAATAGGCGAGGAAATTGCCATTGTTCCCAACAATGGTCGCGCCGCGCGCATTGTCGGTGCCGGTGTGCATGGTGACGAATTCGCGGATGGTGCAATTGTCGCCGATGGTCAGCGTCGTGCGCCCGCCCTTGTGACCGGTATTCTGCGGCGGGCCGCCAAGCACCGCTTGGGGATAGACGACGCAGTTTTCGCCGATCGTTGTCGCGCCGATCACCGTGACATGGCTGACGAGGCGCGTGCCCGCGCCGATCACAGCATCCTCGCCGACATGGCAAAGCGGTCCGACGGCGGCGCCTGCCGCAATCTTGGCGCCCGGCTCGACCACGGCCGAGGGATGGATGGAAACGTCTGTCATCAAGTCTTTTCCGCGTCAGGCTACCGGCGGCGACATCATCGCCGAGATTTCGGCTTCAGCGGCTTTCGCCCCGTCGACCATGGCCTCGCAGGCGAAGCGCCAGATATTGCCGCGTTTCTTGAGCTTCTTTACGTGGATTTCAAGGCGGTCGCCCGGCACGACCGGACGGCGGAACTTGGCGTTGTCGATGGTCATGAAATAGACCAGCGACGGCTTGTCGGTATTCTGGCTGCGGATGCAGATGGCGCCGGCGGTCTGCGCCATCGCCTCGACGATGAGGACGCCGGGCATGACCGGCTGCTCGGGAAAATGGCCCTGGAAATGTGGCTCGTTGATGGTGACGTTCTTGATGCCGATCGCCGAATTGTCTTCATCGATCTCGATGATCTTGTCGACCAGCAGGAACGGGTAACGATGCGGCAGAAGTTTCATCAGGCCGAGAATATCGACGGTATCGAGCGTCGCCGGCATCGTATCAGCCATTATCATCACCTTTTTTCGGCCTGGCCTGGGCCAGTCTGCGTATCATGGCGAACTCGCGCATGGCTTCCTTCATCGGCTTCGCCGGATAGCCGGCCCAGACTTCGCCGGCCGGCACGTCATGCATGAACCCGCTGCGCGCCGCAAGCTGCGCCCTGTCGCCGATCACCACATGGTCGGCCAGTCCGACGCCGCCGCCCATCAGGACGTTGTCGCCGATGGTGACTGAGCCGGAAATGCCCGTCAGGCCGGCAATGATGCAACCGCGGCCGATGCGGACGTTGTGGGCGATCTGGACAAGGTTGTCGATCTTGGTGTTCTCGCCGATGACGGTATCGGCCATCGCGCCGCGGTCGATGGTGGAGTTTGCTCCGACCTCAACATTGTCCTGGATGATCACGCGGCCGATCTGCGGAATGCGCTCAGGTCCGCCGCGGCCCGCGACGAAGCCGAAGCCGTCCTGGCCGATCTTTGCGCCGGCATGGATGATGACGTGGTTGCCGATCAGCGCATACTGGACGGTGGCGTTGGGCCCGACATAGGCGTTGCGGCCGATCTGCGAATTGCGGCCTATCACGGCATTCGGCGCGATAATGGTGCCGGCTCCGATCGCGACCCCTGCCCCGATCACCGCGCCGGCTTCCACGACGACGCCGGCTTCGAGATGCGCCGTCGGGTCGACATGCGCGGCGGGCGAGATGCCGGTTTCGCCGGTTATCGCGCCGGGTGTTGCCGCATCGGGATAAAGAAGGCGGCCGACCATGGCGAAGGCCCGCTGCGGTGTAGGCGTGACCAGCACGGCGACGCCGGAAGGCGCGCGCCCGGCTATGTCAGGCGTGACCAAAACCGCCGCAGCGTTCAACTTGTCGAGCAGCGAAGCATTGCGCTTGCCTTCGACGAAGACAAGCGCGCCCTCGCCGCCGGTGGCGGCCGACGCGATGGTCGAAATGACGGTTGCGGAATGGGCGCCGTCAACAAGTTCGGCGCCGGTAAGGCTTGCGATCTCGCCCGCCGAATAGCGTCGTGACGGCACGAAGAAGACCGGGTCTGACATGCAAGCCTTTTCTTCCGGGCCATCCAGGCCCGGAAGCATGGTTCCAACCAATCAGAAGCGGGTCGAAATACCGAAATTGAAGTTCTGTTCCTCGTCGTTGTCTTCCTTGACGACCGGAACCGCGTAATCGATGCGCAACGGACCGAAGGGCGACGCCCAGATCAGGCCGGCGCCAACCGAAGCGCGCCACTCCATACCGGTGCCGGTGATCGTCAGACCAGCCTCCTCCCGGATGTCGTTGCCGTACAGCGTCGCGGCGTCAGCGAATACCGCACCGCGAAGGCCGAAGCTTTCCGGGACGACCGGGACCGGGAATTGCGCCTCGACTGAAGCGTTGAAGTAGGTCGTGCCGCCGAGGTGATCCTTCGTGTCGGCGTCGTAAGGTCCGATACCGTCGAACTCGAAACCCCGGATCATGCGGTCGTTGCTCTTGAAGTGATCGAAAATTCGAAGGTCGCTTTCCGAGCCGAAGCCGGTGATATGGCCGCCGCCGACGCTAACTAGGCCGACAACGTCCATCTCTTCCGAGAGAGTATGATAATAACTGCCACGCCCCGTCAGTTTTACGTATTCTGCATCGCCGCCAAGGCCGGCTACCTCAGTGGTAAAGGTCGCATAGATACCCGCATGCGGGTTCTTTACGTCATCGATGGTGTTGTAGAGAAGCGTGCCCGAAACTGAAGATTTGTTCCATGGGCTGTTCTCGATGCCATCGATAATGGCTTCCGAGACATCGCAATCAGCATCAGGAACGCCGTTGCCGTCCTCGTCGCAGCTTTCCCGGTACTCGTACTCTTCCTGCGTGAAGTTGTACGCCAGTTGCGTGCTGATGTTCTCGGTGATGGGAAGGCCGAAGCGCACGGTCGCGCCGGTCAGTTCGCTTTCATAATCGTCGTAGCGGCGGGTCTGGCGGAAGACATCGAAGCCCGCCGCGATGCGCCGGCCGAGGAAGTAGGGCTCGGTGAAGGACAGCATGAAATCGCGCGAATCCTTGCCGCCGCCAGCCGAAAGCCGGATGAACTGGCCGCGGCCGAGGAAGTTGCGCTCGGTGATCGCGCCTTCGATCGAGGGTCCGGGCGTCGAGCCGCCCGTCGTATAGCCGGCGCCGATCGAGAATTCGCCGGTCGATTTCTCAAGAACGTCGACGACCAGCACAACCTGGTCCGGCTCCGAGCCGGGGGCGGTCGCGATCTCGACTCGCTCAAAGTAATTAAGGGCTTCGAGCCGCCTCTTCGCGCGCTGGATCAGCACCTGGTTGAATGCATCGCCTTCGCTGACGTCGAACTCGCGGCGAATGACATAGTCGCGCGTGCGGGTGTTGCCGCGAATCTCGATGCGTTCGACATAGGTTCTCGGACCCTGATCAACCGTATAGACCACCGAAATGGTGCGGTTCTCGAAATTACGGTCGCCGCGCGGCGTGACCTGCGCGAAAGCATAACCGAGACCGGCAACATGCTCGGTAAGGGCGATGATGGAATCTTCGACATCCTTGGCGCTGTAGACCGAACCGGGGCTGGTTTCGACCAGCGAACGCAGCGATTCGCCATTGACGCCCGCAATCGAGCTCTCGACGCTCACGTCGCCGAAGGTGTAGCGCTCGCCTTCATCCACCGTGATCGAGACGGTGTATTCGTTGGTTGCTTCGTTGAGCTCACCGAAGGCCGAGACGACCTGGAAATCGGCATAGCCGCGGTTGTAGTAGAAGCGGCGCAGCGCTTCCTCGTCCGCGCGCAGGCGCTCCTCGTCATAGATGTCGTCGCGCAGCAGGAACGACAGAATGGTCGAGCGCTTGGTGGCGATGACGTCGGAGAGCCGGCGGTCGCTGAAGGCGTTGTTGCCGGTGAAATTGATCGAGGCGATCTTGGTGCGGTCGCCTTCATTGATCTCGAAGACGACGTTGACGCGGTTATCGCCGAGGTCGATCGTCTTCGGGGTGACGGTGGCGTCGTTGCGGCCAATGCGCTGGTAGGCTGCGCGAATCGCCTCCGCATCCGATTCCAGCGAGGCGGGCGAGAACGTGCCGCGCGGCTTGAGCTGGACAGTGCCTGCGAGCTGCGCGTCCTTGATCTTCTTGTTGCCCTGGAAAAGGACCTGATTGACGACCTGATACTCGGAAACCTGCACCACCAGCGTCGAGCCGACCTGGTTGATGCGAACGTCGGAGAACAGGCCCGTGCCGAACAGGCGCTTCACGGCCTCGTCGATGTCGGCGTTGGAAAACGACCTGCCGGGGCTGATGGAGAGATAATTGCGGATGGTTTCGGCGTCGACACGCTGACTACCACGCACGTCAATGCTGCTGACAACCGCCGCCTCGGCCATCGAAACTGATGCAAACTGCAAAACGGCTGCGCCAGGAACTGCCAGAGCAGCAGACACAGCCACCGCGGAAGCGGCGCTCAAAAACTTCGTAACTGCCTTCATCGGGCTTAAAAACCTTTTCTCGAAGTCCCCACGGCGAGAAAACCGGACGTGCGGTAAATTTCCCATACCGTATTAACCGGATTTTCCCTACACGCAAGGCTTCTGGTTAATTTGCGTTTACTTCGCCATTCCGCGTGGCTTTCGCGTCACGCATATTCCCCGCGATGGTAAACGCCGTCGTAACAACGGCTGTCGTCAGCCCGAATTTCTTCATGTTTTCAGCACCCAAACAGGTCGTTCCAGAAAACGAACGCCATGAAGGCGAGAACAAGAATCATCCCCGTTCGATACACCGCTTCCATCATGCGCTCCGATACGGGACGCCTGATGACAGCCTCTATGCCGTAGAAAACCAGATGGCCCCCGTCCAGTGGGGGAATCGGCAGAAGGTTCAAGAATCCTATGCCGACGGAGAGCAGCGCGATCAGCTCGACCAGCCGTTCGAAGCCGAGCTTGGCTGCCTTGCCGGCCATGTCGGCGATCTTGATCGGGCCACCGAGCTGGCATTTGTCCTCGCGCCCGACCGCGAAGCGCTTCAGGAACTGGCCGGTGCGCGCGATGATGCGGCCCGTCTCGTTCACGGCCTCCGCCACCGCGCCAGGCACGCTATATTCGATGACGCGGAACTGGCCGACTTCGTTGTTGTTGACCACTCCGATGACGCCGATGCGGAAAGTGTTGCCGGCGGCGTCCTTCTGCTCGGTGACTTTGGGTGTCGCCGTCAGTTCGACCTCCTTGCCGTCGCGCAGCAGCACGAAGACGAGCGGATCGCCGGCACGGCCTGAGACGTGGTACTGGACGTCGGCGAAGGTCCGCACCGGACTGCCGTTGACACTGACGAAACGGTCGCCGGGCATAAAGCCGGCGATTTCGGCGGGACTGCCGGCCTGAACTTCCGCGATCATCGGTTCCGACACCACGCGGCCATAGGTCATGAAGAACGTCGCAAGCACGGCGATGGTCAGCAGGAAATTGAACAGCGGCCCGGCGACGACCGTCGCCGCGCGTTTCCAGACCGGCTGGGTGTGGAAAGCCACATGGCGTTCGGCCGGCGTCAGCTTCTCGGCTTCCTCGGCATCGGGCGTACTGGTGACGTTCATGTCGCCGACGAATTTGACGTAGCCGCCGAGCGGGATGGCCGAGAGCTTCCAGCGCGTGCCATGGCGATCGTTGAAGCCGAATATCTCGGGACCGAAGCCGATGGAGAAGGCCTTGACGCCAATGCCGCACCAGCGGCCGACGAGATAGTGGCCCATCTCATGCACGAACACGACAACGGTCAGCACGAACAGGAACGGCACGATGGTGCCGACAAGCAGGCTGTCTAAGCCGAACAGCGTTGAAAACAACTCGTTCAAATCGTGCCCTCGATCAAAACCGCCATTGCGACGATCGCGCCGCGGACTGTGACCTCAATCCCGGCGAATCCGTGGCGTCGGTATACTGGAAACCCGGGTGGTGTTCCGCTCAGAGCGGAAACAGGCCACGCGCCGGATGATCGGCGCCGCCCGCCATCCAGCCGATGACGTATAGGGCAAACGCCGCCGCGACAAGCCCGTCGACGCGATCCATGACGCCGCCATGGCCGGGAATGATGGCG
The DNA here is from genome assembly GCF_000236565.1 of Mesorhizobium alhagi CCNWXJ12-2. Classification (GTDB taxonomy): domain Bacteria; phylum Pseudomonadota; class Alphaproteobacteria; order Rhizobiales; family Rhizobiaceae; genus Allomesorhizobium; species Allomesorhizobium alhagi. The sequence continues at coordinate 37,818 of NZ_AHAM01000181.1, read as the reverse complement.
CCTGAATCCTTCACGCCGCAACGCCGCTTGACCCAGGATTCGAACAAATCGCCCATCTGCGAGACGACGGACAGCAGCAGGGCGACAAGGCCAAGGACGGAAAGATTGGCGACGCCAGCAAGAGCTGCGGCGATGAGGCCCGCGGCAAGCCCGCCGACTGCGCCGCCGATCGCGCCGCTCCATGTCTTGCCCGGAGAGATCGCCGGCGCGAGTTTTGGACCGCCGATTGTGCGCCCGGCGAAGTAGGCGAGGATGTCGGTCGCCCAAACAGTCGCGAACAGGAACAGGATGGCGACGAGCCCGGAATGGTCGCCGCCGCGAAGAAAAGCCAGTGAAACGGCTGAAAAACCAGCATAGGCGAGGCCGATCGTCGGCCATGATCCCTGCCCGCGAACGAGGCCAACCGCGATTGAAGCGACCACGGCGCCGGCCAAGACGAGCAGCACCGTTGCGGCCGGCAGGCCAGCCAGCAACGCCAAAAGAACGGCCGCCAGGAACAGCGCCGTGAGCATCTGGTAGGAGGCGTTGGCTACGGTGCGGGACATTGCGCACCATTCGTAGAAGATCGCAGCGCCGATCAGGGCGGCAAACAACCGGAACGGCAGCCCACCGAGCCAGGTCAGCCCCAGTACGACGATCGCCAGCACGACCGCCGAGAGAAAGCGAAGCTGCAGGTTGCTCAACTGGGCGGCGCTCACAGCGCCACATCCCGGGCCGACACGCCGCCGAAACGCCGCTCGCGCGCGGCGAACTCCCTGAGCGAATCGGCGAAATGCTCGCGGGTGAAATCGGGCCAATAGCAGGGAAGGAAGACAAGTTCGCTATAAGCTGCCTGCCAGAGCAGGAAATTCGACAGCCGCATCTCGCCGCTGGTGCGGATGACGAGGTCGGGATCCGGAACGTCGCGCGTGTCGAGCGCCTCGGCCACGATCTCTGCCGTGATATCGCCGGGAGCGATGCTCCCCGAGACCGCAGCGGCGGCCAGCTTTTGCGCGGCCCGCGCGATCTCGTCGCGGCCGCCATAGTTGAAGGCGATGACGAGGTTCAGCGCATCGTTGCCGGCGGTCAGAGCCTCGGCCTCTTCGAGCAATATCTTAATGTCGCCCTGCAAGCCGGCGCGTTCGCCGATGATTTTTACCCGCACGCCGTTCTGGTGAAGCTCGGCGAGATCGCGCCGGATGAACAGCTTCAGGAGCCCCATCAGGTCGCTGACTTCGGATTTCGGCCGCGACCAGTTTTCCGACGAGAACGCATATACGGTAAGCCAGGAGACGCCGAATTCGCCGGCTGCCCGCACGGCCTGCCGCAGCGCCTCGACGCCCGCGCGATGCCCGGCGAGGCGTGGAAGGCCGCGAGCCTTCGCCCAGCGGCCGTTTCCATCCATGATGATCGCGACATGCGCGGGCGTTGTCATTTCTTCGCTTTCGGCCGCGGCAATGCCGCGCATCAGACGTGCATGATCTCGGCTTCTTTCGCCGCCAGCAGGCCGTCGATCGAACTGATCGTCTCGTCCGTCAGCTTCTGGATGCGGTCGGCCTGCTTGCGATGCTCGTCCTCGCTAATATCGCCGTCCTTTTCAGCCTTTTTAAGGTGATCCATGCCGTCGCGGCGAACATGCCGGGCGGCGATGCGCGCGTTCTCGGCATAGGTGTGGGCGATCTTGACCAGTTCCTTGCGGCGCTGCTCGTTGAGTTCGGGCAGCGGAATGCGCAGCGTAGTGCCGTCCATGATCGGATTGAAGCCAAGATTGGATTCGCGAATGGCGCGATCGACGGCTCCGACCATCGACTTGTCCCAGACCGAGACCGAGATCATCCGCGGCTCCGGCACCGAAACCGTCGCGACCTGGGTGATCGGCATGGCGGAGCCATAGGCCTGGACCATGATCGGATCGAGCAGGTTGCTGGACGCCCGGCCGGTCCTGAGCGAAGCCAGATCGTGCTTGAACGCGTTGATCGCTCCATCCATGCGGCGATGAATGTCGTTGAAGTCTGCCCCGCTGGTCATTTTCACTCTCCTCGGCCCCTACAATCGGACCAATTCGTCTTCAGGTGTCGGCGACGATCGTGCAGCGACCGCCACCGGTTAGGATTTCGCCGAAACCACCCTTCTCGTGGATCGAATAGACGATTATCGGGATGTTGTTTTCGCGCGCAAGCGCAATTGCGGCCGTGTCCATGATCGACAGGCCCTGATTGATGACATCGGCATGGCTGATGCGGCTGTAACGCACCGCTGAAGGATCCACTTTCGGGTCGGCGGAGTAGACGCCGTCGACTTGCGTGCCCTTGAACAGGGCGTCGGCGCCGATCTCGGCGGCGCGCAATGCGGCGGCAGAATCCGTGGTGAAGAAGGGATTGCCGGTGCCGCCGGCGAAGATGACCACCTTGCCCTGGTTCATGTAGGCGGTCGCCTGGCGCTGCGAAAAGCTTTCGCAGAGTTCGGGCATGGCGATCGCCGACAATACGACCGCATCGACGCCGAGCTTGACCAGCGAGGTGCGCAGCGCCAACGAATTGATGACGGTTGCGAGCATGCCCATGTGGTCGCCGGTGACGCGGTCGCCGCCCTTGGAAGCGACGGCCACACCGCGAAAGATATTGCCGCCGCCGATGACGACGCCCACTTCGACCCCGAGCGCCCTCGCCTCGGCGATGTCGGAGGCGATGCGGTCGACGACCGAGACGTCGATGCCGAAATGCTGTTCGCCCATCAGCGCCTCGCCCGACGCCTTCAAAACCACGCGCCGGTACAGGGGTTTGCTCGTCATCGCTTCCTCGTCGGTATCGTGTTCATGCGCGCGATACACGAAGGGCACCGCGTTGTCACGCGATGCCCTCCTCATAAGCCGCCATGAAAGGCTTGATGCAGCGTTACTTTTTCACTGCCGCCGCAACTTCCGCCGCGAAGTCGCTTTCTTCACGCTCGATGCCTTCGCCGAGCGCAAAGCGGATAAAGCCGGTGATCTTGGCCGGCGCGCCAATTTCCTTCTCGGCTTCCTTGAGCGCAGCCTCGACCGTGATGTCGGGGTTGAGCACGAAGGACTGCTTCAGGAGCACGACTTCCTCGTAGAACTTGCGCAGGCGGCCCTCGACCATCTTTTCGATGATGTTGTCCGGCTTGCCCGATTCGCGGGCCTGCTCCGTGAAGATCGCCCGCTCGCGCGCGACGGCGGCCGGATCGATCTGCTCGGCGGTCAGCGCCAGCGGGTTGGTGGCCGCGACATGCATCGCAACCTGGCGGGCAAAGGCGCGGGCGGCGTCCGCATTGCCCGCGGTCTCGATCGCGACCAGCACGCCGAGCTTGCCGAGGTTTTCAGCGACCGCGTTGTGGACATAGGTCGCGACAGCGCCTGCGCCGACCGACAGCTTCGCCGAGCGGCGGAACGACAGGTTCTCGCCGATGGTGCCTACTGCATCCTTGATGGCCTGCGTGACAGTCTTGTCGGTGCCCGGATACTTGGCGTTGGCGACGGCTTCGGTTTCGCCGCCAACAGCCAGCGCCACCTGCGCCACGTTGCGCACGATTTCCTGGAAGGATTCGGCGCGAGCGACGAAGTCGGTCTCCGAGTTGACCTCGACGACGACGGCCGAAGTCGCGTCGCCGGCGACGCCGACCAGGCCTTCAGCCGCGGTGCGGCCGGCCTTCTTGTCGGCCTTGGCGATGCCCTTGGCGCGCAGCCAGTCGACGGCCGCTTCCATGTCGCCATTGGTTTCGGCGAGCGCCGCCTTGCAATCCATCATGCCCGCGCCGGTCATGTCGCGGAGTTGTTTGACCTGTGCTGCCGTAATGCTCATTTTTGCCTCTTGGATCGAAATGCGCGAGCGCACCACCGAGTGCTCGATGATGCGCCTGCCGGCGACGCGGCAATCCGCGTCGCAAGGAATTAGGGCCGGAACCGGCCCCGTCGATTTACGCTTCGGGAGCGCCGGCTGCCGCTTCGGGAGCGCTGGCCGCCGGCGTCTCGTCGAGTGTCGGCTCGACCGGCGCTTCAGCGGCGGCGCCGACATCGACGCCAAGGGCGCCCTGCTGGCGCGCAATGCCGTCGATCGCAGCCTTGGCGATCAGATCGCAATAAAGCTGGATCGCGCGCGCGGCGTCGTCATTGCCGGGGATCGGGAAGTCGATCTTGTCCGGGTCGCAGTTGGAATCGATGACGGCGACGACCGGGATGCCGAGACGCTTGGCCTCGAGAATGGCGATCGCTTCCTTGTTGGTGTCGATCACAAACATCAGGTCGGGCGTCGAGCCCATGTCCTTGATGCCGCCGAGCGCCTTGTCGAGTTTCTCGCGCTCACGCTGAAGGTTCAGAAGCTCCTTCTTGGTGAGGCCGCCGCTGCCTTCGCCGGCCAGGATCTCGTCGAGCTTGCGCAGGCGCTGGATCGAATTCGAGATCGTCTTCCAGTTGGTCAGCATGCCGCCGAGCCAACGCGAATTGACGTAGTACTGGGCCGAACGCTGGGCCGCATCGGCGATGATGTCCGAAGCCTGGCGCTTGGTGCCGACGAACAGCACGCGGCCGCCCTTGGCGACGACATCGGAAACCTGCTTCAGAGCCTGATGCAGCATAGGCACCGTCTGCGAGAGGTCGATGACGTGGATGTTGTTACGGGCGCCGTAGATGTACGGGGCCATTTTCGGATTCCAGCGGTGGGTCTGGTGGCCGAAGTGAATGCCAGCTTCCAATAGCTGGCGCATGCTGAAATCAGGCAGAGCCATTCTTTGTCCTTTCCGGTTAGCCTCCACGGACACTTGACGTTTCTGGGAATGTTCCCTTGACGCCACCGGAGGTTTCAGCCGGATTTCTCCCGGGCAGACACCAAAGTCCGTGTGTGGAATGAGCGCGCATATAGAGGGAACGGCGCTACAATGCAACCCGGCGCAGGAATGCGATCATCCGGCTTACCGCAGGTGAACAGGATGCACCCCGCAACCTGGACTTTATCGGCGGTAGAACGGATTTGAAAAGGTTTTCGAGAACCCGCCGGCGTGCAGGCCGTCATTGATCTCATCCAGCGCCGCCTGCATGCGGCGGCGGATCTCAGCCATGGCTTCGGTGGGCGTGCCTCGATAATCGTTCATCGCGAGCGGTTCCGGCACCCGGATATGGGCGCGGCGGGGTCCGGCCGGCTGCGGCATGAAGCGGTTCAGCGTGTCGCGCAGCGTGCCCTTGCAGTAGTCGTTGCGGATGCGCTTGATATGCTCGGCGATCCCCTCCTGCGTCACGGCTTTGCTGGTGAAGGCGAAATCGCCGACGCGCTGGACGCGCATAATGGTTTCCGACAGCGACTTCACCTGCTTGCGCAATTCCGGATCGGCGGAGCTGTTTTCACGAAGGAAGCGCCGCGCGCTCCGCATAGTATCGCCGCGGCCCGACGGAGTAGCCTCGGGCAGGAGTTCGCATAGCCGGTCGTGCATGGCTTCGATCAGGCGCTTCTGGCGCGACCTGAATGGAGCCGCGCGATCCGCCTGAACGCCGTTCTTTTCCTCATCCCGGGACAGCAAGGTCTCGTAGATGCGGTAGACCCGGTCGGGAAGTGCGATCGACCGCGGCGTCGGCTCGATCTTCAGGCTACGCTCGACATAGGCGCATTCCCTCATCAAATCCGCTTCGACGTCGCGGGTGAAAGCCAGTTTCCAGACGATAGGCGCAATCCAGGCATCGGGATCGCGTCCGGCCTCGCGGCCGCGTTTCAGCGCCTCCAGCGCCATCTCGGCGGCGCCCGGCATCAACGGCGCGACATAATCGCCGTGCCAGCCGACGCTGCCTTCCGGATGAAGCAGCACGCCGTGACCTGTCAGCGCCCAAGAAACCGAATGCTCGCGCGCGGCCTGGCTGTTGCCCGGAATCTGCGCGATCAGATTGTTGGCGAGCCAGAATTTCTGCGCCGCTTTGCCGAGGCCGTTGACGACGCCGTTGGTCGCCCAGAACGCGGCCAGCGGACAGACATGCGAGGCGATCTCCTTGTCGATCATCCAGTCGGTGAAGAATTCGGGATGATTGGGCGTGATGAAGGTCGCCTTCCCCTGCCCGCACGCAGCGGCAAGCCGGGCGCGGTCGGCTTCGGGAAAATCGATGTGGCGGATATTTGCGATGCCGCGCAGGCCCGCGATCCTGTTGAACGGAGGAATGTCGCGGAAGCCGAGGACGCCACGCAGCATGAGGACGCGGTTCACTACCGTCATCGCCTTGATCAGCGGCACGCTGGGTTCGGGCGCCACGAAAGTGTCCAGCCTGCTCAAATCTGCCTCCCGCGAACAAGTAGCTCAGATGCAAGCTGTCGCGGAATTGAGGCGGGTTCAAGTCAAATTTGAACGATGTTCAAGAAATTTCTGGGATTGGTTTATGACCGCTGGAAACGCGCTTGGGGCCGGGACTGCCGCGGAGACCTTGCCATTCTTTACGCGCACCCTGCGGCAGACGGCGACAATCTCGCTGCGGCTGCAAGCGACTGCGCCGAGCCGCACCGCCCGGTCGCGCTCGAATGCGGTGATGTCATAGTGCGGCGCGGCAGTTTTGGGCGGGCCCTGGTAGGATGATCGATGCAGGCCGAGCTTTGCCGCGAAAGCGTGGAGTTCCGCCAGATCGTCGGCCATCAGATGGCACCAGCGCCGGCCCGCAAAGCGCCATATCGCTTCGTCGACATAGACGGCCACGCGGGAAGATCGCTACTGGTTGCAGTTTTGAGGGGCTGGATCGAAAAGCGCGAGGTTGACCAACTTGCCGGTCATGGAGAAGTCGCCGTAGTCCATCACCAGATCGCGCGTCAGGCCGTTTTCGTGCAGCTTGAAGCTGATGCGGTATTCCGGCACTTCCTCGCCGCCTTCGGTCGACTCGTCGAAATAGGCGATATCGACCGGCCAGAACTTTTCCTTGGCGAGGCCGGCTAGCGCCGGGGCTTCCGGATCGCTCTTCTCGACCGGTTCCTTCTTGCCAACCACGACAGTGGTGGTCATCACTTCGTCACCGTCTTCGGAACCGTCGAAGATGCTGGTTTCATAGAAATTCTCGCCGGTGTTGGCCTTGCCGATCAGTTCGACGAGATGCTGTGTGGGAAACTGCGTGCGCTCCAGTTCGACGCTGTTCTTTTCCGGCTTCTCGATGTCGACCTTCAACCCGTCCGCCTCGCGCCGCGCAGTGCCCTTGAGCTCGCGCTCCAGCGTCTGGTCGGTGAAGGATTTGGTCACGAAGGAAAAGGTCTTGCCTTCCGCATCCTCGAAGGTCGTCGTCTGCTGGTCGGTCAGTCGCGAGCTCTCGCTGGTGTCGATCTGGGTGACGAAGCGGAACTTGACTGTATAGCCTTCGCAGGCAGAGCCGTTGAATTCATAGACCATGCGTCCGGATAGACCGGTTATGCCGGAGCGGTCAGAGGCTTCGTCGAGCACCAGGTCGTAGACCGCGCGATGCGGCACAAGCGGCGCGGCGGCAAAAGCCGGCGCGGCAATGAGCGCCGAAGGCGAAACAAGGGCTAGCAGGGCAAGGCGCATTGCGCGCATGTAATCACTCCGGTCCGCATTACGGCGGCTTGGCCGCGTCACGCTGTGCAGTCTAAAAAAAGTCGTGGCGGAAGCGAGGCAAAAATAGCACGTTCGACCAGACAACCGCATCATACCAAGACATAGGGAAAGACAATGGGCGAAACAATCGAAAAGCGGCTGAGCGATCTCGGTGTCACACTGCCGGCGGCTGCGGCGCCCGCCGCCAACTACGTGCCTTTCATGCGGACGGGCAATCTCGTCTTCACCGCGGGGCAGCTGCCGCTCAAGGAGGGCAAGCTGCAGGTCACCGGCCTGCTCGGCCGGGACGTGGACACTGCCGCCGGCAAGGAAGCGGCAAAACTCTGCGCAATCAACATATTGGCGCAGGCGAAGGCCGCGATCGGCGACCTGGAGAAGATCAGGCGGCTGGTGAAGATCACCGTCTTCGTCGCCTCTGCGCCCGATTTTACCGAGCAGCATCTTGTCGCCAACGGCGCGTCCGACTTCCTGGTCGCGGTGCTGGGCGAGCCGGGAAAGCATGCGCGTTCCGCGGTGGGAACCGCCTCGCTGCCGCTCAATGCGGCTGTCGAGATTGAAGCTGTGATCGAAGTTGCGTGAGGCGAGCATGAAAAATCTGTCTTGGCTGACCGCGCAGCCGATCGCTCATCGCGGCCTGCACGATTGCAACAATCTGGTCTGGGAAAACACGCTTCCTGCCTTCGAGGCGGCGGCGGCGAGAGGTTATGCCATCGAGTGCGACGTGCGCCTGACCAGCGACGGTGTGCCGGTCATTTTCCACGATGAGGGCCTGTTCCGGCTGACGGGAACCGACGGCCATGTCTGGCAAAGGACGGCGCGCGAGATGGCGGCGCTACGCGTCGGCGGCACCGGCGACCATCCGCCTTCGCTGAAGGAGATGCTCGATCTGGTGCATGGGCGCGTGCCGCTGGTCGTCGAACTCAAGGGCGTTCCCGGCAGGGATGCCGGCCTGGTCGAGCGGGTCTGCGCGCTGCTTCACGATTATGGCGGCAAGACCGCGATCATGTCATTCGACCACTGGCTGATCCGGCAGTTTGCCGCGCACGCCCAGGACATCCCGACTGGACTGACCGCCTGGGGTGAGGTCGATCACGAGTTGGAGGCGCATTTCTCCATGCTGGCGCACGGCATCTCCTTCGTTTCCTACGCCGTCGACTGCTTGCCCAACCGTTTCGCCGGCTTCGTGCGGGAGAGGCTCGGCATGCCCGTCATCACATGGACGGTTCGCGACGAACCGGCGGTGGAACGGACATTCGCGCATGCCGACCAGATGACGTTCGAAGGCTTCATGCCTCAGGCCGTGCTGGCCGCATAACCTTGCGCAGCCACATTTCGATCGTAGATAAGGGCGGATGACCACCAGCGAAGACGAAGCCGGAATGAAAGCTGCGGATGGCGAATATGCGATCCGCATAGCGGCCAGCATCGACGCTTTCACGCGCGAGGAATGGGACGGCTTTGCCGGCGCCTCGCGCGATTGTACCGGAACCGCATACAACCCGTTCGTTTCGTATGATTTTCTGAGCATCCTGGAAGAATCCGGCTGCGCCGCGCGTCGCTCCGGCTGGCAGGGGCACCACCTGCGGCTCGAAGCTCCGGACGGCACGGTTCTCGGCGCCCTGCCCTGCTATGCGAAGTCGCACAGCCAGGGCGAATATGTGTTCGACCATGGCTGGGCCGACGCCTTCGAGCGCGCCGGCGGGCGCTACTATCCCAAATTGCAGGCGTCGGTGCCATTCACCCCGGCAACCGGCCCTCGCCTGCTGGTCAGGCGCGGCGCGAACGGAGCCGCGGTCAAGGCCGCGCTGGCCGCCGGCCTGAAGCTGGTGACAGATCGCCTTGGGGTTTCCTCCGCGCATGTCACCTTCGCCGAGGCGGCCGATATGACAGCGCTGGAAAATGCCGGATTCCTGGCGCGGACCGACCAGCAGTTCCATTTCTTCAACGAGGGCTATTCGAGCTACGACAATTTTCTCGCCACGCTCGCCTCGCGGAAACGCAAGGCGCTGAAGAAGGAACGCCGCGAGGCGCTCACCAGCGGCATATCGATAGACTGGCTGACCGGCAACGACCTGACCGAGGCGGTCTGGGACGACTTCTTCGCCTTCTATATGGACACGGGCAGCCGCAAATGGGGCCGGCCGTACCTCAACCGCACATTTTTCTCGCTGGTCGGGGAACGAATGCGCGACGACGTCCTGCTGGTGATGGCCAAGCGCGGCGGACGCTATATCGCCGGCGCAATCAACTTCATCGGATCGGATACACTCTACGGCCGCAACTGGGGCTGCATCGAGGATCATCCCTTCCTGCATTTCGAAGTCTGTTACCACCAGGCCATCGACTTCGCGATCCAGAAGGGTCTGCGGGTGGTGGAGGCCGGAGCGCAGGGCGAGCACAAGCTGGCGCGCGGCTACCGGCCGGTGACGACGCATTCGGCGCACTACATCGCCCACACCGGCCTCCGGCGGGCGATCGACGATTATCTCGAGCGCGAACGGGCCGAAGTGGCGCGGATGAGCGAATATCTCGAGGAGCACGGCCCTTTCCGCAAGTCGCCGGATCTCAATGTTTGACCATTGAATCAATTCCGGCCAGCGGCAAATATGGCCGGAACCGACAGACCGAGAGGCACGAATGGCGACTTATGACGACAACAACATCTTCGCAAAGATCCTGCGCGGCGAACTCCCGGCGCACAAGCTTTACGAGGACGCCGATACATTCGCGATGATGGACATCATGCCGCGCGGCGACGGCCACTGCCTCGTGCTCCCGAAAAAGCCGGCGCGCAATATTCTAGACGTCGATCCGGACAGGCTGGCAGCCGTTATGCGCACGACGCAGAAGCTGGCGCGCGCCTTGATGAAGGCGTTTTCGGCTGACGGCGTGACGGTGCAGCAATTCAACGAGCCGGCCGGCGGACAGGTAGTGTTCCACCTGCATGTCCACATCATTCCACGCTTCGAGGGCGTAATGCTGGGACAGCCTGGCGGACCGATGGAGAAGCCGGAAGTGCTGGCGGCGAATGCGGAAAAGATCCGCGCGGCGCTTAGCGCCACGTAAGGAAAACAGTTATTCGCGAGGGGTTTCCGCGCTTTCCCTCTGCAGGGCCTTGAGCGCCGCGAGGGCTCTATCGGCGTCGGCTGCAGGCACGAAAATGTGGTCGTGGTGGAATGCTGCGACGACATTGGCCCCAATGCCTTCACGAGCCAGCCTGGCCGAGAACGCCGCGGTCAGGCCAACCGCCTCCAGGCTCGAATGCACGGTCAGCGTGATCATGCGCATAGGTGCGGCGCCGGCTAGCCCCTCCTGCTCGGCGGCCTCGCGGCGAAGGATCAGCGTCAGGCCTTCCATCTCGCGAAACATGCCAAGCGGATCGAGACGCGCCAGGTCTGCGAGTTCCATGTTGGGGAGCGTGCAGAAGACGAACTCGCCGTCGTGCAGTTCCGGTGCCATGCCGGCTAGAAGCTGTTGCAGGTCGTCGATGCCGGTCATCCGCTTTATCTCAAACTAGCCATAGTAGAATAAGCCCGCGGCAAGGACCGCCTCGGCAACGATGATGCCGACCAGAACCCGCTTGCCCAGGAAAAAGTAGGCGGCGAAACCGAGAGCCGCCGCACCTATGCGCAAGCCGAGTGGCGTCGCCCCCAGAGCGCCGCTGGGAAAGATGATGAGGTTACCGATAACGGCTGCGACCAGCGCCGTCGCCACGGCCCGGACCAGCACCAGCAGATCCGAATCCTCGGAAATACGTCCGCCGAAATAGACGCCGAGAAAGCGCCAGGCGTCCGTAGCGAGCCAGCCCGCGACGAGGATAAACAGGAACGGCCACCACCATGCGTCAATCGATGTGAACGTCATGGGGCGTGCCTCCGCCGCGACAGCCGATGGAAAGCGTAAGCGGCAAAGCCGCCGATCAGGCCCGCCGCGAGCAGATCGTATTGCGGCGCAAACATATGGAAAAGCGGCCCCAGGCCCAATCCGAGAACCATCGCGACATGCCCTGCCCGCTCGCGCGCCGAGCCCCAGAGCGAGGTCAGGAAATACATCGGCGTCAGAAGGAACAACGCCGCCGAAACCGCCGGCGGCAGCCTGTCGGCGACGAGGAAGACGATAGCAACGACGGCCATGTTGGCCAGCACCAGCGTCGAACCGATGCCGGCATACCAGGAGGTTCGCATGTCGCGCGGTATGCCACCGATGCGTTCCATGGCGATCACCCATGAGGTGACGGCGACAAAATGGGAAAGCACGTAGAGCACCCATTTCGGCGTGCGCCCGGCTTTAAGTTCAGGCACCAGCGCCACCACCATCGGCATCAGCCGGACCGAAGAGAGCGCGACCGCGAAGGCGGCGGCCGGCAGCGAAGCGCCCGACAGGATCGCGCCGATCAGCACGACCTTTCCGGGCAAGGCCCATACCACACCGGTCATGAACACTGTCTCGGCCAGCGTCAGTCCGGCCTCCTTGGCGAGGCCGGCGAAGCCGACAAAGGCGCTGGCAAGGATCAGCCCGGGAATAGATACCGCCGCTCGGACGCCGCGCAGATACCAGTGGCGGCGGCTGGCGATGGTCGGCGCATGGGGAGTTGCGTCATCAGGCATCGGCTTGCCGGATAACATAGGCTCCGCATTGAGGCGATGCGAAAATCAGGGCAGTTCGATCTGTTCCCGTGGGCCAGGACAGACAGCCGGCGGCGATGCCGACCCTGTCACGGACGGTGCAGGCTTGTGCGCAGCGACGCCCAGCATCACCAGAGCGATGCCGAGAATATCACGGCCGGTCGGGATCTGCGCGAGCACGAGGGCTGCAATGATCGCGGCGGTGGCCGGCAGAAGCGCCAGCATCAGCGCGAAGCTGGCGCGCGGCAGCCGCGACATTGCGAGCTGGTCGGAAATGTAGGGAATGACCGAGGAGCACAGGCCGACGCCTATGCCGGCCAGAACGAGATTGACCGAACCGAATGCCTTGACCGCCTCCAGCAGGCCGATGGGCATGACAAAGACGAAGGCGATCGCCATGGCCGCTCCCAGGCGCTCGACGCCGCCGCTGGCACCGCCCTCGGCCGCCTTGTGGCCAAGTACGATATAGGCGACGAACAGCGCGCCGTTGAGCGCCGCCCAGCCAAGCCCGATCAGGTCGGCGGACCATCTCACGTCGATCAGGACGAAGACGCCCGCAACGGCGAGCGCCAGCGCGGCAAGATTGCGCCCGGTCCGGAGGCCGTAGAGCGCGACGGCGATCGTGCCGACAAACTCCATGGCGGCGACCAGGCTCATCGGCAGTCGCTCGAGCGCGAGGTAGAAGGCGACGTTCATGATTGCGAGGCAGGCCCCTAGGCCGACCAGCAGCAGGCGGGTTCTGGCGTCCGCCTTGGCGATCGTCAGCCAGGGATTTGTGAAAGGCGCGAAGATCAAGGCGGCGGACGCGATCCGCATCCACGCGACGCCGAGCACGCCGATGGCGGGAAACAGAAGCACGGCGAAGGACGGGCCGAGATAGTGGAATATGGCGCTGACGCCGAACCAGGCGTGCGGCGGCACAATTTGCGCTGCCCTGTCGAGGGCTGGACTGGACGTTGACATGTGGCGGCTCCGTATGCCGCTATTATACAAGGCAAATGTGGTCTTCTATATGCGGAAGAATAGGCTGTTGTTCGAGGTTAAAATCCAATCAACGGTGAAATTCGATGAAACGCCTTCGATATGAAAACGGCGATATCGACCCGGTCGATGCGAAGATCCTGCGTGCGCTCGCCAAGGATGCGCGGACGAGCACCGCCGAGCTTTCGCGCACGGTCGGCCTTTCGGCGCCCAGCGTTTCGGAGCGGGTGAAGCGCTTGGAGGAGAGCGGCGTCATCGAAGGCTATTCAGTCAAGATCAACGCGGCGGCGCTTGGGCTCCCGCTCGCTGCATGGCTTCGCATCCGGCCGATCCCCGGTCAGCTTCAAAAGGTCGCCGAGATACTGCAGGGACTGCCGGAGATCGCCGAATGCGACAGGATAACCGGCGAGGATTGCTTCATCGCTCGCGCCCACCTCCGATCGGTGGCCGATCTGGAGCGGCTTATCGACCAGATCATCCCCTATGCGATGACCAACACGTCGATCATCCAGTCGTCACCGGTGGAGCGGAGGCTGCCGCCGATTTTGGTCGGCGAAACATAGCTTTCTCAAAAGAAAATCTCCTCCCCGGGGTCCGGGGAGGAGATTATGATTTTGGCCGAAGCACTCAGCCCTTCCTGGGCAGTTGCGGCACCAGGCTGCGCTTGCCGCCGTCCTTACCGTTGGCGGCCGGTCTGGATTTCTGCGCAGCCGGCTTGGCAGCCTTCCTGGGCGGCTTCTTTGCCGGCACCTTCTTCGGCTCTTCCTTCTTCGGCTTCACCGGAAGCTCGTCGGCAAGCGATTCGAGCTTCAGGCCGGTTTCGCCGGACTCCTTCGTCTCGACGGTCACGCGCACCGTGCCACCCTTCTTCAGCTTGCCGAACAGAACTTCCTCGGCGAGCGGCTTCTTGATGTGCTCCTGGATGACGCGGCCGAGCGGCCGCGCGCCCATGCGCTCGTCATAGCCCTTGTCGGCAAGCCAGGAGATGGCTTCCGGCGACAGGTCGAAGGTGACGCCGCGCTCGGAAAGCTGCGCCTCGAGCTGCATGACGAACTTCTGCACCACCTGATGAACAACCGGGATCGGCAGCGAGCCGAACGGGATGATCGCGTCGAGACGGTTGCGGAACTCCGGCGAGAACAGCCGGTTGATCGCCTCCATGTCGTCGCCTTCCCGCTTGGACGAGCCGAAGCCGATCGCCGCCCTGGCCATGTCGGACGCGCCCGCATTGGTCGTCATGATCAGGATAACGTTGCGGAAATCGATCGACTTGCCGTTGTGGTCGGTCAGCTTGCCGTGATCCATGACCTGCAACAGGATGTTGAACAGGTCGGGATGGGCCTTCTCGACCTCGTCGAGCAGCAGCACGCAGTGCGGATGCTGGTCGACGCCGTCGGTCAGCAGGCCTCCCTGGTCGAAACCGACATAGCCGGGAGGCGCGCCGATCAGCCGCGAGACGGTGTGGCGCTCCATGTATTCCGACATGTCGAAACGCAGGAGCTCGACGCCGAGCGAGGCGGCGAGCTGCTTTGCCACTTCGGTTTTGCCGACGCCCGTCGGGCCCGAGAACAGATACGAGCCGATCGGCTTTTCCGGTTCACGCAGCCCCGCCCGCGCCAGCTTGATCGCCGAGGAGAGCGCCGAGATTGCGGTATCCTGACCGTAGACGACACGGCGCAGTTCGGTGTCGAGACCGGCCAGCACCTGCTCGTCGTCGGCCGAAACCGTCTTCGGCGGGATGCGCGCCATGGTGGCGATCGTCGCCTCGATTTCCTTGACGCTGATGGTCTTCTTGCGCCGAGCCTCGGGCACCAGCATCTGCGATGCGCCGGTCTCGTCGATCACGTCGATCGCCTTGTCGGGCAGCTTGCGGTCGTTGATGTAGCGCGCGGAGAGCTCCACCGCCGCCTTGATGGCGTCGTTGGTGAACTTCACTTTGTGGAAGTCCTCATAATAGGGCTTCAGGCCCTTCATGATGGCGATCGTGTCTTCCACCGATGGCTCGTTCACATCGATCTTCTGGAAGCGCCGCACCAGCGCGCGATCCTTCTCGAAGAACTGGCGGAATTCCTTGTAAGTGGTCGAACCAATGCAGCGAATCGCGCCGGAGGACAGCGCCGGCTTCAACAGGTTCGACGCATCCATCGCGCCGCCGGAGGTGGCGCCGGCGCCGATGACCGTATGGATCTCGTCGATGAACAGAACCGCGCCGGGATAATCCTCGAGTTCCTTGACGACCTGCTTCAGACGCTCTTCGAAATCGCCGCGGTAGCGGGTGCCGGCGAGCAGCGTGCCCATGTCGAGCGCGAAGATCGTGGCGTTGGCGAGAACGGTCGGCACATCTCCCTCGACGATGCGCTTGGCCAGCCCTTCGGCGATAGCGGTCTTGCCGACCCCCGGATCGCCCACATAAAGCGGGTTGTTCTTGGAGCGGCGGCAGAGGATCTGGATCGTGCGGTTGATCTCGCTTTCGCGACCGATCAGCGGGTCGATCTTGCCCGACTTCGCCTTCTTGTTGAGATCGATGCAATACGCGGTCAGCGCGTCCTGCTGCTGCTTCTTCTTGGAGCCGCTCTCCTCCGGCTCGCCGCCGGACGAATTCTGCTGTTCCTCTTCGGCGCCGCGCGGAGTACGGGTTTCGGTGGCTCCCGGCCGCTTGGCGATCCCATGCGAGATGTAGTTGACCGCGTCGTAGCGGGTCATCTGCTGTTCCTGCAGGAAGTATGCTGCGTGGCTCTCGCGTTCAGCGAAGATCGCCACCAGCACGTTTGCGCCCGAAACCTCGTCGCGCCCGGAAGACTGGACGTGGATCACCGCGCGCTGGATGACGCGCTGGAAACCGGCGGTCGGCTTGGAATCCTCGTCGTAGCCGGTGACCAGATTATCGAGCTCGGTGTCGATATAGGTGAGGACGGTCTGCTTGAGCTCGTCGAGATCGACATTGCACGCGCGCATGACAGCGCCCGCCTCGCTGTCATCGATCAGGGCGAGCAGGAGATGTTCGAGCGTGGCATATTCGTGATGCCGCTCATTGGCGAAAGTCAGCGCCTGGTGCAGCGCCTTTTCAAGGCCTTGGGAGAAAGCCGGCATTCAAAACCTCATTTCTTCTCCATCACGCATTGCAGCGGATGTTGATTCTGACGGGCGAAGTCCATGACCTGGGACACTTTGGTCTCGGCCACTTCAAATGTATAGACCCCGCATTCGCCCACTCCGTGATTGTGAACATGGAGCATTATGCGGGTGGCGGATTCGCGGTCCTTCTGGAAAAAGCGTTCCAGAATGTGGATGACGAACTCCATCGGCGTGTAGTCGTCATTGAGGATCAGAACGCGATAAAGGCTCGGCTTCTTGGTCTTGGTCTTGGTTCGCGTGATGACAGCCGTGCCGCGACCGGGGCTGTTGCCCCCGTCTTCGCCGTTCTGCATGCGCGCCACGAATTTTGTCGTGGCATCCCCGCCGTTCTTCACCAGTGCCTTGCCTTTCGCGGGTTCCTCACCCGACTGTCGAATGTAGGTAGCCTCATCGCAATTTTAAGCCCTTCTTTTTTGCTGACAATATGGACGAACGCGTGAACGTCCGCGTTTTTCAGGAATTCGCGATATAGGAACGCAAAGGTCATGAAAAAACCCGGCCGCGCGGCGCGGCCGGGTTCTCCCGTGGGCTTTTGGAGTCTGAAGAAGACTGCCGATAAGGCTCAGCGGGCTTTCGCCACGACCGATTCGAACGGCTTGTAGCTGTCCTTCGCCATGTCGGCATAAAGGCCGCTGAGCGTGGTGGCCTCGGCAAGGAAGCCTTCATAAGCTTGCTTGGCGTAGTCGGCCTGGATTTCGAACGCATTCTCCAGCGACTTCGCCGACAGGAGCTTTTCGAGCGCGGCGTTGCCGGTCTCGAACGACTTCTTGGCGTACTCGGCGGATTCAACCGCGATCGCCTGAGCGCCCTTGGAGAGCGCGGCGAGGCTCTTCAGCCCGGTGTCGACGAACTCCTTGCCGAAATTGCCGGCGTCTTCAAATGTTTGTGTCATTCGATCATCCCTTCGGGTGAGTTGACGCGGAACACTCCCCCTTGTGCGACGCACTTCAATTTATTGTGCAGCGCAAAAAGAGTCAATTTGAACCGCCGGCGGCATTTGTTCCAAAATCGGCTCAATTCCGACAAAAAAGATGAACGTCCTGGTTACCATAAACGGATTGGTAACGCTGTCGCCCTTAGGTTCATCGGATGCGAGGCAGGAGCCTTTGCCGCCTCCGGTGCAAATGAAAATTCAAAGGGTGTAACAGTGCGTCAGGCGTTTGCGGCCATTGCCTCTTCCATCACGTTTCCGTTGAAATCCGCTATCGTCGGGCTGCTGGCTGTCGCGCTAGGGCTTGCCGCGACGAACCCGTCTGCTGCGAATTCCAAATACGCGGCGATCGTCATCGATGCCAACACCGGCAAGACACTGTTTTCGTCGAGCGCCGATTCAAGGCGCTATCCGGCCTCATTGACCAAGATGATGACGCTCTATCTGGTGTTCGAGGCGATGGCCGCCGGCAAAATCACCAAGAAGACCTCCATCCCGTTTTCCCGCAATGCCGCCGCCGAGCCGCCGACCAAGCTCGGCGTCAAAGCCGGAAAATCCATCACCGCGGAAACGGCGATCTATTCCCTGGTGACCAAGTCTGCGAACGACGCATCGACGGCGCTGGCAGAGTATTTGGGCGGCTCGGAGGCGGAGTTCGCGCGGATGATGACGGCCAAGGCGCGCAAGCTCGGCATGAAAAGCACCGTATTCCGCAACGCCCACGGCCTGCCTGATACGGCCCAGTTCTCGACGGCGCGCGACATGGCGATTCTCGGCATCGCGCTGAAGGAGCATTATCCGCAGTACTACCCCTATTTCTCCACGCGCTCCTTCACCTATGGCCGGACGCGCATGGCCAATCACAACCGCCTGCTCGGCCGCGTCAAAGGCGTCGACGGCATCAAGACCGGCTACACCCGCGCCTCTGGCTTCAACCTGGTTTCCTCCGTTTCGCAAGGCAATCGCCGCATCGTCGCAGTGGTGATGGGCGGAACCAGCGGCGCGTCCCGCGACAATCACATGGCCGAATTGATCCAGAAATACATGCCCAAGGCGTCGACCAAGGGCAAAAGCGCGCCGCTTATCGCCAGCGCTGGTGGCTCACCGTTCAGCGCTCTCGCAAAGGTTTTCTTGCCCAAGCACGATGCGCCGACGCCGGAAGCCCGGCCCGATGAAGAGATCGTGGTAGAGGCGGAAGCAGAGGGCGATATCACGGAAGAAGAAGCAGAGGCCGCGGCCATCGACGAAGATGTTGCGCCCACCCCCACGCCAAAGTCCGTCCTTGTGGAAACCCTCGAATCCGCCCCGGTAGAGCAGGCTTACGCGCAACCATCGGCCGATCGTTTTGGCGGCGACGTCGATCCGGTAGAGACGGCTTCGGTTGACCCGTCCGGCTGGGCGATCCAGGTCGCCTCGTTGCCGAACAAGTCCGAAGCCGACGCATTCCTGGCCAAAACCACCAAGGCTGCGCCGGCGGTCCTTGCCCATGCGTCCGGCTATACCGTCACATTCGACAAGGGCGGCGTGACTTACCACCGCGCCCGCTTCGGCGGGTTCGGCTCCAAGGCGGCGGCATGGAAGGCCTGCACCGCACTCAAGAGCAAGAAGATCGACTGCTACGCAGTCGAGAACTGACGGACGGCGGAACGGCATCTCCCAGAAATGTATCGTGTCGAAGGAGACTAGTGGTGATTGGTGAGCAAGACGTCCTTGGCTTCGTTGATCCGCGCCGCCAGGAAAGACGTTCCGCCGAGGTCGGGGTGCAGGCGCTGCATCAGGCGGCGGTGCGCCTTGCGGATATCCGCCGCGGTGGCCCCCGCTTCAAGACCAAGGATCTTGTAAGCCTCCTGCTTAGTCATGGCGCCCGTACCTGGCGGAACACCCAGCCCTTCGCTAGCATGCGTATCCGGGTCTTCGCGCCAGACGGGAAACCGGCTGTCAAGATAAGTCTCTAGCAACTGCCGACTTTCCGGGTCGCCTGGAAGTTCGGCGTAGAGTTGCTTCAATTCGTTCAAGGACATCTCGCCAAGCGTCCGGGCCTCATGGCGCCCCGCCAGAACCACTCCCTCCAGGGAACCGCTGTCGTGGTCGAGTTCCATCTCGAGCGCCGCCGTTCGAACTGTCGAACGCTTGCCCGGCGTCTTCTTGCGGCCGGTCCGCACCCGATTGGACATGAACCAGGCGAGCGCCCCGGAAAGCATCATTCCGCCTATACCGGCCCGACCGGTGAGCAGCGCTGCAATGCCTAGGATAGCGAGCACCACCGGTCCGGCAGCGCGCAGGGTTCTGGCGAGCGAAGCGGGGTCGAGCCTGATGAATGCGGCGGCGATAAGCACCAGGACCAGCAGGCCGGTCACTATGCCGAGAAAGATGCTCATTGCGACCTGCCGCCTCGCAAATGCTCGATCATCAGGCGGTCCTCGGGCCGCCCGCGCGCCTCGAGCGCTTTGAGCCCGCCGGTGGCGAACACCGCCACCGCGGAAAGCAGTTTCGCCAGCGTGGCGGCGGCGTTGCGGTCGAAACGGAACCAGGCGCCCTTCGACAGCCGGGCGATCTCCTTGAAAGCGGATTCGGCGGCGGGGTCGTACCCCTCCTGGAAGACGAAGACGGGCACGCCGTGCAGGCCGAGATTGCCGGCCTTGACCGAAAGGTCGTCGATCTTCTCCTCCATCGCGTCGCCGATATAGATCAGCGCATTGACCTTTTCGCGCGCGGTTTCCTTCAGCGCGTGCGACAGCACCTTGCCGATCTGAGTATGCCCGCCACGACACTCGATGCTGGTCATCAGGCGCTTCAGGCCGCCCGTATCGGTCACGAAACCGGAAGCGCGGCATTCGTCGAGGCCGCGGAAATAGATCAGCTGAACCTTGAGCCCGCCTGCCTTGCCAACCGCGTCGAACATCTCGGCCTGCAGCGAGCAGGCGAGATCCCAGGTCGGTTGCCGGCTCATCGTGGCGTCGAGCGCCAGTACGAGGCGGCCCTGCCCTTTTCCTGTAACAGCGCCAACGGCCCGCGCCTGGCGGACAAACGCTTCTATGTCTCCTGACGCCGAGCGCGGCGCGGGATCATCGATCCTGGCGGGCGTTTTCTTATCGCTCATAGTGATCAAGATGTGGCGAACCCGGCCTGCTTGCAAGTCCGGAGGCCGTGGTAAGGCCGCGAGACGCTGCGATGTCTAGAGCAGGCCGAGTTCGGCCAGTTCGCGGCGCAGCTTGGGCGGCATTGCCATCAGCTCGGCATGCGAGGTTCCGATATCGACGGGAGCGTCGGCCTGCTTCAGATAGCGCCAGCCCTGGAAGGCGCGGCGCGGCTGCCATTCTGTCCGCACGACAGTGGGGTCGAGAACCAGATGACAGCGCGATATGCCTTCCTGATCGACGAAGGGCCGGATTTCGAGCAATTTCTGCCGGCACTGGACCTGTGCCTTGATGACCCAATAGAGCGAGCCGCCGTCCAAAAGCTCGCTGCCCCGCGTTGGCATCATGCGGGTCGTATGGAAATGCTCGACGGGGTCGCCGGCGCGGCGGCGTTCGTCGAGCCGGAAGGCGATCCACTCTTCCAGA
The DNA here is from genome assembly GCF_000236565.1 of Mesorhizobium alhagi CCNWXJ12-2. Classification (GTDB taxonomy): domain Bacteria; phylum Pseudomonadota; class Alphaproteobacteria; order Rhizobiales; family Rhizobiaceae; genus Allomesorhizobium; species Allomesorhizobium alhagi. The sequence goes on along the minus strand of NZ_AHAM01000181.1, from coordinate 17,065 downwards.
TCCTCGACACTGTCGCAGCCGACACAGAGCTTTATCAGGTTCAGGGCCATTGCGCGTTACTACGCCGCAAATTGGAAACGAAAAAGGCCTGGATGCGTTGGGTCCACATCTTTGCGCCGGGGCGCTGGGGCGCCGGCAAACAGGAGGATCTCATGTCAGTAGCGAAAAACACCGAGATTACCGCATCCGGCTCGACCATCGAGGCGGCGATCGGCCATGGTGTCGACCGCGCAACCGCCACGCTGAAAAACATCAAGCAGGTCTGGGTCAAGGAGATCGTGGCCAAGGTAGACGGCGGCAAGATCTCCGAATACCGAGTAGATATGAAAATTACCTTCGTGCTCGACGACGCTTGAGGCCTCAGCACTCCACCACATTCACGGCCAAGCCGCCGAGGCTGGTTTCCTTGTAGCGCTCGTTCATGTCCATGCCGGTCTGGCGCATGGTCTCGATCGCAGCGTCGAGCGGAACGAAATGCGTGCCGTCGCCTTTGATGGCGAGCGAGGCGGCGGTAACCGCCTTGACCGCGCCGAGCGCATTACGCTCGATGCAGGGAACCTGAACCAGCCCTCCGACCGGGTCGCAGGTCATGCCGAGATGATGTTCGAGCGCGATCTCGGCGGCGTTCTCGACCTGCTCGGGGGTGCCGCCCATCACAGCGCACAGGCCGGCAGCCGCCATCGCCGAGGCCGAGCCCACTTCGCCCTGACAGCCGACTTCGGCGCCCGAGATCGAGGCGTTGGTCTTGATGATGCCGCCGACGGCAGCCGCGGTGAGCAGGAAATCGCGTATGCTGGCCTGGTCCGCCTCGGGATGGAAATGCAGCCAATAGCGTATGATGGCCGGCACGACGCCAGCGGCGCCGTTGGTCGGCGCGGTGACGACACGGCCGCCGGCGGCGTTCTCCTCATTGACCGCCATGGCGTAGATGGACAGCCAGTCATTGGCGAGCAGCGGATTTGGCCGGTTCTGGCTCCATTGCTCCTGCAGCTTATCATGCAGCATCCGCGCTCGGCGGCGGACTTTTAGCCCCCCGGGCATGATGCCGTCCTGCGACAGGCCGCGCTCGATGCAGCCGCGCATCGCCTCCCAGATGCGGTCGAGCCCCTCATCCAGCTTTTCGCGCGGCATGTGGACTTCCTCGTTGACGCGCTTCATCTCAGCGATCGACAAACCGCTTCGCCTGGCCATGTCCAGCATTTCGACTGCGTTCCTGAAGGGATATGGCACCGGCTTGGCATCGGCCGCCGCGCCGCGCGATTTCAAACGCTGAAGCTCTTCCTCCGATACGACGAAACCGCCGCCAATCGAGTAGTAAATGCGCTTCAGGAGCAGGTGGTCATCGGCATCATACGCATGGAACGCCATGCCGTTGGCGTGGCCGGGCAGCGGCGTCTTCTTGTCGAGCACAAGATCGGACGAAGGATCGAAGCGATAGGACGGGTGCCCAGGCGGCGAGATCCGGCGCTCGGCCTTGATCGCCTCGACGATGCCGTCGGCGAGGTCGGGATCAACCGTTACCGGCGTCTCGCCGGCGAGTCCGAGAATCACCGCCCGGTCGGTGCCGTGGCCGATCCCGGTATAGGCAAGGGAGCCGTGCAGGCTGACGGCGATGCGGTCGACCTTCGCGCCCGCCGGCCGCGGCCAGTCGTCGCCGAGGATTTCGGACAGAAAGCGCGCGACGGCCGTCATAGGCCCCATCGTGTGCGAACTCGACGGGCCGATGCCGATCTTGAACAGGTCGAAAACCGAAAGGAACAAGGCTGGCGCTCCTGCAGCGAATTTACTCAGCGTATCGCATTCATCGCGATCTTTCCGCTGTTTCGGGCGGCTGGGCTTCTCGACAGCCGACCCCGCCTGCTCCGCCTACGACGCGGCCTGTGCTCCGGACAAAGAAAAAGACGCGGGAACCAGCCCGCGCCTTCAAAAAATTCCGTCGATGCCGGGATCAGCTTGCCGCCAGGACCGCCGCGGTTTCCGAACCGCCGATGAGCCAAGCCAAGAGAAGAATGCCTGCAAAGCCGACTACTGCTTTGGCGGTTACGCCCCAGCAGGACTTCTGAATGCCGTCGTCCATGATTTTCCTGTTTACTATCGCCCCGGGGGCAGCGCTTTCGCCGTCTTGTTCCCGGCCCATTTCTGGAGCGTGTAGATAAGCCTTCACCAGGCGTTACGCAACGGGAAAAATGGCGAAAGCAGGGCAGATTCCGCATGGCTGCCATGCATCCATGCCGGGCATTTTAATCAAATCAGAGGCTTAGGTGCTATTTGCCGTAAACGCATTGGCAATGCCTGTGACCGGATTGCGACGCGGTGGATGGCATGGGCGAAGCGGATTTTCAGCATCTTTCGTGCTACGGATTCGCCATGGGCGATTCTCTGTTCCTGACTGGCGCCGACCTTGCGGCGCTGGCGTTTTTTCTGGCGGTCTGGCTGGTGCATGGCCTGGCCGCCAACGGCAAGCTGGTCGGCCGGATGTCGTTGACGACGGCCATGAACGCGCAGCGCGAAGCCTGGATGCGCACCATGGCGCAGCGCGAACTGCGCATGATCGACACCAGCATCATGGTCGGCCTGCAGCAGGGTACGGCCTTCTTCGCGTCGAGTTCGCTGCTGGCGCTCGGCGGCTGCTTTGCCCTGCTCGGCGCCTCAAACGACGTGCTGTCTGTGCTTTCGGACCTGCCGCTGGCGGATGCGCCGCCGCGCCAGGTGTTCGAGATCAAGGTGCTCGGCTTGATGGCCCTGCTGGCCTACGCCTTCTTCAAATTCGGCTGGTCGTACCGGCTATTCAACTATTGCTCGATCCTGATCGGCGCCGTGCCCATGCACAAGGAGGGCTCGGCCGACCCCGTGGCCATGGAGGCGGCCATTGGCCGGGCGACACGCATGAACGTGTTGGCCGGCCGGCATTTCAACGCCGGCCTGCGGGGCGTTTTCTTCTCGCTCGGCTATCTCGGCTGGTTCGTCGGCCCTGAGGCGTTTGCGCTGACAACAACACTTCTCTTCGCCGTGCTCCTGCGCCGGCAGTTCTTTTCGGCGGCAAGGCTCGCAGTCATCGACGAGAGTGCTCAGGCCGGTCCGGGGAACGGCTCATCGATCCGGCCCGAAAGCCAGTAGGCCAGCAGACCGATCCATTCGCGTATGGCGACCGTGGTGTTCTGGAGGGCATCGGCCGCATTGTCGCGAAACACGCCGAAGCCCTCCACGCCCGAAGTGCGATAGTCGACGGGCCAGGGCCGCACCTCGAAACCGGCCTTCCTGAACAGCGCCATGGAGCGCGGCATGTGAAAGGCCGACGTGACCAGCAGCCAGGTTTCGCCCGCCTTCGGCGTCACCAGTTCCTTCGTGAACACCGCATTTTCATGGGTATTGCGCGACCTGTTCTCGAGGATCAGACGTTCCGGCGCGACGCCGAGGGCCGTCAGCAGTCGCGGCGCTGTATCGGCATCACCCTCGCCCTTCAGAATCAACGCCCCGGTTCCGCCGGTGACGACGATTTTCGCCCCGGGGTAGCGGCGGCCAAGAATGGCTGCCTCGACAAAGCGGTCGCCGCCGCTGTTCATCTCATAGCCGCCACGCGCCTTATTGATAGCGCCTTCGAAGCCGCCGCCGAGCACGACGATGCCGTCGACGGATTCGGGAAGACCGGCCGGGCGGGCGAACCGCTCTTCGAGCGGGTTGAGCAGAACGGCTCCGAAGGACGTCCAGGCCGACAATATGAGAATCGCGGCCGCGGCAATGTCCAGCGTAAAACCGGTGCGCCGCCAGCCCAGAAAGATGGCGAGCAGGCCGACGGCCAGAAGCAGGATCGAAAAATTCAGCGGCTGGACAAAAAAGCCGAAGATTTTCGAGAGATAGAAGAACATCCCGTCACCTCATTGATGGCGGCGGGCGATTTCTACCACCACTTTTCCGGCTCGAACCGCCCCGCCGCCTGCTCGATGACATAAGCGGTCTGGAACAGCGTTTCCTCGTCGAAAGGCCGGCCGATCAGTTGCAGACCGAGCGGCAGGCCGCGCGCGTCGAGGCCTGCCGGCACGGCGATGCCCGGCAGCCCGGCCATATTGACGGTCACGGTGAAGATGTCGTTCAGGTACATCTTCACCGGATCGGCATTCATGTCCTGGTCGGCGATGCCGAAGGCGGCTGACGGGGTGGCCGGCGTCAGGATGACGTCGATGCCGGCGGCGAAGGCGTTTTCGAAGTCGCGCTTGATCAGCGTGCGTACCTTCTGCGCCCGCAGATAGTAGGCGTCGTAATAGCCGGCCGACAGCACATAGGTTCCGATCATGACGCGGCGCTTGACCTCGCGGCCGAAGCCGGCGGCGCGGGTCTGCTCGTACATGTCCGTGATGTCCTTGCCGGGAACGCGCAAGCCGTAGCGGACGCCGTCATAGCGGGCGAGGTTGGACGAGGCTTCGGCGGGCGCGACGATGTAGTATGCCGGCAATGCGTATTTGGTGTGCGGCAATGAAATATCGACGATCTCCGCGCCCGCATCCTTCAGCCAGGCAATGCCCTTCTGCCAGAGCGCCTCGATCTCTTCCGGCATGCCGTCGACGCGGTATTCCTTCGGGATTCCGATCTTCATGCCCCTGACCGGCCGGCCGATAGCGGCCTCGTAGTCGGGCACTGGCAGGTCGGCCGAAGTCGTATCCTTAGGGTCGGCGGACGCCATCGATTTGAGCATGATGGCGGAGTCGCGCACGTCGCGCGCGATCGGTCCCGCCTGGTCGAGCGAAGAAGCGAAGGCGACGACGCCCCAGCGCGAGACGCGGCCGTAGGTGGGCTTGATGCCGACCGTTCCGGTAAAGGCCGCCGGCTGGCGGATCGAGCCGCCGGTGTCGGTCGCGGTGGCGCCTGCGCAGAGCCATGCCGAGACGGCGGTCGCCGAACCGCCCGACGAGCCGCCGGGCACGAGTTGGGCATTGTCGAGCGTACGGGTCTTCGACGCACCGCCCGGGGAGACGAAGCCGCCGTCTCCCTGATGGGTCGTCGGTATGACCGCGGTGTCGACGCGCGAGCGGCGCCAGGGATTCACGACAGGTCCGTAGTAGGAAGTCTCGTTGGACGAGCCCATGGCGAACTCATCCATGTTGAGCTTGCCCAACATGACCGCGCCGTCGGCCCATAGATTGGCGGTGACGGTCGATTCATAGTGCGGTTTGAAGCCGTCCAGCACGTGGCTGCAGGCCTGAGTGTGCACGCCTTCGGTGCCGAACAGGTCCTTGATCCCGAGCGGGATGCCTTCGAGCGCCCCGCCCTCGCCTCGGCCAAGCTTTGCGTCGGACGCCTTCGCCATCTCCCTCGCCTTGTCGTGGGTGACGGCGACATAGGCGTTGAAGGCTTGGTTGGACGCGTCGATCGCGCCGAGATAGGCGTCGGTCAACTCGGAAGCCGAGATCTCCTTGCCGCGCAGCTTCTCGCGCGCTTCGGCAATCGTCAGTCTGGTCAGGTCGGTCATCAGGCAATCTTCTTTTCGTAAAAGCGGGAAAAGCCGGAGTCTGGATAGTCCAAAACCGCGCCGCAAACTGTAAATCCGCCGCGCTCATAGACCCGGTAGGCCGGCTCAAAACCTTCGGCTTCGCCGGTTTCGAGAAGAAGCCGGGTTATTCCCTCTTCACGCGCAAGCTGCTCGATGCGCTGCAAGAGTTCCGACCCCACGCGCTGACCGCGCACCGAAGGCAACGTGAACATGCGCTTGACCTCGCCCAGCCCATCGCCATGCTCCTTGAGAGCGCCCATGCCGACCGGGCGACCGTTCTCGTCGCGCGCGACGAACAGCGTCACGGTTGGATCGGCCATCTGCTCGACGGTCAGTTGGAACTGAAACTCGCGCGGCGTCAGCGGGATCAGATAAGCGTTGAGTTCGGCGACGAGCATACGCACGTCGTCCTGCAGCGGGGTCTCGACAGCGATCTCGATCGCCACGGCGCTACTCCACGACCTTCGGCACGAGGAAAAAGTTCTCGTCGGTGGCAGGCGCGTTGGCGACGATGTCACCGGCCTTGCCGCCATCGGTGACTACATCGGGGCGCTTCTTCATCTCCATTGGCGTAACGGAGGTCATCGGCTCGACGCCCGTCACGTCGACTTCGTTCAGTTGTTCGACGAAACCCAATATCGCGTTGAGTTCGCCGGTCATGCGCTCGGCGTCTTCATCGGTCACGGCGATGCGGGCGAGATGCGCTACGCGCTTCACTGTCTGAAGATCAACGGACATTCGTGCCTCGGCAACAAGGGGATCGGTCGCCGCGCTATACCGGCGCGGCAAAGGGAGCGCAACAATGATGTCCGGGTTTCAGGCCACTCGGGCTAAATGTCCCTCGCTTCGCCCACCTTCGGCAACTCGATCTCCACGCCCGAGCCTTCCATGCCGGCCGTGAATTTTTCGGCGGTCTGGTCGATCATGCCGAAGGAGGCGTAGTGGCACGGAATAACGGTCTCAAATTTGAAAAAGCGGCGGCAGGCGAGCGCCGCCACCGCGCCGCCCATGGTGAAGCGGTCGCCGATCGGCACGATGCCGATCTTCGGCTCGTGCAACTCGTTGATTAGCGCCATGTCGGAGAAAATGTCGGTATCGCCCATATGGTATAGCGTGCGCTCATCGGGGAAATGCAGGACGAGGCCACCGGGATTGCCGAGATAGGTGTTCTGGCCGCCTTCGCCCGGAAATGACGAGGAATGCAGCGCCTGGACGAAAGTGGTCGTGAAGCCGCCGCAATCGACGGTGCCGCCATGGTTGCCCGGATTGATTTTGTCGCTGCTGACACCCTTGCCGACGAGATACATGCAGATCTCGAAATTGGCGACGAGCATTGCGCCGGTCGCCTTCAGTATCTCCGCGGCGTCGCCGATATGGTCGCTGTGGCCATGGGTGAGCAGGACGTGGGTGATGCCCTCTGCCGGACCTTGCCACGGCTTTTTCCACGATGGATTCTCGGTGAGGAAAGGATCGATCAGGATCTTGGCGTCGCCGGCCTCCACACGAAAGGCCGAATGTCCGAACCAGGTGAGTTTCATGGCAGGGCGTCTCCTCGATTTTTCCTCGCCGAAAGGATAGAACGCGGGCGGTCCAAGTCAAAGGAAAGCCACCGCGCCTTGAGCATCTCGACAATCGAGGAACTACCCGCCCACCTGGCCGGCGGCAAGACGCTGGCCGGGCTCGACCTCGGCGACAAAACCATCGGCGTGGCGGTGTCGGACCGCGGCCTCTCCTTCGCGCATCCGCGTCCGGTCATCGTCCGAAAGAAGTTTTCAGCCGACGCGGCGGCCCTGCTCGACCTGCTTAGGCGGGAGAATACAGGCGCGGTGGTAATTGGCCTGCCGGTCAACATGGACGGCAGCGAGGGACCGCGCGCTCAGGCGTCGCGCGCTTTCGTCCGCAACATCGCAAGAATGACAGACCTGCCCTTCGCCTTCTGGGACGAGCGCCTGTCGACGGTCGCGGCCGAACGTACGCTGATCGAGATGGACATGTCGCGCGCCAAGCGGAAGACGAAGATCGATTCGGCGGCGGCCGCCTTCATCCTGCAAGGCGTGCTGGATCGGCTTCACGTGCTGGGTGAGGAAATCACGCCAAGATAACGCGCACGGCGGACCTTTGCCCAGGCGGCGAGTTGGCGGCGACGGCGAAACGCGTAGATGGCGAGCAGGAACAGCGTGTCGACGACACAGGCTTTCGCCACCATTCCCGGAATGATTTCGGGGTCGATGCCCAGCGTGTCGCCGTAGAGCTGAAAAATCAGATCATGCGCCTCGCGGGTCAGCATCACGTAGCCGAAATGGATATTGTTGTAGGAAAGGCCGTACCAGCCCCAGAATATGACCAGCGGCAGGGCCCAGAGCGCGAGCACGTAGCGCATCAGCGGCCTCCGCCGAAATTTGCGTCGGCTCGCCCGGAGAAGCGCGACAGCGTGGAAATATGCGCGGCGCCGAGCGCCATGAGGCGGGCGGCAGCGCGGATGTCGCCCTGGCTTGGAGACGCCGACATCATCGCCGCAAGGCGCTCCGCCTGTATGGCCAGGTACGAAGCGAGCAGCGCCGCCAGATGAACCGCGACGGCCGGGTAGAGCCCGGCAGCGAAATTCACCGAGCCATAGACCATCAGCAGCGAGATCAGCAAGGCTGCCGACGCGAAGGCCATGCGCAGGACATCGCCGTCGCCTTCAGCGTCCGGGTCGCTGAACATGCATGTGGCGAAAGCCCAGAAGAAAAGCACCGCGCAGATGGCCGAGGCCAGCGGGAGAAGCATCGAGGCGGAGCCATAGGCGGGATCGAACAGACCGCTCTGCTCCAGCCCCAGCATCGCCAGCGCCCGTTCTGCGCCACCGTCACCGCCCATCACGAATGCCATCGCAAAGAGGGCGAAGGCCGCGGCCCAATGGAAGGTCAGAAAGGATGTCAAAACACGCGGCATGGGAATCCTGCTTGGTCCAAAAGACAGTGGGACTTGCCGCCGTCGCCCGCAATGGAAACCATTCATTAGGGTTAACGCACGCGGGCCGCTCTGTTGATAAGCCGTACACATCCATCCTATAGGCGTTCCGTCACCCCTCCTTCCCTCTCCCATCGGAACATTCCCGAATGCTGGCGATCTTCGAGAGCATCCTGCCGGTCTTCCTGCTCATCCTGGCGGGAAACATCGTGCGGCGGTTGCCGCTGGTCGATCCAGCTGCATGGACCGGCCTCGAACAACTCGGCTACTGGGTGCTCTATCCCGCGCTGCTGTTCATCACGATCCTGAACGCGGATTTTTCCGGCCTCGGCCTTGACGCGATGATCGCGGCGCTGCTCGTGGCCGTGCTTGCCATGTGCGCCTTCACGTTCTGCCTGTGGCCGCTGCTCGAACGCGTCGGCCTGGCCAAGGCCAGCGAGTTTTCCTCGATCTTCCAGACCTCGGTGCGCTGGAACGGCTTCATCGCTCTGGCGATTGCCCAGAAGATATTTCCGCCGGCCGGTATGGCGGTCGTCGCGCTGGTGATGGCGGTGATCATCATTCCGATCAATCTGGCCTCGGTGTTCGTGGTGACGCGCTTCGCCGACCGCTCGGCGAACTGGGCGAAGATCGGCCGCAGCATGGCGACGAACCCACTCATCCTCGCGTCGCTCTCGGCGATATTGATGCGCGCATCGCCTCTCGGACTCTATGGGCCGCTCAACGAGACGCTCGACCTGCTCGGCCGCGCAGCACTCGGCATGGGACTGGTGACGATCGGCGCCGGGCTCAAGGTTCACGACCTGGTGCGGCCGCGTTCGCCGATCATCGTTCCGGTAATGCTGAAACTTGCATTTTTCCCGGCGCTGCTGATCGCGATTGCGACCGCATTCGGCGTGGAAGGCCAGGAGCTCTTGTATCTAGCGCTCTGCGCGGCGGTGCCGACCGCGATGAACGGCTATCTCCTGGCGCGCCAACTCGGCGGCGATGCCGAACTCTACGCCGCAGCTACCACCCTGCAGACCATCATCGCCTTCTTCACGATACCGATGGTTTTGGCGGTTACGGCTCAGTTGGCGGGATAGAGCGTATCGATGATCATGCGCGCATCGTGACGCGCATCGATCATGCCGTACGTGCCGCGCCACTGGCCGGCCAGCCGCGTTTCGATGAAGGCGTCGGCGATGCGCCCTGCCCCCAGCCGCCTGAGTTCGGCCGCAGCGGCCGACAGCGCCAGCTGCTCCGTCAGGATGCGGGCTGAGCCTTCATCGGAGGATGCGACCTGCATGGCTGCGCGCAGCACGCCGATCGTACCGTGCCCGCTCGCTCCAAGGTCACGCTCTATGCCTGAAAGCACATCGTCGAAAAGACCCGGCGCGCGGCCGAGTACGCGCAGCACGTCGAGCGCCATGACATTGCCCGAGCCTTCCCAGATGGCGTTGACCGGGGCTTCGCGATAATAGCGGGCGAGCGGAGCTTCCTCGACATAGCCATTGCCGCCGAGGCACTCCATTGCCTCGTAGAGCAGCGCCGGCGCGGTCTTGCACACCCAGTATTTGACCACGGGCGTCATGGCGCGGGCGAAAGCCGCCTCGCCGCGATCGTTGGCAGCTTCGTCGAAAGAGCGGGCGAGGCGCAGCGACAACGCGGTCGCGCCGGCGACGTCGAGCGCCATGTCGGCCAAAACGCGCTGCATCAGCGGCTGATCGATCAGGACCGCGCCGAAAACCTGGCGGTGGCGCGTGTGGTGTACCGCTTCGGCAAGGCCGGCGCGCATGATCGCCGACGAGGCTACGGCGCAATCGAGCCGGGTCAGGGTGACCATGTCCATGATCGTCTTCACCCCTGCCCCGGGTTCGCCGACCATTTCGCCGATGGCGTTGACAAACTCCACTTCCGATGAGGCATTCGAACGGTTGCCGAGCTTGTCCTTCAGGCGCTGGAAACGGAAGCCGTTACCGGAACCGTCGCCCAGCAGGCGCGGCACCAGGAAGCAGGAAAGCCCCTCACCGACCTGCGCCAGCACCAGAAACGCGTCCGACATCGGCGCCGACATGAACCATTTATGCCCGGTCAGGCGATAGAAGCCGCTGCCGGCGCGTTCGGCGCGCGTGGTGTTGGCGCGCACATCTGTGCCGCCCTGTTTCTCGGTCATGCCCATGCCGAGCGTCAGCCCGGTCTTTTCGACCGGCGGTTTCTGGCTCTGGTCGTATTTTCGGGTGGTGACGCGCGGCGCCCACTCGCGAAACAGTTTCGGGCTGGCCATCAGCGCGGCCAGCGAGGCGCTGGTCATGGTGATCGGGCAGAGATGGCCTGTCTCCAGCTCGGCCGTCAGATAGAAGCGCGCCGCGCGCACCTGGTGGCGCTTGCCGGTCTCGGCGCTTCCGTTCTCCCAGATCGAGGAATGCAGCCCGTTGGCCACGGAACGGCGGAGCAGCGCATGATAGGCCGGATGGGCTTCAACGATGTCGGCGCGCCTGCCCTGCCGGTCGTGCGTTCGGAGCTTGGGCGTCTCGGTGTTGGCGAGCCGGGCCAATTCCTGCGCTTCGTGTGTGAGAACGAAGCGGCCGATCTGGTCGAGTTCCTTGCGCACCGGTTCGGAAAAATCCTCGGCCAGTTGCACCAGCAGCGGATCGCCACGCCAAGCGTTGCTTCCCGTCAGCGGCGGGGGCTGGTTCGTCACCTCGTGCGTCACGCAACGTCCTTCAACAGTTTTCCGGGCGCTCACGCCCGAATCCGGATGCGCCGTGCAAGGCTTATAGCCGAACCGGCGCAGGGCGCGCGATGAAAATCCCCGAACGAACGCTTGGTACTGCGGGCGGCGCTCAGCGGTCGAACAGGCCGCGATCCCAATGGCGCAAGAGGAACAGCGCGACGAAGCCGCCCAGCACCGGCACTCCGGCGATGAACAAATGGCCGGCAGGATCCGCCCATGGATTGATCAGGAACGGCCAGGAAACGGCGACGCTGACCGCATGCAGCACCATCGCCGCGCCATAGGCGACGGTGCGGAAGAGGCCGAAGAACAGGCAGATCGCGATGGCGATCTCGATGACGCCGAAGACATAGGCCGACATCTGCGGCACGCTAATGCCGTAGAAGAAGCCCCAGATGCCGACCGTGTTTTCCGGCACGACGAACTTTTCGATGCCCCATTGCAGCAGGAAGAGGCCGAGCGTGATCCGGAGAACCAGCAGCGCGCGGGGCAAGCTTCTGGCAAGCGCTTCGTCGTTCATTACGCCTCCGCGTTCTGGAGCCGGCCGGCCTAGAAATATCGCGTTTCGGCGGGCGGATGCTCCCAGTCGTCGTCGCGGCCATTCTCATAAATGATCGGCGCTTCGGCAAGCTCGGTGTCGCTAGCGTCGTCGAGGCAATAGATGTTCACCGCGTAGAACTCGCCGCCCATCTGCTCGAAGCTGGCGTTGCCGAACGGATGAACCCCGCAGTGCCGGCAGAAGAAGTGGTGGATTTCCTTGCTGGCATACCGGTAGTCGGCAAGCGCATCCTGCCCCTCGATCAGGCGGAAGTCGCCCGCCCGGACAAAACCCTTCCACAGCCGGGTCTTCATGCAGGAAGAGCAGTTGCAGCGGAAGGTCGATGTCCACCACACGCCAGGCAATTCGGGTTCGGAACGGCGGCCGGCCGGCGCCAGGTCGAGTTCGCATTCGAAACGGACAGCGCCACAGTGGCAACTGCCGTGATAAGTCTTCTTCATCTCGCTTTGTCCTTGCCTGTCGTCTCATTCATGCAGCTTCCACGGCTTCCGGTCGTTGCAGCACGGCGTTGAACACGGTTTTCGGCACGCGTAGGCGCTCGTCACCTTCGTAGGCGCGAAGCAGATCATCGAACGCCGCATCCGGATCCCGCGTCAGTTCGGCGATCCGGTCGAAGAAGGCGAACTGATCTTTGGACAGTTGCTCATTTGGTTGAGGCATCGCGCCCCAGCAATCCCAGGGCAGCATCTCGGCCTTGTTCAGCCCGGCAATGTCACGCACTAGATCTCCGGCGATGAACCAGAAGCCGCGCTGCTCGCCGGCGAAGATGCCGAATTTCGACGGATCGGCCTTGCCGGATCGGCATTGCGACCAGGCGTCGGCGGCGATCAGGTAGCGGTCGCGCGGCACGTCAAGCACGTCGTGATCGATCTTCGCGCCTGCACGCCATTTCTCGTCGAATTGCGGGTCGGCCAATGCCCAGCGCCTCTTTTTGGCACTCCAGTATTCGCAAACCACGTGGTCCTCAAAATAAGGCGCATTGAAATAGGAGCCGAAGCCGGAACGGTAGCGCGCGGGAATTCCGTGAGCGCGCAGCATGGCGACGAGCAGCAGCGCGAAGTGATGGCAAACGCCGACGATGCGCTTTTGAGGCGGCCGTGCCTCGGCGAGCGGCCGGCCGTCCAGAGCGAGGATTTCATCCAGGATCGCCTCGACCGGGCGAAGGTGGGATTCGCGCTTCCGAGCCTCGGGCACGGTCACCCCATAGTAGGAGGCGGCGTATTGATGGATTGCCAATCCCTGGACGATTTCGGTGACCGCAGCGACATCGCTCGGCAGGTTTTGGAGCAGCCCGGCATGCCTGCCGGCGTCCGAGATGCCTTCCGAGCGCGAATAGTAAACAGAGATCCGGCGCGGCAGTTCCGGGACAGGAGTTGAACGAAGCGGTTGCGACATTACGGTTGCTCCCACGGGTTGGGTCATGTGGCGGGCGCGGATGCTAGGTACGCCTCCAGCCGGTCGAGGCATTCGCTCCAGCCTTCCTGATGCGAATCGCGGCTTTCGATCGTGTCGAACGGCGCCTGACGGAAAGTCAGCTTGGTCCGGCCGTCGTGGTCCTCGAACGTGACCGTGACCAGCGTCTCGTCGCCGTCGTCCCAGGCGAAGGTGAAGACAAGGCGTTCCGGCTCGACGATTTCGCGATAGATGCCCCGCGCACCGTGATCGGTTCCCTCGGGCGAACGGATGGAGGTGCGCCATGCGCCGCCTTCCCGGAAATCGGTCTTTGCCAAGGTGCAGGTAAAATCCTTCGGACCCCACCAGCGCATCAGGTGCTCCGGCGCGCTCCAGACCCTGAATACCAGGCTGCGTGGAGCATCAAAGATGCGGGTGATGGCAAGCTCGAATTCGGCTTGCCCGGCCTTTTCAGTTGCTTGGGCCATCAGGTTTCTCCCTGGTTTGCAGTTCATGCAGATAGTCGCCGAGACGATCGAAGCTGTCGTCCCAAAAGCGGCGGTAATTCTCGACCCAATCGGAAACTTCCTTGAGCGGACCGGCCTCGAGCCGGCAGGGCCGCCACTGCGCTTCGCGGCCGCGCGAGATCAGACCGGCGCGCTCCAAGACCTTGAGATGCTTGGAAACCGCCGGCAGGCTCATGGCGAAAGGCTGGGCGAGTTCGTTGACGGAGGCCTCACCTGAAGCGAGCCGCGCAAGGATCGCCCGCCTCGTCGGGTCGGCCAAAGCGGCAAAGGTGGTGTCAAGCTGATCGGGAGGCATGGTGCCATATACCGAGTGGTTAATTATCCTTTCGGTTAAATACATCGCCTTGAACTGCACGTCAAGCCTGGAACTGGCCACACGTAGAACGGGAGAAAAATCCGCAGCACGCTTGGCGGGAAATGCCGAAGCCTGTAGGTCCTTCGGCATATTGAACTGGTGCTGCAAGAATTCCGCAGTGCCGATATCGTCACCGCTGGAGAATTACGTGAGGCGCCGGATCTTGACCGCTCTTGTCGTATTGGCCGTTTCGCTCGCAGTGCTCTACGCCGTCGGGCCGCGCGTTCCCGTCGACACACGCGTCACGTTCGATGCTTCGTTGATCGGCGATGACCCGGCCGCCTACCTCGACCGTTCCGAAAGCCTAGTCCCCGGCATACGCGATGGACTGGAGAAGGAGATCGTCTGGGCCGACCCGATGCTCCACGCGAAAACGCCCGTCTCCATCGTCTATATTCACGGCTTTTCGGCATCGAAGGGCGAGGTCCGCCCCCTCCCCGACCAGGTGGCGGAAGAACTCGGCGCCAACCTTTTCTACACTCGCCTGAAAGGCCATGGCCAGGGCGGCGCGGCGATGGGAACCGCGACCGTCCACGACTGGCTCAACGACTATGCCGAAGCGCTGGCGATCGGACGGGAGATCGGTGAGAAGGTCGTCGTCATCGCCACCTCGACCGGAGCAGCACTGGCGGTCCATGCGGCGACCGAAGCGGGCGCCTCGGAGGGCGTCGCCGCCATGGCGCTGATCTCGCCGAATTTCGGCGTGCGCGGGTCGGGGGCGGAACTGCTGACCATGCCGTGGGGCAAGCAGATCGCGGAACTGCTGATCGGCAAGGAACGGAGTTTTCAAGCGCGCAATGAAATGCACGGAAAACTCTGGACAACAAAATACCCGACAAGCGCGATCCTGCCGATGGCGGCTCTCACAAAGCTGGCTCGTCAAGCGCCGGTCGAAGAGGCAAAAATCCCGGCTCTGTTCATATTTTCCGATTCGGATCGGATCGTGAGGCAGGATCTCACCCGCGAAATCGCCGCGCGATGGGGCGCCCAGCACGAAATCGTTCCGGTCGACGACAGCGGCGATATCGACCATCACGTAATCGCGGGTGACGCGCTGTCGCCGGCGACGACACGTTTTCTCGCAGACCGGATCGTCGTCTGGATAAGGGCCGTTTCGGGCGTCTGATCGCGAAAATTTGTCAGTGCTTTTCCGGCTTGGCGTCGCGCGCCAGCAGATAGATTGCGAGCGCGAGGCCGAGCACCACTGCGTAGAAGGTGAACAGCGCGGTATAGGCGGCTGCCGGCTCGGCAGGCACGATCGAAGCGGTGACCACTCCGCCCGTCGCGAATTGCATCAGGCCGACGCCGCCGATCGAGAAGAAGTTCATCAACGTCACGCCGCGACCGACTAGATGGGGCGGCAGGAAAGCGCGCGCGTGAGCCATCAGCAGGCCGTAGCCCATGCCGCAGACGCCGATCACGACAAGAACAAGCGTGGTCGAAGGGATGCCGGTGACGGTATTTACCGCAAGGTAGACGATCGCCAGCAGGCTGATGAAATTGCCGCCGACAGCCACCCATTTCCGCGTCCGGAAGATCGTGTCCAGCGGCCCGTAAATAAACGAGCCGGCGACCATCGCCAGCGCCATGAACAGGGTGACCTCGCCTATCACCGGCGTGTCGGCGCCATAGACGTCCGCGAGATAAGGCCCGGCCCAGAGGCCGCGTATGCCGGCGGTCGCGGCATAATTGATCGCGGTCAGGGGAATTATCGGCCACAAAACGCGCATGCGCATCAATTCGCCGTAGCCGGCGAAGCCCGTGCCTGAGATGTGCATGCCTTTCGGCTTTTCGGGATCTCGCACCAAGACCATCATCGCCGCAGCAGTCAGCAGCGTGACCACTCCGAGCGCGGCCATGACAGGCCGCCAGCCGAAAGCCTCCGCCGCATTGGCGAGCGGCGAAGCGCCAATGACGTTGCCGGCGGTGCCGAACGCCACCAGCCATGAGGTCAGCACCGCGAAGCGTGCCGTCGAATAGATACGCGCGAAGATGAACAGCGACGCCATCAGCACCGGGGCGCAGCCGATGCCGATCAGCGTCATGGCGGCGGTGATCATCCAAGGCTGGGTCGCCGCTGCGAACAGGAACGCCCCGCCCCCTCCGCCAAACGCAAGCAGGGCCGCCGCCGTGCGGCGCGGACCGATCCGGTCGAGCGATACGCCGATGGCGAATTGCGACAGCGCGAAACTGATGAAGAAAGCGCCGGAGGCCAGCGAAAGCTCGGCCTTGGTGGCGCCGAGTTCGACGGTGAGAACCGGCGTCAGCACCGCCATGAAGGAGCGGTAGAATTGCGAGAGCACATAGGCGATTGCGAGCGCTGCGATGCCGGCCATGACGTTCCATCCAAATACAAAGGGCGGCCGAAGCAATCGCCTCGGCCGCCCTATCGCATCACATGGGTTCACGCAATTGGACCAAAACCGGCCAATTGCGGGACAGACCTTTACGCAGCGCGCGACGCCGGCTTGCCGGAGCCGAAGGAACGGCGCTTGCCGCGGAACGGCTTGCGCTCGTCGCCGGGCTTGCCCTGGAACGGCTTCTTGCCAAAACCGTTGCGCGGCTTCTGCTCGCCGCGCGGCCGGTTGTTGCTGTTGCGGTCGTTGGCTGCTTCCCGAGGCGCGCGGTCGTTGCTGCGCGGCTCGGCCTTCGGATCGGGCTGGCCGAGATGGTCGGCCGTCACCGGGAGCTTCATCCGGATGATCCTTTCGACCTGCCGGAGCTTGGCGTTCTCACCCGGATCGCACAGCGTGACGGCGATGCCGTCGGCGCCGTTGCGGCCGGTGCGGCCGATGCGGTGGACATAGCTCTCGGCCTCGTCCGGCAGTTCGTAGTTCACGACGTGGCTAATGCCCGGCACGTCGATGCCGCGCGCCGCAATGTCGGTCGCTACCAGAATGCGCACCGAGCCGTCGCGGAAGCCGTTGAGCGCCTTCTGGCGGGCGTTCTGCGATTTGTTGCCGTGAATGACCGCCGCATCGAAGCCGTCGCGCTCGAGATCGCGGGTCACGCGGTCGGCGCCGTGCTTGGTGCGGGTGAACACGATTACCGAACGCATCGTCTCGTCGGCGAGCATCGC
>NZ_AHAM01000182.1 GCF_000236565.1 Mesorhizobium alhagi CCNWXJ12-2 | reverse complement strand
GGTAGCGGCGGGCGCAGTCTGGGCGCGGCCGCCGGTCTTTTCCAGGAGCGACTTGCCGACAACCTCTGCGAGATCGCGCACGATGCCGCGCTGCCAGATGTCGGCCGCCTTGGTCACCTCGCGGGTGACGATCGGGCCGTCGGCCAAGAGCTTCTTGCCGGCCGGCGAATTGTAGAAGGTGGCGATGGCGTTCAAATCCTCGACGGGGAACACCCGCGCATAGGCGAGGCCGGCTTCCTTTTCGAGGTCGGCGCGGCGGCCGGCCATTTCGATCGCCTTCTCGTCGACCGTCGTCGTGATGAGCTCCTGCAGGTCCGGATTCTTCTCGATCAGCGTCGACTTCAGCGCGGCGGCCGCCGCTGGAAGGATGCCGTCGAATATGTCGGTGGCGTTGATCGCATCCACTGCCTCGCGCGCAGCCTGGAGGTGGGCGTCGGAAATCTCCTGCGCGAAGGCCGGTGAGGCGGTTGCGACAATGACCGAAGCCGCCAGTGCGGTGGATAGGCGACGAACGCGGTGGACCAGCGTCATGATAGGTAGAACTCCTGTTTAGCTTGCCGCATGAACCGTCCGG
This sequence comes from Mesorhizobium alhagi CCNWXJ12-2, assembly GCF_000236565.1. GTDB lineage: Bacteria > Pseudomonadota > Alphaproteobacteria > Rhizobiales > Rhizobiaceae > Allomesorhizobium > Allomesorhizobium alhagi. The sequence continues at coordinate 16,862 of NZ_AHAM01000182.1, read as the reverse complement.
ATGCCATCGGCGCCGGCGATGATCGCGACGTCCGCAAGGCCCAGAAACAGGCCATGCTCGACGACGCCCGGAACGGCATGAAGACCATTTGATAGCGCTCTTGGATTGGGAATGCGGCCAAAAGATGCGTCGATAATAAAATGCCCACCGTCTGTAACAAACGGCTCGCCATTCGTCATCCTCAATGTCAGCGGACCGGAAAGCCCGGCCGCATCGGCCGCACGAGCGATTGCCAGCCTGGTCGCGCCGAGACCGAATCTGTTTACCTCGATCGGCAGCGGAAACCGCCCCAGCGTCTCCACGAGCTTCGATTCGTCCGCGATCACGATCATGCGCGAGGAGGCGGCGGCCACGATCTTTTCGCGCAGCAATGCGCCGCCGCCGCCCTTGATCAGAGCAAGCTTGCCATCGACCTCGTCGGCGCCGTCTATTGTGAGATCGAGCTCGGGCGTTTCCTCAAGCGTCGACAAGGGCACGCCGAGTTCGCGGCAGAGCGCTGCGGTGCGCTCCGAAGTCGGCACGCCGACGATCTTCATGCCGGCGGCAACTTTCTCGGCGAGCAGACGCACGAATTCTTCGGCAGTCGAACCGGTGCCGATGCCCAGCCGCATCCCGTCCCTTACGTGGCCGAGAGCCGCGCGCGCAGCTTCGATTTTCAACGCCCGTGCATCCATGCCTGTTTCGCCACCTCAAAATTGCGTCGGGCGCTCCTAACATCTTTGCGAGACAGGGCAAAGCTCTTGTGCACGGAGGCGGGAACGGGTTGCGCCGGCGCGACCCGCAAGCTATCGCCTCATACATCGCCCCCGCCAACCGTCGGTCGCCGAGACTCCTGATGCGCAAGCCCATCATCGTATTTGACCTCGACGGAACGCTCATCGATACGGCGCCCGACCTGTTGGACAGCCTTAACCACAGCCTCGGCGCCGGCGGCATCGCCCACACGGACGCGGCGGGTTTCCATCAATATGTCGGCCATGGCGGCCGCGTCATGATCGAGCGCGCCTACGCCGCACAGCAGAAGATGCTGGCGGTCGAGGAACATGACCGGCTTCTCGCGCTGTTTCTTGACCATTACGGCGCCAACATCCCCGGCAAGTCACGCCCCTACCCCGGCGTTCCGGCAGCACTCGACCGGTTTGAGAGCGCAGGGTTCAATCTGGCGATCTGCACAAACAAGACCGAAGCATTTTCGCGCAAGCTGATCGGCGCGCTCGGCATGACACATCATTTCGCAGCCATATGTGGAGCCGACACATTCGCCTTCCGCAAGCCCGATCCGCGGCACCTTCTGGAGACCATCGCCAAGGCCGGCGGCGATCCCGATCGGGCAGTGATGGTGGGCGATTCGCGAACCGACATCGACACGGCCAAGGCCGCCGGCATTCCGGTGGTGGCCGTCGATTTCGGCTATACGGACAGGCATGTTCGGGAATTCGAGCCGTCCGTGATCATCTCGCATTTCGACGAACTCACGCTCGACCTTACCGGGCGGCTGATCGAGACCGCCAACGCGTGATTGCCGTCCTTGACTTGCATGACGGCTCTATCCTATATCGCGGCTCGCTTGGCCTTCGGGCGACGAGCGGGCGATTAGCTCAGCGGGAGAGCACACCCTTCACACGGGTGGGGTCGCAGGTTCAATCCCTGCATCGCCCACCATTTTCCACAATGAAATCAATGCTAAGTGACTGGACGGCCTGGCGCTTGTAGCGCGATCTTGCAGTTTCTTGCCGGAACATGCAGCGAACAGAAGACATCTTCCCGTACAAATCCCGTATACGGTTTCGGCTTTCATTCTCGCGAGTGGTAATCCGGCGCGTAGAATCGCATTGACGCCCGCATTGGGTGCCCGTCATGGTGGCGGCCGGAATTTGGGGAGAGGCAGGATGCTTGTTAGGATACTGATGATCGGAATGCTCGCTGCCCTTGCTGGCTGTCAGACGCCGCGGCATGAATGTGTCGAAATCCCCAATGACCTCGTTGAATGCAACTAGGCATCCGGATGTAACTCACCCCATACGGCGGCGATGACTTGGAAAAGGGCCACGGCTCCGATGAGGGTGGGGCGGTGGGGCACTGCTCCAAGGCCGGTCGCTGGGCCAACATGTCGCTGATGCTGCGCACCTACGTCCACGCTGCTGCAAACGACCGCGGCAAGCGACGGAAATCATGACAGAAAACGCCGATTCAAGCGTGCCCTTCACACGGGTGGGGTCGCAGGTTCAATCCCCACCATTTTCCCAACAGAACCAATACCTGCTTTTCATTCGATGGCGCGCTGAGCGTCTGATTTTGCAATTGCCGGCGATTATATCTTTGACAAACCCGGACGCTCATAGGCGGCTACCACCAGCTTCAGCAATTTGTTCGGCGGGCAAAATGTTCATACGTGATTTGCCAAGGGTCGCTCTCGGCAGATCTTTCCTCGCCGATCCAATGGAAGCTGTCGGCCGTGATCTCAGTGAAACGCCATCGAGCTTGCAGACCACGCGAATCATCGCCGATCTGGACGATGTCCTTGCCCTCGGCCCGCCCGATCTGGCGCGAGTAATCCTGGTTGAGCGGGTCGCTCCAGATGATGTGCCAGCCGCCGATCCCTGGATCGAAGATGCGCAAGGTGGTGCCATACATCGTGGACGGCGCTGGGCGCTTGGGCCTGATCCAGACGTCCTGGATCGCGCGACCTTCGAGCACCCAGCCGAAATGGATCTCTCCATCCGATTTCTGGATTGTGCCGTCGTCGAGGTGGCGGACCGTGTCCATTTCCCAGCTTCCGATCAGCCACCCATACAGGTCCATGTCTTTCGCCCGGTCGGCTGGGGAACCTTCGGATCCGAGCGCCGTGAAAAACGAAGAGATCGTCGTCATGGTTATCTCCTATGGATAAGCGAGCCGCCGCAAGGCGACGGAACATTACCGCCGCAACTTGCAGCGTTGCTGTTTCCGGGGCTTGGGGAAAATTGCTATAATGCCGCCATGGATGGAGATCGCCAGCGAACGCGATGGCGAGGCCGGAACCCACGTCTTCCCATGCTGAGGGAATCGCTTTCCTCAGATGCTCGATGCGCGAAGCTCGTCGGTCTTTTCCAGCGCCGTTTTCAGGCGGGCGTCGCGGTCGTAGACGTCGCCGAAATACTCGACCTTGCCGTTGATGTCCGGCCAGGCGGTGAAATAGGCGACGTAGACCGGGATCTTGCGGGTCACCTTCTCCGAGGAATGTCCCTGCTTCAGCTTCGCCTCGATATGCTGGACGGTCGTGCCGAGCACGGCAGCGGCCATGCCGCGCGGATCCTTCAGGCGCACGCAGCCATGGCTGAAGGCGCGTGAATCGCGGTCGAACAGCGCCTTCTGCGGCGTGTCGTGCATGTAGATGGCGTGCTTGTTGGGGAACAATATCTTCAGTTCGCCGAGCGCATTCGCCTCGCTGGGCGTCTGGCGCACGTTGAACGGAATCTTCGAGCCGTATGCCCCCCAGTTGATCGCCGAGGACGGAATGCGCCTGCCCCTGGCGTCGGTGACCTCGTAGCCGGAACGGTCGAGATAGCCGGGATCGCGGCGCAGCCTGGGCAGCATTTCGTTGACGATGATCGACTGCGGCACGCCCCAATAGGGATTGTAGTCGACCTGCTCGATCTCGTCGTAGAAGAAGCTGGTCTGGTTCGAGGGCTTGCCGATGACCACCCGCATATTCAGCTTTTCCTGGCCGCCCTCGATGTAGCTCGCCGTGTAGGCCGGCTGGTTGATGAACACGCGCGGGCTGCCGAGATCCGATGGAAGCCAGCGCAACTGTTCCAGCGCGAAGGCCACTTTATCAAGGCGGTCGGCCTTGGAGGTACCAGCGAGCGTGCCGACGGTGCGAGGGCCGATGACGCCGTCGGGCTTCAGGCCGTTCTTCTCCTGCACGGCCTTGATTACCGGCACGAGCTCTTCGGAATAGACTTCACTCTTTCCGAGCCGCCACAGCGTTTCGCCATGTTCGCCGCCGAATTCGTCGTCGACGTTGCGGGCGATGAGCTGCAGCAGCTTGGGCAGTTCCGGACTGGTCTGGCCGGGCTTCAGGAGAAGCTTGGCGTCGACCACGATCGCGTTTTCCGAACTTGCCCGCAGCGCCTCCAGTTCGACCCGCAGCGCCTGGTATTCAGGGCTTTGCGGATGACGCGATTCGAGGAAGGTCCGTACTTCCGTGGTATGCGCGAGCGTCTTCAGGACGCCGGCAAGATCGATCGGCTTGGCGGGAAAGTCATGATAGCCGGACAGCCGGTTCGGATCGATGCGGCCGCCCTGGGCGTCGCGGACATAGCGCAGGACGCGCGCCGACAGGGCCATTTCGAAACGCACCATCGCGCGCTGGCGCGCGGCGGTATCGTCGAGCGAATAGGCGGCGGCAGGGATGGTGACCGCATAGTCGGCAGGCGACAACCCATGGCTGTCGGCCTCGCTGAGGACCCGCACCGCCTCCCTGGCACGGCCGTTGGCGCTCGAGCCGGTCACCCAGATGAACTCCGGATTGGCGGAATAATAGTCGGCCAGGGCCTTGGCTATGTTCTTTTCCGCAAAAAGGTCGAAATCGGCGAGGCCCGTGGCGGCGGCTTCGCGGAAAGCTGTTCCGGTGAGCGTCGGTTCAAAACTGACGGTCTGGCTGGCCGCGGACAAAGCGGAGAAATCGACCCGCACGAGAGGATCGACCTTGTAGGTATAGTAGGATGGCCCGGTGATCTTAGGCGCCGGGGCGGCGCTTCTATGTTGCCTCTGCACCCGCGGGCGCTGCGGCGGTTCGACTCGGCGGCTATTGTTGAGACCGCCGCCGAACAGGATGTCGAACAGGTTTTGCGCATGGCTCGGCGGCGCACCGAGAGCCAGCGTGATGGCGACCACCGCCAGCGGAAGCGAACCGATCGTCTTTGTCACGAAACCCATGAGAATACCTGTTCCGATCGGGCATTGCCGACCGGCTCCTGTTGTCCGCCGCGAGATTGGTCGGCCCGCCGATTAGCGGCTCAGCCCGCGACTATACCGATTCATACCGATTTCGTTAAGAGTCTATAAATTTTCGACCACCTCCTGTTGTCTCTCTGCGCGGAGAACTTCGCGCATGAAGCGCGCATTCTCGATCTTCTCACAGCATTCCGAGCGCCGGCGCGCTCCTCGTCTTTCTAGTCGTTGCGTTCCGACTGCGACCCGCGGCGCTCTTCGATTTCCCGCTCCATCTCGCTCTGCCAGCCGCTCTGCTGACGCTGCGGCATATCCTCGGACCGGCTCTGGCCGCGGCCAGGGGGTTGGCTCTGCTGGCGGCCCCTTTCGGCTCGGCTTTCATCGTTTTCGCGCGGGGCGCCGCTCTGCTGGCGCGCACGCTCGCGCTCAGCCTGCTCCTGCTGGAGGCTGCGGTTCTGGTCTCTATCCTGATCGGTTTCGCGATGCCGCTTGTTCATTGTGCCGCTCCTCCGTTCCGGTGCCGTATGTATGACCGAAACTCCCAACCGCCGGATTTGGTTCACGAGAATCGACGCCCGGCGGCGGCAAAGGGAGCGGCAGGAGCCTAGTGCATGAGGGCCGGCTCGCGCCGTTCGGTCACGAAACCAACCGAGAGTTCCACCACCGAAGGATCGGACAGGATGCGGCGGTGGCCAAGGCCATCGGCCGAGTAAAGCCGGACGTGATCGCCGGCGGATGCGAGCGCCCTGGCATCGTCGGCAGGCACCTCGCGGTCGTCCGGAGCATGAATGACCAGCGCCGGGATCGGGACGCTGGCGAGTTGCCGCGATCCGGTGAATTCGGAGAGCACCCGCCCGGAAAGCCGGTGGACCTGACCGGCCATGGCGGAATATGTCCGCCGGCCGAGATTGACGAAGCGGCCAAATCCCTCGAACAGATCCGACATGGAATTGGGCGCGGCGATCAGCACGAGGCGTTCAGCCGCCAGAGGCGCGATGCTCGGGACGGAGCCGACGGCGGCATTGACGGCGACCGCGCCGCCGAAGGAGTGGCCGATAACCGCCGCGAACGGCCCGAACCACTCGCCTGCCGTCTGAGCGGCATCGACTGCGGTCACCATGTTCAGCCGCCGGCCGGATGAGTGGCCGTGGCCGGGAAGGTCGAGCGACATGACGCGAAACCCCGCACCGCGAAAGCCCTCGATCAATGAGCGCATATACTCCGTGCGCGAGCGCCAGCCATGGATGACCAGCACCGTACCGATCGGCTTCCGAGCCGGCCGGAACTCGTGCACCATGACGCAGCCGGAGCGGGTTCGCAGGCGGTGATGACGCGCCTCCTGCATGAACGGTCCGGCCTGCAGGATCGCGCGGCGCTCGCCTGCGGTCAGCGAGCGCCGGCCCGGAGTTCGGCAAAACAAATCGAACGCCGCGCGGCCGGCCAGCGATGGGGCGACATGCTCCGCAGCCCCGAACAAACCGCGGATGACCTTCAATCCAAATGATGCCATAGTTGCGATCCATCCATTAGTTCAATCATGAACATACTAGTTCAACTATGAACAATAAACAAGACCTGCCCTGGGACAATCCGCGCTTCCGCAACTGGATTGCCCTGGTGCGCGCCGAAAAGGCGGTGGTGAACGCGCTGACCAAGGCGCTGCAGCCGCTCGACCTGAAACTGGCGCAGCTCGACATGCTGATGAACCTTTACCGCCATCCCGGCATGTCGCAGCACGACCTCGCCCGCAAGCTTCTGGTCGGCCGCTCGAACATCACCATGCTCCTGCCCCAGCTCGAGCACCGCGGCGTCGTGCGCCGCGAAAGCGATATCAAGGACAAGCGCATCATGCGCCTCTCGCTGACCACTGAGGGTGAGGCGCTGCTGATGCAGGCGCTGAAGATCTATTCGACGCTGATCGAGCGGGTGATGGCGCAGTCGAGCCACACGGAGTGTGACCGGATGGGCGAGCAGATGCGACGAATCGAAGAAATGCTGAAAGAAGGCTGACTGACCTTCGGATCACCACATCGTCTTTTTCGCCCGTTCCGGCCATTCACGGTCGTAGGCTGCACCGTCGATTTTGTTCCTGCTCGTCGCCGCAAGTATATTGCCCGGCGTCGGCAGCGATTTCGGGTCGATATGCCGTTCGGGATTCCAGAGTTCCGAGCGGTGGATGGCGCGGGCGCACTGGAAATAGACGGATTCCACCGAGATGACGATGACCGACCGCGCCGGTTTGCCCTCGATGGCGAAGGATGCGCAAAGGGCGGCGTCGGTGGTGATATGGGCGCGGCCGTTGACCCGCAGGGTGGTGCCGGAACCGGGAACGAGGAACAGCAGCCCTACCCTGCCGTCGCGAACGATGTTCTTCAGCGAATCGGCCCGGTTGTTGCCCCTCCGGTCGGGCATCATCAGCGTTCTCGGATCGTGGATGCGCACGAATCCCGGCACGTCGCCGCGCGGCGAGCAGTCGAGCCCCTCCGGTCCGCTGGTCGCCAGAGCCACGAATGGCGAAGCTTCGATGAAGGCCGCATATTCCGGAATGATGCTGTCGAGTTCCTTGACCAGCGAGGCCTCGCCAGGCAGGCCGTACAGCGCCTCGAGTTCTTCGACCGTGGTGATTTCCGACATTGCCAGTTCTCCGGGAAGATCCCGTATAACAGGACCGTAACGGTTTCGCGACGCATGGTGCTTCGGATGGCAGGTATCGGGTGTCGGGACGTCCGCCAGGCTATACATAAAAGCCCCAGTCAAACTGGAGCCCGATGATGACACAGCAGCACGATAGCACGCGCGCCGCGATGGAACTTCTCGAAAACATGTTCGATGTCGAGATGCGCTATCTGCAATCTGGACCAGATGGCGCCGAAATGCTCGCCAGCGCGTTCCATCCGGACGTAATCGTGCATGAGCCGAAATCGCTTCCCTATGCGGGTGATTGGAAAGGTCTTGAAGGCGTCGGCGCTCTTTTCCGCAAGATGCGGGAGATCTGGAGCGATGTGAACGTCGAAGGCCTGCAAGCCGCGCAGAACGGCGACGTGGTGTATATGAGTTGCACGATTTCCCTGGTCGCTCGCGCAAACGGCGCGACCGTGCGGCAGCCGTTCGCCGAAGTGTTGCGTTTCCGGGATGGCCGTTTGCTGGAAGGAACGCCGTTCTACTACGATACCAACGAAATCCTGTCCGCGCTCGGCTGACCGCGGCGGCGCTGGAGTATCTAGCGGTCCCGGCTCAGGCCCTTTTCCGCGAGCTCGTCAAGATAGGCCTGCCAGCGCTCGTCCTTTTCGTGGCCGAGCGTGTGGAGATAACTCCAGGTAAAGATGCCGGTGTCGTGCATGTCGTCGAAGGTGATGCGCACCGCGTAATTGCCGACCGGCTCGATCTTCAGGATGGCGACGTTGCGCTTGCCCGGCACGGTCACGCGCTGTTCGGGCGAATGGCCCTGCACTTCGGCTGATGGCGAAACCACCCGCAGGAACTCGGCCGGCAGATCGAACGGACGGTGATCCGGGAACGTGACCGTCAGCATCTTGCGGTCCTTGGAGACCCGGAGTTCCTTGGGCGCCGTCATCATGTTCGCTCTCGCCTCATACCTAGTTTTGGCCACTCCTACGCCGATTTGCCACGCGCGCAAAGCGGCCATGATTCCCACCGGCGGCGCGACATTGCGGCGTCATATTCGAGATTGTTACCAGAGCCCGGGAAGGAATGGCTTGATCGCGGCGCCGGATCGTACGACATAGTCAGATATAACGACCTCCGCGATTGCACGGGAAGCGTCTGGCATGAACATGATCGACCCCTTCGGCCGAACGATCAGCTATCTGCGCGTGTCGGTGACCGACCGCTGCGACTTCCGCTGCACCTATTGCATGGCCGAGGACATGGCCTTCCTGCCCAAAAAGGATCTGCTGTCGCTCGAGGAACTCGACCGGCTGACGACGGTGTTCGTCGAAAAGGGTGTGAAAAAGCTCCGGCTGACCGGCGGCGAGCCGCTGGTGCGCAAGAACATCATGCATCTGGTGCGCCAGATCTCGCGCCATCTCGAAAGCGGCGCGCTCGAAGAGCTGACGCTGACCACCAATGGCTCGCAGCTTTCGCGCTTCGCCGCCGAACTCGCCGATTGCGGCGTGAAGCGCATCAACGTCTCGCTCGATACGCTCGACCCGCAGAAATTCCACGCAATTACCCGCTGGGGCAATCTCGACCGCGTCATGGCCGGCATCGATGCGGCGCAGGCCGCCGGGCTGAAGGTCAAGATCAACGCGGTAGCGCTGAAGGGCTTCAACGATGCCGAATTGCCCGAGCTGATGCGCTGGGCGCATGGCCGCGGCATGGATTTGACGGTCATCGAGACCATGCCGATGGGCGAGATCGACGAGGACCGCACCGACCAGTATTTGCCGCTGTCGCTCGTGCGCGCCGGCCTGGAGCGGCAGTTCACGCTGGCCGACATTCCCTACAAGACCGGCGGTCCCGCCCGCTATGTCGAGGTGGCCGAGACCGGCGGCCGGCTCGGCTTCATCACGCCGATGACGCATAATTTCTGCGAAAGCTGCAATCGCGTCAGGCTGACCTGCACCGGCACGCTCTATATGTGCCTCGGCCAGGACGACGCGGCCGATCTGCGCGCGCCACTCAGGGCATCCGAAGGCAACGAGCTCGTCTCGGACGCCATCGACGAGGCGATCGGCCGCAAGCCGAAGGGCCATGATTTCATCATCGACCGCAACACAAGCCGGCCTGCCGTCTCCCGCCACATGAGCGTCACCGGCGGCTGACCTACCGCAATTCCAGGCTGTCCCGGCGACGCCCCGGCGAAACAAGAAGGGCGGCTCAAGCCGCCCTTCTCAGTCGTCAGGCGATGCCTCGGGATCATTTCACCTTGTCGACGTCAACGCCGACAGTGACGGCGCCGATATTCTTGTCTCCGTCCTTGATCGGCAACGAAATCTGGGCGTAGCGGATCCCGTCCTCCTCGACGATGTCGAGAATCTCGATGTCGTTCAAGGCAAAGGTCTTCTGCCACTTGCCCTCGTCGCCCTGGTAGAAGTCGGAGGTGCCGCCGGTCTGCGCGACGTTCCAGCCCCAGCCGTCCATCACGAAGACCTCGGTGACGGCCCCCGCGGGCTGGGCACCTTCCTGCAGCTTGATGAGCCACTTCGAGGCATCGTTCTCGCGGGCGGCCTTGATGAGCTCTTCGCCTGCCTTGACGTGCTCCTCGATCGACTTATCGCCGGCCAATTCCTTCAGGGTAGAGGCAGCCTTCGCCTCTTTCTCGACACCCGACTTGGCGACGCGCCACTGGCCGTCGAGGATATTCGTTTCGTCATAGCCGAGCCGCCTGTGCTTCTCGGTCGACGCCACGATCGCCGCGTTCAGCTCGGCATTGCCAATCAGGTTCGCGGCGACGAAGTCCTTCGCATACTGAACCACCGCGTCGCTAGGCGGATTGGGCGGCGCTGCGTCCTGCGCGACGGCAGCGCCGGTACCGAGCGCAAGCGACAGGGCGACCAACGTAACAATCTTAGAATTTCCCATTTGTCGTTTTCCTCCCGGAGGACTTGTTCCTGCCTCCTGGAACGGAGCACTACCATAGCAAGGCATGAAAGGGAAGCTCTGGCATATTGTATATCTCATACTGCATATTGCATATTGCATACCTGTTGCTGGGGCGGTTGACAGCATCGTCCCGCCGACCTGCGGTCTCCCGCCACATGAGCGTCACCGGCGGCTGAGCCGAACGCCGCTCAGGTTAGAGTCAGTCCGGCAACTTACTTGGCCGCGCAGCGTGGCCCACCGCTTTGCATTTGCTGTTTGGTTCTCGGGTGTTAAATGCGAAGGCAGACAGCCCCGAGAATCGGAAAAAATCTTGCCTCTTTCTCCCAATCTTCGCGGCGCCGTGTTCATGTCGGTGTCTATGGCCGGCTTTACTATGAACGATACGCTGGTCAAACTCGCCTCAGTCGAGATGAATATGGGGCAGGTCATGCTTGTGCGAGGGCTGTTCGCGAGCGCGCTGGTCGGGCTTCTGGCCTGGCATCAGGGCGCGCTGCGGCAGGCGCATTTCGCGCTTCATCCAATGGTCGCGGTACGCGCTGCCGGCGAACTCGGCGCCACCTTCTTCTTCCTGATCGCGCTCGCGCATCTGCCGATCGCCAATGTCTCGGCCGTACTTCAGGCGCTGCCGCTGGCCGTCACCATGGGCGCGGCAATGGTTTTCGGCGAAGGCGTCGGCTGGCGACGCTGGCTGGCGATCACGGCGGGCTTCGCAGGCGTGATGATCATCGTTCGTCCGGGTCTCGAAGGCTTCAACATCTATGCGCTGTCGGTGCTGCTCTGCGTTGTTTTCTGCGCGGTGCGCGACCTTGCGACCAGGCGCATTCCCGGGACCGTGCCGACGCTCCTGATCTCGACCGTCACGGCATGCGTGGTGACCATCTGCGGCGCATTCCTGGTGGCGCCGCTCGGCGGCTGGGCGCCGATGCGCCCCGGCGCTGTCGGGCTGCTGGCCTTCGCCGCCGTGCTGCTCCTCTTTGGCTATCACTTCATCATCATGGCCATGCGCGGCGGCGACATCTCCTTCGTCGCGCCGTTCCGCTACACCGCGCTGCTCTGGGCGATCCTGCTCGGTTTCCTGGTGTTCGGCGACGTTCCCGATGCGGCGATGATCGTGGGCGCGACCATCATCGTCGGCTCTGGCCTCTACACGCTCTACCGCGAACGGGTGGTGGGAAAACAATTGCCTGCCGCGCAAAGTACCAGCCCGGCAATGGCGCCGGACGGCATGTAGCGATGACGATCGCGCCTTACGCCACGAGAACGCCGCCCGGCATCGCCACGCTGGTCATGGCGGCGTCGGTCGGCCCGCTGGCGATGAATGTCTTTCTGCCGTCGCTCCCCGGCATGGCGCGCTACTTCTCCGCCGACTACGCCGTCGTCCAGCTTGCCGTCTCGCTCTATCTCGCCGCAACCGCCCTGCTCCAACTGCTGATCGGTCCCGCCTCGGACCGTTTCGGGCGAAGGCCGGTGCTGCTCGCCTGCTTCGGCATTTTCCTTGTCGCCACCCTGGCCGCAATCTATGCGCCGACGATAGAAGCGCTGCTCGTCTGCAGGATTTTCCAGGGTTTTTCGGCTGCCGGGATGGTTTTGGCGCGCGCGGTTGTGCGCGATACGGTCGAGACCGCGGAAGCCGCCAGCAAGATCGGCTACATCACCATGGGCATGAGCGTCGGGCCGAGGGTTGGCCCGGTCATCGGCGGCCTGCTTGACGAAATCTACGGCTGGCAGTCGGGCTTCGTGCTGACGCTCGTGTTCGGCCTGGCTGCGTACGCCATCGTCCATATCGACCTCGGCGAGACCAATCACGACCGGACGTCGAGCTTTTCCGAGCAGTTCCGGTCTTATCCGGAGTTGCTGGGCTCGCGCCGGTTCTGGGGCTATACGTTGACGGCGACCTTCGCCTCCGGCGCGTTTTTCGCCTTCCTCGGCGGCGGCCCCTATGTGGCGACGGAGATGCTGAAGCTGTCGCCCTCGCAATACGGCATGTATTTCGGCATCATCTCGGTCGGGTACATGCTCGGTAATTTCTTGTCCGGCCGCTACTCGCGATCGATCGGGCTGAACCGCATGATGCTAGCCGGCAACGTCATCGCATGTTCAGGGCTGGCGCTGGCGATGTTTTTGCTTTTGGCCGGCTATCTCCATGCATTGGCGCTGTTCGGCCCGGTCTTCTTTGTCGGCGCCGGCAACGGCATGACCCTACCCAATGCCAATGCCGGCATCGTCAGCGTCAGGCCGCATCTGGCCGGCTCGGCGTCAGGGCTCGGCGGCGCGCTGACCATCGGCGGCGGCGCAGCACTTTCGGTGCTCGCCGGGGCGTTGCTGTCGCCCGAAAGCGGCCCGATGCCGCTGCTGCTGGTCATGTTCATCCCCCTGGCCGCCGCGGGCCTCACTACGCTCTATGTCATTTATGTCGCTCGCATCGCGGGCGAGATTTGAGCCAGCATGGGGGAGATCGGAGCGTGACGCATCGCGTTTTCGGCATAACCGGCTGGAAGAATTCCGGCAAAACCACGCTGACGGAAAAACTGGTCGCCGAACTGACCCGGCGCGGCTGGACGGTTTCGACAGTCAAGCACGCACACCACGATTTCGACATCGACAAGGAAGGCGCCGACAGCTTTCGCCACCGCCAAGCTGGCGCAATGGAAGTGGCGGTCGTCTCGGGCAGGCGCTGGGCGCTGATGCATGAACTGCGCGGAGAGGCCGAACCATCTCTGGATTCGATTCTCGCCAGGCTGGCGCCTTGCGACCTCGTGCTGGTCGAAGGCTACAAACGCGAACCGCACAGAAAGATCGAGACGCGGCGGCTCGAGGCCAAGGACACTGCGCCGCTCTCGGCCTCCGATCCCAACATCGTCGCAATCGCGGCGGACCACGCCGTGTCGGGCGAGACGATCCCCGCCTTCGCTCTCGACGATATCGCGGTCATCGCCGATTTCATCGAGTCTGCCGCCGGCCTGTCACTCGAGGACGGGTGACGCCCGGCCACCGAAGCCGTCGGTCCGTGCTGCGGCTAACACCGCCGTTTTGAGTTGCTTTTTGCCTGAAAACAATGGGAATATCGCGCCGACAGTCGGCACAGGATGCCGCCTGGCGGGCCGTGGGATTGGCGGCCGGGGCAATCACAGAGAGGAACATTATGCGTATTTCACTGCGTATCGCGCTTGCGGCGTCGGCAGCCATGCTGGCGATCGGTGCGGCACAGGCTCAGGAACTCACCCTCAAGATCGGCACCGAAGGCGCCTACCCTCCCTTCAACAACTTGACCCCCGACGGCAAGCTCGAAGGCTTCGACATCGACATCGCCAACGCGCTCTGCGAGGAGATGAAGGCGAAGTGCGAGTTCGTCACTCAGGATTGGGACGGCATCATTCCGGCGCTGCAGGCGGGCAAGTACGACGCCATCATCGCCTCCATGTCGATCACCGACGAGCGCAAGAAGCAGGTCGACTTCACCCAGAAGTACTACAACACGCCGCCGGCGATCGCCGTACCGAAGGATTCCGACGTCAAGGACGTGTCGCCGGAATCGCTCGCAGGCAAGACGCTCGGCGTCCAGGGCTCGACCACCCATTCCAACTTCGCGGAAGCAAAATACGGCGAATCGGACATCAAGATGTATCCGACGGCCGACGAATATAAGCTCGACCTCGCCAACGGCCGCACCGACGCGGCGATGGACGACGTGATCGTTCTCTCGGAATGGCTCGATACGCCCGACGGCGCATGTTGCAAGCTGCTGGGCACGATCGCCCCCGACGAGGCCATTCACGGCCCAGGCGCCGGCATCGCGATCCGCAAGGGCGAGGACGAACTGCGGGAAAAATTCAACGCCGCGATCAACGCGATCCGCGCCAACGGCAAGTACAAGGAAATCAACGACAAATACTTCGACTTCGACGCCTATGGCGGCGAATCCTGAGGCTTCGGGACGGCATCTTTTTGAAGCAAGCGGCGGGACATTTCCCGCCGTTTGCATAGATTGACCGAGCACGTCGCAAGACGGCGGAGACTGGATCAGCGCGCCCATGGATGTCTGGACGCTTATCGGCTTCGGGCCGAACGGCTGGGGTGACGAAATCGCCCAGGGCGTCATTGTGACTGTTTCACTTGCCCTGGCGACGCTCCCGTTCGGTCTCCTACTTGGCTTTTTTGTCGCTCTCGCCAAGCTGTCGCCCGAGCCGCCCCTCCGGCTCGCCGGCAACATCTACACGACCATTTTCCGCGGCCTGCCGGAACTCCTGACGCTGTTCCTCGTCTATTACGGCGTGCAGATCGGCCTTCAGACGGTCGTGCAACTCGTCAGCCCGGGCGCAGCGTTCGAGTTCAACAGCTTCGTAGCCGGCATGATCGCACTTGGCGTGGTCTTCTCGTCCTATGCGAGCGAGGTGTTCCTCTCCGCCTTCCGCGCCATCCCCAGCGGGCAATACGAAGGTGGCTGGGCGATCGGCCTGACGAAGTTCCAGACCATGCGGCTGGTCGTCCTGCCGCAACTGATCCGGATCGCGCTGCCCGGGCTCGGCAACCTCTGGCTGATCCTGCTGAAGGACACCGCGCTGGTCTCGGTGATCGGGCTGGCCGACATCCTGCGCCAGGCAGGCATTGCCGCCCGCGTCAGCAAGGAAGCCTTCCTGTTCTTCGGTATCGCCTGCCTGCTCTATCTGGCGCTGGCGATCCTATCCTCCGTCGCCTTCGCCAGCATCGAGCGCTGGGCGGGCCGCAGCGGGGTGATGCGATGAGCGCCTTGAGCGATGCCGCCGCTGTCGAGCGCCCTCCCGCCCCGCCGCGCACCTGGTCGCGCGAGCGCACCATCGGCGTCGTTCTCCTGGCACTGTGGGCGGCGCTCGGCCTCGGTCTCTTGCTGTTCCTGATCAACGCGTGGGATCCCGACATCTTTTCGCGTTACGCGCCCTACTACCTGTCCGGCCTCGTCGTGACCGTCACCCTGGTCGGGCTCTCGATCGTGATCGGCGCGGTGCTGTCGATCCCGATTGCCTATGCCCGGATGTCCAGCAACCGGCTGCTCTCCGCCTTCGCCTACGGCTATGTCTATTTCTTCCGCGGCACGCCGCTGATCGCGCAGACGTTCCTGATTTATTACGGCCTCGGCCAGTTCCGCGAGGAGTTGCAGGCGGTCGGCCTTTGGACCTTCTTCCGCGACGCCTGGTACTGTGCCGTCACTGCCTTCTCGCTCAACACCGCCGCCTACCAGGCGGAAATCCTGCGCGGCGCCATCGAGAGCGTGCCGAAAGGCCAGTGGGAAGGCGCCGCCTCGCTCGGCCTGTCGAAACTGCAGACGCTGCGCAAGGTGATCCTGCCGCAGGCGCTCATCGTGGCGCTGCGCCCCTATGGCAACGAGATCGTGCTGATGATCAAGGGCTCGGCGATCGTCGCGATCATCACCGTCTACGACCTGATGGGCGAGACCCGGCGGGCCTATTCACGCACCTTCGACTTCCAGACATATATCTGGGCGGCGATAATCTACCTTGCGATCGTGGAGACGCTGCGGCACATCGTGGACTGGATCGAGCGCGGCCTGACGCGACACCTGAAGCGCTGAACTCAAGAGATTCGGAGAGGAGACATCGATGGCGAAAGTCGCATTCATGGGCCTTGGGGTCATGGGCTATCCGATGGCCGGCCACCTGAAGAACAAGGGCGGCCACGACGTCACCGTCTACAACCGCACCGCCGCCAAGGCCGAGAAATGGGTCGCCGAGCACGGCGGCAGCCATGCCCCAACACCGGCCGAAGCGGCCGCCGACAAGGACTTCGTCTTCTCCTGCGTCGGCAACGACGACGACCTGCGCTCGGTGACCATCGGCGACAACGGCGCCTTCGGCGCCATGAAGAAGGGAGCTGTCTTCATCGACAACACCACCGCCTCGGCCGAAGTCGCCCGCGAACTAGCGGCGGAAGCTGAAAAGCGGGGCTTCGGGTTCCTCGATGCGCCCGTTTCGGGCGGCCAGGCCGGTGCGGAAAACGGCGCGCTTACCGTGATGGTCGGCGGCGAGCAGGCGGCGTTCGACAGGGCGAAGCCGGTGATCGACGCTTACGCGAAAATGGTCGGGCTTATGGGACCTGCGGGCTCCGGCCAGCTTACCAAGATGATCAACCAGATCTGTATCGCTGGCCTCGTCCAGGGCCTGGCCGAAGGCATCCATTTCGGCAAGAAGGCCGGTCTCGACATCGAGAAGGTCATCGACGTGATTTCCAAGGGCGCCGCCGGTTCTTGGCAGATGGACAACCGCCACAAAACCATGAACGCCGGCAAATACGATTTTGGCTTCGCCGTCGACTGGATGCGCAAGGATCTGGGCATCTGCCTCGCCGAAGCCGACCGCAACGGCGCGAAG
>NZ_AHAM01000183.1 GCF_000236565.1 Mesorhizobium alhagi CCNWXJ12-2 | reverse complement strand
CGGCCCCCCGCCTGTGCGCCATTTATGGCCGCGAGTTGAAGGGTTTTTCGTTTCCTTCGCTTTGGCGCGCGTCGGACCAGCGGCTGGTCGCAAAGCTGGCGCACGGGGTGTTCCAGTCCAAATCCGTCGTCGTGATGGCCTTTGAGGGGCACAGCCACAACGGGCGCTCAACCTCATTCGAATTGCTGCTTCTGCCGCTCGACGGCGGCGTGGAAAGCCCGCGTTCGCTTGGCGTTATTTCGGCGGCCGGCCGGCCGTTCTGGCTCGGCGCCGACCCCGTCGTCGACGCAGTGCTTGAATCCGTGCGAGTGGTCGATCCCGACCTTGAGCCGATGTATCTGAAGAACCGGCCGGCGGTCACCGTACCGTCGCTCGAGCCGAGCTACAGCGCGCTGTCCAACTCGGAACCACCGCTCGGTTCGGCGCGGCGCATCCGGCACCTCCTGGTGCTCCCCGGCGGACGCGACGAATAACGGGACTTTCAACTCCAGGGTGGGTTCGGCTTACCCGTTATTAACCTATTTTGTTGTATTTTCTGGCCATATTTCCTGAATAAGCGCGAATGAGAATTCGAGCGGGATTGAGGCAGTGATGAAGCTAGCCGCCGTCGACTACTCGCCATCCAGGGCGGAGAGGCGCAATTTTCAGCGCGTCCGCGTCAAAATCTATGGCCGTTATATGCTCGAGGACCGCACCGAACACCCGTGTCAGGTTCTGGACATGTCGCCCGGCAATGTCGCGCTTCGCTGCGAACGCACGGGCAGGCCCGGCGAGAAGATCATCGCCTATATCGATCATATCGGCCGCGTCGAAGGCGTTCTGACCCGGACGTTGCAGGATGGCTTCGCCATGACGGTGGTTGCGTCCGACCGCAAGAAGGACAAACTCGCCGCGCAGCTGACCTGGCTCGCCAACAAGCACGAGCTCGACCTGCCGGAAGACCGTCGCCACGAGCGCGTCGCACCGCGCAATCCGCTGAGTTCACTGCATCTGACGGATGGCCGCCAATATCCGTGCCGGATCATCGATCTGTCGCTTTCCGGCGCTGCGGTCGAAATCGAGGTGAAGCCCGCGTTGGGCATCCAGGTCATTCTCGGCACCATGCGCGGACAGGTCGTGCGACACTTCGAAGACGGCATCGCGATTGAATTCGCTGTTATCCAAAGGCCCGAGACACTCGACTCGGAGTTCAACGCGCCCCGCGGCGCCTGATCGACGCTACGAAATTTGTTGAAAGCCGGCCTGTTTGGTCGGCTTTTTGCGTTCCAAACCGCGTCCCGTCGCCATGACAGACAGGCCAGTACTGCGATGCGCCGGGATGACTGGCGATCGGGATATTCGCACCGATTTCCCAACGTGGCAGTGAGGGATCCAGCGGAATTCCGAACATTCATTCAAATTTGAATCGAATTTTGTTATTATTCGAGTTTAGTTTTATTATTGTATTTCCTTAATTCGAACCGGTTTTTACTCAACATCTACTTCGCGTTTTTGCGTCAAATAAATCAACCTGTGGCACTGTCTCCTCAAACGGGGACATACCACAATGACAAGAACGACGGGGACATCGTTGCTGTTGGCGGTGATTGCGGGGCTCGCCGCCATGGTGGGGACCGCCAATGCTGCGCAACCTTTCATGCCGACAGGCGGCCGCACCACGCAGCCGGTCGGCCACTACGAATTCTGCCAGCGCCAGCCGGATGAATGCCGGTTGAAGTCATCGGGCGGAGCGCCGGTCGAACTGACGCGCGGGCTCTGGGCGGCGATGGTCGAGATCAACAACGCCGTCAACACGATGGTCACGCCGCGCACCGACATGGAGATGTGGGGCCGCGAAGAAGTCTGGTCCTATCCTGAGGGCATAGGCGACTGCGAGGACTATGCGTTGGAAAAGCGGCGTCAGCTGATGGCGCTCGGCGTGCCCGCCGGCGATCTTCTACTGACTGTCGTGCGCCAGCCGAGCGGCGCCGGCCACGCTGTGCTCACAATGCGCACCAGCCGTGGCGAGTTCGTGCTCGACAATCTCGAGCCGCGCGTGCTCGCCTGGACCGATACCGAATACACCTTCCTGAAGCGCCAGTCGGAGCGCAACTCCGGCGTCTGGGTCCAGATCAATGACGGCCGCGCCGACGCGGTCGCCAGCGTGCGCTAACCGCCAAGGTCACCGAAAAGCCCGGTCGAGTCCCCACCCTCCCCGTCCCCACGACCGGGTTTAGGAGCCGGCCCAGTCCCCGGGCCGGCTCCACCTTTTTTCTGCTCAGAGTTTCGAAAGGCCGGCCTTGAAGCGCTGGCCATTGCCGACATAGTGCTCGGCCGAAGCGCGCAACTGTCCGGCCGCGTCCGCGTCTAGCGTCCTGACCGCCTTGGCCGGTGATCCGACGATCAGCGAATTGTCCGGAAATTCCTTACCCTCGGTCACCAGCGCACCGGCGCCGACCAGGGAGTTTTTGCCAATGCGCGCGCCGTTCAGCACGATCGCGCCCATGCCCACCAGGCTGTTGTCGCCGATAGTGCAGCCATGCAGGGTGGCGCGATGGCCGATCGTGCAGCCCTCCCCGACCGTCAGCGGAAAACCCGGATCGGTGTGCATGATCGTGTGCTCCTGCACATTCGTCCCGGCGCCGATGACGATCGCTTCATTGTCGCCCCGGATCACCACCCCGAACCAGATGCTGACATCGCGGCCCAGCCGGACATTTCCGATCAAGGTCGCGTCCGGCGCAATCCAGTTGCTGCTCTCGTCCTCGAATTGCGGGGCGGTTCCGTCGATTGCGTAGAGCGGCATTGTCTCTCCCTGGCGTTGTTGTCGAATCTAGATGGAGCACCACGCCAGGCGCAAGGCGATAGGTCCGTCTTTACCCGCCGTTTACCATAAAGGCCGCATGGTTTGGGCTGCATGGAACCTGCGAAACGCACTTGATGAACCAGCCCGTAGCAGCCGATGGACCCGAGATCAGGACGGTCGATTCGTCGCTGATGTTCAAGGTGTTCTGCGCCTTTGCGCTGCTCGCTTTGCTCTCGGCCGCAATCAGCGCCGGCGGCAGATGGTTTGGCCGCTCGATCGCAATGGCTGGCCATACCGACGA
Organism: Mesorhizobium alhagi CCNWXJ12-2; assembly: GCF_000236565.1. GTDB lineage: Bacteria > Pseudomonadota > Alphaproteobacteria > Rhizobiales > Rhizobiaceae > Allomesorhizobium > Allomesorhizobium alhagi. The sequence goes on along the minus strand of NZ_AHAM01000183.1, from coordinate 54,792 downwards.
CAAAACGCTGCACGAGATCGTCATCGGCAATGATGTCATCGCCGTTCCGGCGAACGCCATCCGCTTCGAACGGGCGCGGCGCGACGGCATCGCCTCGCGGCTTGATCTTTATCTGCGCTGGCCCGAGATGAGCGGCTACAGCACCGCCGCGCGCGAAGACTTCAACCATGCCGGCGGATCGAGGCGCATCATCTTCCTGTCTTTCGAGGAACGCATGATGTCGCGCGACATGAGCGGCCGCTTCGCGCCCATATACAGTTCACTGATCGTGAAGCCGGGTATTCCCGGCCCGAACGGCGTGATGCTTTACGGCTTTACCGAAAAATCCGGCTATCTGAACGAAGTGCTGGCGGTCGCCGAGCGCCCGGGCGATCACCCCTTCGTGGCCCGCTGTCTCAGCGGATCGAGCGCGGAAGAATCGCTCGCGCCCTGCGAGCGCGATGTTCAGGTCGGAGAGAATCTCAGCCTGTCCTACCGCTTTCCGAAGGAACTGCTGGCCGACTGGCGGGCGCTGGACGCCGCCGTGCTGGCCGAAACATCCCGCATACTGAAAACCGCGCGCTGAGCGGCCCGGAGATCAGGCGAGATCGATGTCGAGAATCGCCATCGAGAAATTGTAGTCGCCGTCTTCCTCGTCCTTGAAGACGATGCCGAGAAACTCCTCGCCGACATAGACTTCGGCCGAGTCTTCCTTGCGCGGGCGCGCCTTCACCTGCATCTGCGGATTCTGGAATGTCCGTTTGAAGAAGGCGTCGAGTTTTCTGATTTCATCCGGCTTCAAGGCTGTTCTCCCGGTGGCGGGTGCGTTCGATTTGGAACGCGCTTCTGGCACGTCAGGGATGGCGATGTAAAGGCGAGCGCCGAACATCGCCCGCTACAGGCGTCCAACTAGCGCTGAATACCAGGGAGTCCAGCTACGGCCGCGGACGAGTCCGTCAGCCGTCAGATGTCGAAGCTGACGGTGCTGTCCGTGGGCTGCGACGGCAGGAACTGATCCATCTGACGGGAAGGCTGATCGCAGCCGCTCTCGCCGACGACACGGGCCGGCACGCCTGCAACCGTCTTGTTGTGCGGAACGGCCGCAAGCACGACCGAACCCGCCGCGATCTTGGAGCAGTGGCCGACTTCGATATTGCCGAGGATCTTGGCGCCGGCCCCGATCAGCACGCCGTAGCGGATCTTCGGATGACGGTCGCCGCCGGCCTTGCCGGTACCGCCGAGTGTGACGCCGTGCAGGATCGAGACATCGTCCTCGATCACCGCCGTTTCGCCGACCACCAGCCCTGTCGCGTGGTCGATGAACACGCCCATTCCCATCTTCGAGGCCGGGTGGATGTCGGTCTGGAACACCGAGGATGAGCGGCTTTGCAGGTAGAGTGCGAAATCCTTGCGCCCCCGGTTCCAGAGCCAATGCGCCAGGCGGTGCGTCTGGATCGCGTGGAAACCCTTGAAATGAAGCACCGGCATGAAGAACCGGTCGCAAGCGGGATCGCGATCGTAGTAGGCCTGAATATCGACGCGGACTGTGGTCGACCAGTCCGGGTTCTCACGCACCATGGTCTTGAAGGTCTGCCGGATCAGATCGGCCCCGACATCCCGGTGGTCGAGGCGCTCGGCAAGGCGATGGATCACCGCGTCTTCGAGGCTCTCCTGGTTGAGGATCGTCGAATAGAGGAACGCCGACAACAGCGGGTCGCGCGATATCGCCTCGGCGGCCTCGTCGCGAACGGAACTCCAGATCGGATCAACCGGCTTGAGGCTTGGGCGCGCTGCATTGTTGGTCGTCATCGACGGTCTCCGTTGCCGCTCGTTCACGTCAGGCGGACATATACTCCAGACCCCGGCATGATTGAACTCAATTTTCCTTAGTGCTTGTTCAAATGGTTTTGGTTCAGACGGAATCAAGCGATCGTGGAAAACGATCCCTTGATCGGCAGGCTGCCGATCCGCAGCGCCCATCAGTGGACGGCTTATCGCGTTGGCGGACGATATCGTTGATCTTATTGGTGTTTTTTGCGATAATGCACATGCGGACGCCCGTCGAGGAGTTCGACAAACGACGCCAAAGTCCTCACGGGCGTTTGAGCTACGCTCAAAGTAGCCTGAGAGGAGTATCGTCATGGCAACATTTGACAGAACAGGCTGGGGCCTGATCGAACATCGGCGCTGGGAGGACATCGTCACGATGGTCCTCGGCGCCGCGATCCTCGTATCGCCGATGTTCGGCGAGACCACCGGCAACACCACCATGGTTGCGGCTACGGCCATCGTAGGCGCCGCCATCGTGATCCTGGGCGGTCTGGAACAGATATTCCTGCGCCGATGGGAAGAATTCCTGCTGCTGCTTGGCGGCGTCTGGATGATGGCGTCGCCCTTCGTGCTGGAATATGCCGGGACATTGCGCAACTGGCACATCGCGCTCGGCGCGGCCGTGGCAGCGCTTGCGCTTCTGCAACTCTGGCAGGACCGGAACCGCGACCTCGAAGATTAGCTTGAAACCTGTGCGCCGGCGGAGCTATCCGTCGGCGCATCCATGGAGAAGAGATATCCCCTCCCTCGCTACAGCGGGTTGGCTGCGAGGAACTCCAGCACACGCTTCTTGAAAGTGCGGTCGCCGACCGACAGCATGTGGTCGCGACCCTCAATGTCGAAGCTTTGGGCGTTCGGCATCAGGCCGGCGAGTTCCGAGGCGGAGCCGCCAATGTCGTCGGTGGTTCCCACCGCGATCAGGGTCGGAACGGCGATGCGGCTGACCTCCTCTTCGGAAAGCAAGGGCCGCGACGTCGAAATGCAGGCGGCGAGCGCGCGCCGGTCGCTTTTGGTCTGATCGGCGAAGGCGCGGAAAGTCTGTCCACGCCGGTCCTCGATCTTCGACGGATCGGGCGCCAGAAGCGCGTCGGCGATCGGATCCCAATCGCCTACGCCTTCCACCATGCCTATTCCCAATCCGCCGGAGACCAGCGTCGCCACCATTGCGGGTTCGGCGAGCGCCAGGAAAGCGGCAATGCGCGCGCCCATCGAATAGCCCATCACATGGGCTCGGGAGATGCCGAGATGGTCGAGCAACGCCGCCGCGTCGCCGGCCATCTTCTGAGGCGTATAGTCGGCGGGTTCGTAGCTCTTCGACGAAGCGCCGTGGCCGCGATTGTCGAACGCAATCGCACGATACCCTGCATCGCCCAGCGTCTTCATCCAGCCCGGCGAGACCCAGTTCACCTGCGCGCTGGAGGCGAAGCCGTGGATCAGCAGAACCGGTTCGCCGCTGCCGTGCTCGGGCTGGCGATCGATGAAGGCAAGATCGAAACCGTCATGGGAGAATGACTGCATGGCACCTGCGATTCCTTTTAGAATTGAGACCATTGGTCAGTTGGCGCCGGCGGCCTGGCTGATGGCCGGATGGCGGATCAGGTCTCCATTCTCAATACCCGCCTCGGCTGCGGTTCCTGCATTGAGTTCGAGCACGAACTGGACCGGTTCGCCCGGCGCGATCGGCGCTTCGGAAAACGGCTCGCCCCTCTCGATCGCACGCACCTTGCCGTCCTGCCCGATGAAAACCAGATCGAGCGGCAGCGGCGTGTTCCTCATCCAGAAACCCACAGGCTGGCTCTCTTCGAACACGAACAGCATGCCATGGTCATTGTCCATTTCCTGCCGGAACATCAGACCGCGGGAGCGCTCGCCCGGATCGTCCGCGATCTCGATGGTGAAGGAGCGCTCGCCTTCGTCGGTCTCGGCGATCAGCGGTTCCGGATGAACCGGCAGCTCCATCGCCTGCTCCTGCGCAGCGACGGGCGTCTGCAGCGAAAAGCAAACGACAAATGCGGCGGCAAGGCCGCCCATCCATGCAGCAATGCGGGAAGGCGCCATCGAAAAAATCCTGTCAGGTCTCAATGCGAGACCGGCAAGGTCCCGATATCGGGGTGAATTTCGGCAGCCATAAGGCCTTTTTCGCCGCGCCCGAAGCGAACGAGCACGACCTGCCCCGGGCGAAGCTCCGTCAGGCCGTAGCGGCGCAGCGTCTCCATATGGACAAAGATGTCCTCAGTGCCCTCGCCGCGGGTGAGAAAGCCGAAGCCCTTGGTGCGGTTGAACCATTTGACCAGCGCCCGCTCCAGCCCGCTCTCGGCGGTCACCGCCACATGGGTGCGCTGCTCCTGCATCTCGGCGGGATGCACGGCCGTCGAACTGTCCATGGAGATGACCCGGAACGCTTGCATGCCGCGCTCGCCCTTCTTGACGAGACAGACGACGCGCGCGCCTTCGAGAGCGGTGTGGAAGCCGTCGCGCCGCAAGCAGGTCACGTGCAGGAGAACGTCGCCGGAAACGCCGTCGTCGGGCAGGATGAAGCCGTAGCCCTTGGCTACGTCAAACCACTTGATCGCCCCGGAAATCTCGACCAGACCAGCCGCGTCGCCGCCCTCGCCACGGTCCAAGGCGTCATCCGCTTCCAAGTCTCGCCCCATGAAAGAGGCCCTCTCCCCCATCCGAACGCACCCTTTCCAGAAACGCAGCCACTGATTCTGCTACCGAGAATAGCATTGCGACTTCCCAACAGCGCAAGACCTGACGTGCCTTTTTTCACCTGTTTCACCCGGAGAATGACGCTCGCCGCTCATGATCTGGTTGCAGCGGGTCATTTCCGGGTTGCCGCATCCCGCTGCGCCGCCCTATGTTCCGGCGCAAATCAGGGCAGCCGGAGCAAACACATGCGCTATCTCCACACAATGGTCCGCATCACGGATATCGACGCGTCGCTCGACTTCTATTGCAACAAGCTCGGCCTGGTCGAAGTGCGCCGCTTCGAGAACAAGGAAGGCCGTTTCACGCTGATCTTCCTGGCCGCACCCGAAGACGAGCATGCCGGCGTCACGGTAAAGGCTCCGCTGATCGAGCTGACCTACAATTGGGATCCCGAGGAGTACAAGGGCGGGCGCAATTTCGGCCACCTCGCCTACGAGGTCGACAATATCTACGAGACCTGCCAGCGCCTGATGGATATGGGCGTGACGATCAACCGTCCGCCGCGCGACGGCAACATGGCTTTCATCAAATCGCCAGATGGCATTTCGATCGAGCTCCTGCAGAAAGGGCCGGCGCTGGAAAAGGCCGAGCCATGGGCCTCGATGGGCAATACCGGTACCTGGTAGGGACGCTCGCCCCGGCTCCAGCCTGACTTGCACTCCTTCTCCGGCATGGTAACACCCTTGGCAAAGTACGTGCCGAGGGATGTTCAATGAAAGACGTATTGGTCGAACTCGAGCGTCGGCGCGAGATCGCACGGGCCGGCGGCGGCCAGGTGCGCATCGACGCCCAGCACAAACGCGGCAAGCTGACGGCCCGCGAGCGCATCGACATATTTTTGGACGAGGGCTCGTTCGAGGAGTTCGACATGTTCGTCGAACACCGCTCGACCGATTTCGGTATGGAAAAGCAGAAGATCGCCGGCGACGGCGTCGTCACCGGCTGGGGAACGGTCAACGGCCGGTCGGTCTTCCTGTTCGCCAAGGACTTCACCGTGTTCGGCGGCTCGCTCTCGGAGGCCCATGCCGAGAAGGTGATGAAGGTACAGGACATGGCGCTGCGCAATCGCGCGCCGATCATCGGCCTCTATGACGCAGGTGGCGCGCGCATCCAGGAGGGCGTCGCCGCGCTCGGCGGCTATGCCGAGATATTTCAGCGCAACGTACTGGCCTCCGGCGTCATCCCGCAGATTTCCGTAATCATGGGCCCCTGCGCCGGCGGCGACGTCTATTCGCCGGCCATGACCGACTTCATCTTCATGGTCCGCGACACCTCCTATATGTTTGTCACCGGACCCGACGTGGTGAAAACGGTGACCAACGAAACGGTGACCGCCGAGAGCCTTGGCGGCGCATCAATCCACACCACAAAATCGTCAATCGCCGACGGCGCATACGACAATGATGTCGATACGCTGCTGCAGATGCGGCGGCTTATCGACCTGCTGCCGGCCTCCAACACCGCCGAGCTTCCCGAAATCGAGTGCCACCAGTCCGTGACCGACCACGATCTGTCGCTGGACAGGCTGATCCCGGACAATGCCAACAAACCCTACGACATCAAGGAGCTGATCCTGAAGACTGCCGACGAGGGCGATTTCTTCGAGATCCAGCCGAGCTTCGCGAAGAACATCGTCACCGGCTTCGGCCGCGTCGAGGGCCGCACGGTCGGTTTCGTCGCCAACCAGCCGATGGTGCTGGCCGGCGTGCTCGACTCGGACGCCAGCCGCAAAGCGGCGCGCTTCGTGCGCTTCTGCGACTGCTTCAACATCCCGATCGTCACCTTCGTCGATGTGCCAGGTTTCCTGCCCGGCACCGCGCAGGAATATGGCGGGCTGATCAAGCACGGCGCCAAGCTGCTGTTCGCCTATGCCGAGGCAACGGTGCCGAAAATCACGGTGATCACGCGCAAGGCCTATGGCGGCGCCTATGACGTCATGGCTTCAAAGCACCTGCGCGGCGACATGAACTACGCCTGGCCGACGGCGCAGATCGCTGTGATGGGCGCCAAGGGCGCGGTCGAGATCATCTATCGCAAGGATATTTCCGATCCGGACAAGATCGCCGCCCACACCAAGGCTTATGAGGATCGCTTCCTGTCGCCCTTTGTTGCCGCCGAGCGCGGCTATGTCGATGAGGTGATCATGCCGCATTCGACCCGACGCCGAGTGGCGCGGGCGTTGCGCATGTTGCGGAACAAGGATCTCGATAATCCCTGGAAGAAGCACGACAACATTCCGCTTTGACGGCGTGTCCTCGCCACGATTCGGTGAGGCTTTACAAATTCATAGATCGTGACTGGACACGAAGCCGGAGTGGAGTCAAGCTGCAGTTTGGCGCAGGAGGGGGCCGCACCTGAACAAGGAGCCCGTCATGCAGCACCAGACTTTAAAAGACCTCAAAGCCGTCGCCCAGGTCCATCCGGACCTCGCTCGCCCCGTAATGACGCGGAGGGAGCGCCTCGAACGTTGGGCGGGACTTCTCGAAAGTAGGCCCGAGCGGCGGCTCGCAACGCTTCACGGCACGGAATACCAAGCCGGCGGGGCCCGTGCGACGATGCGCGGTTCCGGCTCGCCGTTGTCGGTGGCGTTCGATGATCCGGTCCTTCGCGCCGAAGGCCTGGAGAACGACAGCTATGGCGAAGCCAAACGGTTCTTCGAACTGTCGGATTGGCAGTTGCACGGAATCGTTTGCTATTGCCATTTCGGGGAAACTGTCACCGCGGCTACCGCCGCCCGGCACGTCCGGTCCGCTATAAATCCAAGGACCGGGATATTCGCAAGGCTGCGCGACCTGATCATCGGCTAAGCGCCGACGGGGAGTTGCCAGCATGCGGCCCGCCGCAGGGGCGGGTCGCGGATGATATTGACCGTTCGGCCATCGCCCGGACCGCTCAGGAATGGCGTATGATCTCGTTGTATTCGTCGAGATCGACGTAGAAGATTTTTGTGATCTCCGACACGAGCTGCTCTTCATCATAGCCGCGCGATTTCAGTATGTTGATCGCGGTCAGAATATCCACGCGCTCGGTCAGCCGCCGCTTGGCGCAGTCGTCAATGGCATGCAACATCGGTTTCCCCTCGCCCGAATGTCAAACTCAACGAACAAACTCGCCCACAAGATGATTGTCGTTGCTTGCGCCGGCCTTGCCATGCCGACTGAAATAACTCCGCAGAAGCTATGATGTACGCCCAGGAACCCGACTCACTCTAGGCCGAGGCAGGATAGCACGCAATACGCGCAATGTGCGCAACCGGGAGGCGATGTCTAATGCCGCCTGGCTTGGACCAGGTAGCCGTCGATAAAGGCTTCGCCCAGCCATTTGCTCGCCTCCAGCCGGTGCAATCCTTCGACCAGAATGTGGCGCTTGCCGTCGAACCGCACCTGGATCGGCGTCTTCTGGCCGTTCTCCAGAATGTCCTCGGCCAAGAGCCGCACCGTTTCCGGGTGAAGCGTCTTTCGTCGCGCCGTCGGGACGTAGATTTCGTCGATCTTGAATTTCTGGACTCTCAGCATGAACCGATCCGCTAGTGCTCCGTTGTCGTTCAAGATGGGGCCGCGGGACTTGGATGTCCATGGACGGCTGCGCTTGGCTTGCGCGAGCCCGCGATGCCGACGTCGGCTGCCAATCGCCCCAACCCTGTCAGCATCTGTCAGGAATGTTTTCCTGAACTTTGTCCACACCCTCCCTCGATGCCCGCATACTCCATCCCGGCAGCTTGCTGGTGGGGAACGGGTGTGCACGACCGGCATCCAGGGAAGTGTGGCGCCGGCGATGATCCCCGCATGGTCGTGCGGGGCGCTCCGGCCCCGGGTCGCGCTTGTGCGCCCGCGCTTTGTCCCAGATTACCGGGACAGGGCGATGGGCCGGGAGCGGCCAGGGGAGAAAACGCCGGCGGCGCATGGCAGCGCGTCAAATAACTAAAATTGATTAGGCGTCGCTGCCATGCGCCGCTTCCCACACCCCGGCTTCGAGAAGAAGCGCGGGAACGTATTCGCGCGCCCTCAAACATGGAAAGACCTCCACGTGGCCCGAAGAACAAGACCCGAGGCGGCTCGGGCAATGGTCACGTCAGCTTTCCAGCACTTCCTTCACCACCGTCGCCAATTGCTTCAGCGAGAAGGGTTTCGGCAGGAAGCCGAACTTGGCATCGGCCGGCAGGTTTTTCGCGAACGCGTCCTCCGCATAGCCGGAAACGAAGATGAATTTTATATCGGGCCTGATCTTGCGCAACTCGCCAAGCAGCGTCGGTCCGTCCATTTCCGGCATGACCACGTCCGACACGACGATGTCGACCTGTCCGCCGAGCGAATGATAGACCTCCAGGGCCTCGACGCCGGACGACGCCTCGTGGACCGTGTAGCCGCGGGAGGTAAGCGCTCGCATGCCGCCCATGCGCACCGCGTCCTCGTCCTCGACCAGCAGCACGGTGGCCGAACCCGACAGGTCGCGCGCCGCATCCGAGAGCTTGGCCGCGGCGACAGCGACTTCCGCGGCCTTCGCGTCGCCCTCGACCATGGGTTTGGCGTCGTCATCGAGAACCGGTTTGGCGCCCGGCACATGGCGCGGCAGGAAGATGCGGAACACAGAGCCCTTGCCGGGTTCCGAATCGCAGAAGATGAAGCCGCCGGTCTGCTTGATGATGCCATAGACCATCGAGAGGCCGAGGCCGGTGCCCTTGCCCACTTCCTTGGTGGTGAAGAACGGCTCGAAAATCTTCTTGAGCACGTCGGGTGCGATGCCGCTGCCGGTATCCTCGACCTCGACCAGCACGTAATCGGCCGCAGTGAGTTCGCGGTAGCCGAATTTCTGGCACTCGGCTGCGGCGACGTTCATGGTCCGCACCGTCAATTCGCCGCCGTCCGGCATGGCGTCGCGCGCATTGACCGCGAGATTGACCACGACCTGCTCGAACTGGCCGATGTCGACCTTGACCGGCCAGAGGTCGCGGCCGTGGTCGACCTTGAGCTTCACGGTGTTGCCGACCAGCCGGGCCAGAAGCATCCGGAGATCGGCGAGCACGTCGGTCAGGTTGAGGACTTCCGGCCGCAGCGTCTGCTTGCGCGAAAACGCCAGAAGCTGCCTGACCAGCGAGGCGGCGCGGTTGGCGTTCTGCTTGATGTTCATGATGTCGGGGAAGGACGGGTCCGACGGCCGGTGATTGGTCAGAAGCAGATCCGACGCCATGATGATGGCGGTGAGCACATTGTTGAAATCGTGAGCGATGCCGCCGGCGAGTTGGCCGACCGCCTGCATCTTCTGGCTCTGGGCCATCTGGCCTTCCATCGCCTTCTGCTCGGTTGTCTCGACGGCATAGACGATCGCGGCCTCCTCGGCGCCCTCGCCGCCTGTGCCGTCGGCCACCGCATTGACGTAGAAGCGGATATGGCGCTCCTCATTGTTGGGCAGCACGGTATCGATCGGCGCGATGTCGGCTTGGCGCTGCCGGGCTTTTTCAAGGGCCGCCGCGAAGGCGGCGCGGTCGCGCTCGTGGATGACCGTGTCGAGGCGCACGCGGGCGTCGACCGCATCGCGGTCGACGACGCTGGAGAACAGCGACAGGAACGGCGCATTGGTGCGCACGATCCGGCCGGACGAATCGACGCCGGCGATCGCCATCGGCGTGGAATTGAAGAAGCGCGTAAACCGGATCTCGGAAGCCCTGAGATCGGCGGAAGAATCCTCGCCCTGGGTGCGGTTGAGCACGATCGTGCGGGTCGGCCCGTTCAGTCCCTCGCGGCTCGCCGAAACGCGGTGCATGAAACGCACCGGCAGAACTTCGCCGGTGGCGGTCGCAAGGTCGAGATCGATGACGGCGTTGCGGGTCGTACCGGGATCGGCCTTGACCGAGCGGATGAGCGCCATGCCGTCGCCGGCGACGATTTCGTGCAGGGTGGTGGCGCCCGGCGTGAAGCTGGCGAGATCGATGCCCAGCCACTCCGCCAGCGTGGCGTTGATATAGGTGACGCGGCCGTCCTGATCGGCGGAGAAGAAGCCGGCAGGCGCATGGTCGAGATGGTCGATCGCCTGCTGCAGGTCGAGGAAGAACCGCTCCTGCTCGGCGCGCTCCTTCGAAATATCGGCGAGTTGCCAGGCAAACAGCGGCAGGCGCTGGCCAGGAACCTTGAAGGTCCGCGCACGCGCCCTGTACCAGCGCGCGCCGGGCTCCGAACCCGGCCTGATGGCCTGGGGGAGACGGAACTCACCATCGCCGGCCTGGCCGTCGCGCAGGCCGGACGCCAGGCGGTAGATCGTCGGCGAAGCTTCCTGGACGTCCGAAAGCAGGCTCTCCACCGTCTTCAGATCGGCCGCGGCGGTGGCCCCAGTCATATCGGCATAGGCGCGGTTGGCGTAGATGACCCTGCCCTTGGTGTCCGTGACCAGCAGGCCTTGCGACATCGAATCGACGAAGGCCTTGGACAGCTCGTCCGTGGTAGAGCGCGGCGCGATCTGGATGAAGCCGATCGCGGTGGCGAAGAGATAGCCGACGCCGATCATCGCGAGCACGCCGAGCATGCCGAGCAGGAACGGATCGCCGAGGCTCTCGCGGAAAAGGCCGAAAACGATCGCCGCGCCCGTCAGGACGACGATGAAGACGATGAGCCGCGTTATCGCGCCGGGGCGCGTGTTCTGATCGACGATAGGCACCGGATAAAAATCGCCGCGTGTTTCCTTGGCCATAGGCCCCCTGCCTGTTTCCCCGGTACTGCAGCATCGCGTGCATTAATTGGACGCGCAAAGGACGCTGCAAATTTTGCTCTGCTACGCTGCGCAACGCGCAGACCGCTTGAATCACATTCTCCCCGACGCGCATAGCTCTAGCCTGAAAATGGGCCGGGAAAAACCGGCCTTGCCGGGCCTTGAGCGAGATAGCGTATTTCAGCGCGTCACGAACCGTGAAACGAACCTTGCAGATGGCGGCTGCAACGGTCTAGTGTCGCCCTGGGGCGGCAAGAACGATACGGGGAAAAAGATGCAGGACTGGTTGGATGGACTGGCGGGTCCCGGATATACCCAGGCGATCGTTTGGACGTTCGCCGCGCTCCTCCTCCTGCTCATCGTGCTGATCATCATCAAGATGGTCCGCAGCCTCACCTTCGGCACATTTGTCGCCGGCGGCCGCAACCGCAAGACCCGTCTTGCGGTGATGGATGCAACGGCAGTGGACAGTCACAGGCGGCTGGTGCTGGTGCGCCGCGACGACATGGAGCATCTGCTTCTGATCGGCGGCCCGACCGACGTCGTGGTGGAGCGCGACATCAGGCTTACCCAGCAGCGCCGCCCTGCCCTGACCGGCGACAGCAGCCGGGATGCGGTCGCGCAGCCGCAGCAATTGCCGAGGCCGCGCCTTGTCGAGCAGCCGCCCGCCCGGCCTGCAACCCCACCGCCGCCCCGCACACCGGAACGGCCCGCAACACAGCCGATCGGCCGCAGCATAAGCGAGCCGGCGGCGACGCCGCAGCCCGTGTCGAAACCGGAGCCGCCGAGAATGCCGGCGGCGGCAACCGTTGCGCCCTTGCCGCAGGAGCATCGCTATACGCCGGCGCCGCGACCGCAGCAGCCATCATCCTTCAAGCCCGTGAGGCAGCAGGAGGATCTGGACGATGCACTTCTAAAGGAACTCGAAGTCTCGCTCGACGAAAAGCCGGCCACGAATTCCGCGAGGCCGCCCGTCCCATCGCTGGACGACGAGATGACCAAGCTCCTTGGCGAGCTTTCGAGCCACAAGAGGTAGCGAATAGCGAATAAAAAATGGCCGGAGAACCGGCCATTGCAAGCGAATTTCCCTATTCGCTACTCACTATTCGCTATTTGCTTGTTCAGTCGTCGCGATAGACTTTTTCGCGCCGCTCGTGGCGCTCCTGAGCCTCGATGGAGAGCGTGGCGATCGGACGGGCATCCAGCCGCTTGAGCGCGATCGGCTCGCCGGTTTCCTCGCAAAAGCCGTAGGTTCCCTCATCGATCCGCTGCAGCGCCGAATCGATCTTGGCGATCAGCTTGCGCTGGCGGTCGCGGGCGCGGAGCTCGATGGCGCGGTCTGTCTCGGACGAGGCGCGGTCGGCGAGGTCCGGGTGATTGGCGTTTTCCTGCTGCAGGATTTCCAGCGTTTCGCGCGCTTCGCGCAAAATATCGTTCTTCCAGGTGACGAGCTTGGCGCGAAAATAGGATTTCTGCCGCTCGTTCATGAACGGCTCGTCTTCCGAGGGAACGTAATCGGCATCAGCGAGAGCGTTCATTCGACTCATCCCAGTACCCCTTTTTTCGGGGCCTATATATTCGCCGGCCCGAAGTCGCACAAGGTCATTCGTAAAGAAGGTCACGCAATTGTTAGTGGCACTTAAAGTCCGGCTTCGCGCGCTTCCATGCCGCGGCCGGCTTGGCCTTTCGGCGTGTTGCGCGAAAGGGCAGGCGCCGCTAAACCGGCATGGCATTCGCCGATCGGCCGCCGGTCGCGGCAAAAACGGGGGTCGTTTTGGCCAGCAGGCTTTTTCTCCTGAGACATGCCAAGGCCGGCTGGGCCGCGCCCGGAATGCGCGATTTCGACCGGCCGCTCGACGCATCGGGCCTTGCCGACTCGGAGGCCATTGGCGTCGCCATGCGCGCCTGCGGCTACGTTCCCGACCTTACCCTGTGCTCCAACGCCAGGCGCGCCCGAGAGACGCTGGAGGGAATAGCCGGCAACACCGACACCGGCCGCGTCCTCTTCTCGGACGCGCTCTATTCGGAGGACGCCGCCGGCTATCTGTCGATCATCCGGGCCAACGGCGCGGCGGGTTCGCTGCTGATCATCGGGCATAATCCGATGATGGAGGATCTGGCTATGGCCGTCTCCGGCAGCGGCGACGACAATGCGCGCGCGACGCTGAATTCCGGCTTTCCGACCTCGGGCCTGGCGGTCATCCGCTTCGAGGGCAACCTCACAGACGCAGCGCCCGGCCGCGGCTATCTGGAAAATTTCCTGACGCCCGCCGACCTTTGACACCTCCGGTGCGCCATTTCAAAAGCCAGCCCCGTGGCCTATATGGCGGGGATCGGCAGTCCGGGGAATTCGCTTGGCGTCTCTGACCAGTTTCACCGACGAGGCGCGGATTGCGCTCGACACGCTCTCGGGGCGGGCAAGCGGGCTTTTCGCGCCATCGCTCCGGGTCGGGGTGACGGGGCTTTCCCGCGCCGGCAAGACGGTGTTCATCTCGGCCTTCGTCCACAATCTTGTCCATGGCGGCCGGTTGCCGCTGTTCGAGGTCCAGAAATCCGGCCGCATCGCCCGGGCCTTCCTGGAAGAGCAGCCTGACGACGCCGTGCCGCGCTTCCAGTACGAGGATCACATCGACGCGCTGGTGAAGGCGCGGGTCTGGCCGGAATCGACGCGCGCCATCTCCGAATTGCGGCTGACGATCGAATACGAATCGGCGTCCGGCTGGGGCCGGATGTTTTCGCGCGGCCGGCTGTCGGTCGACATCGTCGATTATCCCGGCGAGTGGCTGCTCGACCTGCCGCTGCTGGGAAAGAGCTATGCCGAGTTTTCCCGCGAGGCGTTCGAACTGACGGAACTGCCGGTGCGGGCCGAGCTTTCCGAGGCCTGGCGCAGACTGTCCGCGACTGTGGATCCCGGGGCGGACGCCGACGAGATGGTCGCGCGGAACTTGGCCGAAGCCTTTGCCGCCTATCTCAAGGCCTGCAAGCTCGACGAGCGGGCGCTGTCGACCCTGCCGCCCGGGCGTTTTTTGATGCCGGGCGATCTCGACGGCTCGCCGGCGCTGACCTTCGCGCCCCTGCCCGGCCTCGGCGACAAGCGCGCCCGAGGCGGTTCGCTGCACGCGATGATGGAGCGCCGCTACGAGGCCTACAAGACGCATGTGGTCAAGCCGTTCTTTCGCGAGCACATTGCGCGGCTCGACCGGCAGATCGTGCTGATCGACGCCATGCAGGCTCTGAACGCCGGACCTGGCGCGATGGCCGATCTGGAACGTGCGCTGACGGAGATCCTCGCCTGCTTCCGGCCTGGACGCGGCAGCTTGCTGACCGACTGGTTCTCGCGGCGCATCGACCGCATCCTGGTGGCGGCGACCAAGGCCGATCACCTGCACCACGAGAGCCACGACCGGCTGCAGGCCATCGTCCGGCGGATCGCGGACCGGGCGGTGAAGCGCGCCAATTTCTCGGGCGCGACGGTCGATGTGCTGGCCATGGCGGCCATCCGCGCCACCCGAGAGGGCAGCGTCAAGCAGGGTCGCGAGACGCTGCCGGTCATCATCGGTACCCCGCTCAAGGGCGAACGGATCGGCGGCGAGATTTTCGACGGCGAAACCGAAACCGCGATATTTCCCGGCGACTTGCCGGCGAAAGTTGACACGGCTTTTGAGCAAAGCGAGGGCAAAGCGCAGGACGAGGCGCTGCGCATCGTCCGCTTTCGTCCGCCAAAACTCGAAAAGACGGCCGAGGGCGTGACCCTGTCGCTGCCGCATATAAGGCTGGACCGCGCGCTGCAGTTCCTGATTGGAGATCATCTGGCATGACGCCGCCCCGCAAACCGGCTGCGTTCCGCATCGAGCCGGAGCCCGCCCAAAGAGACGAACGGCCGGTCGCCGACGCACCGCGCAAGCCGCGCGCGATCAGGCCGGACGCGGCTATCGTCACGCCGGCCGAGATCGACGTCTTTGCCGAGCCGGATATCGCCGAAAGCGTGCCGCCCCCCGCCTCCCCGCCGAAGCGGCGTTCGCGATTGGCTGCTATCTTCCTGGGGGCCTTCGGCATTCTGGTCTCGCTCGCCATCGGCCTGTGGACGGATCAGTTGATCCGCGAGCTTTTCCAGCGCGCCGAATGGCTGGGCTGGCTGGCGGCCGGCACGGCGGTGATCGCGGCAGTCGCGCTGGTGATCATCCTCATTCGCGAGATGCTGGCCCTGTCGCGCCTCGCGTCGGTGGAGAAGCTGCGCGCTCGGGCGTTGGATGCGGTTGTGCGGGACGATGCCAAGGCTGCCCGCGCTGTGGTCGACGATTTGTCTGCGCTGGTCGCCGCCAAGCCGGATACAGCGGCCGGCCGCAGAGCGCTTGCCGAGTTGCGCAACGAAATCATCGACGGCGCGAATCTCGTGCGCCTGGCAGAGACCGAGATACTGGCACCGCTCGACGCCCGGGCGAAGATCATGGTCCTCGACGCGGCCAAGCGCGTCTCGCTGGTCACCGCGGTTAGTCCGCGCGCGCTGGTCGACATCGCTTATGTCGTGTTCGAATCGGGCCGGCTGATACGCCGGCTGTCCGAGCTTTACGGCGGAAGGCCGGGAACGCTCGGCTTCTTCCGGCTGGCGCGCAGCGTGCTGGCGCATCTCGCGGTCACAGGAGCGATCGCGGCCGGTGACGATTTCGTTCACCAGATCGTCGGCCAGGGGCTGGCCGCCCGCTTGTCGGCAAAGCTCGGCGAAGGTGTCGTCAACGGCATGATGACGGCGCGCATCGGCATCGCCGCCATGGAGGCCGCCAGGCCCCTGCCCTTCACTGCCGTGAAGCGGCCCGGCATCAGCGACTTCCTCACGGCATTGACCTCTTTCGCGTCTAAAAAGCAGGCAGGCGCTCCGCCACCGGAGAGCTGACGCAATGGAGAAATGCCGGGGCGGAAATCAAGCCAGGTGACGAAGCATTAACCAATCTTGTTCATGGTTGGGCTACCGATTTTTCAGTTCCTGTAGCAGGGTGTCCCTCGATGAAACGCGTAATCCTGTCCGCCATCCTGCCCGTTCTTGCCGCCTCCGTGGCGACAGCAGGCTTCGTCGCTTCCGCCCAAGCCGCTGAGCGCGACCGCAAATTCTTTCAGAGCGTCGAAGGCGACTGGAGCGGACCTGGCGAAATCGTCGCCGGCAAATACAAGGGCACCAAATTCAACTGCACCTTCAACGGCTCCACGCCCGCCAAGAAGCTCGGCATGACGCTCGATGGCTCGTGCAGGGTCGGCGTCTTCACCCAGAAGATGTCCGCCACCGTCGAGCATAAGGGCGCGAAGGGCTACAAGGGCACATTCATGGACGGCGCCGCGGGCAAGGGCCTCGACATCGTTTCAGGCAATGTCGTCGACGGCGGCAAGGTCGTGCTCGCGATCAACCGCAATCAGCTAAAGGGCGTGATGCAGGCCCGCGTCGCCGACAAGAACACCATGAACGTCACCGTTTCGGTTCGCGTCGAAAAGGAACTGGTGCCGGTGATCGGCATGAGCCTGAAGCGCGTCGACGCGACCGCGGTGGGCTCCATCACCGCCGAATAGGCTGGCCTCAAGGCTGGCGGCGGCAATTGCGGGAACCTGCCGACGGTCGCAAAAACGCATTTAACACTGTTCCGTCCGACGCCGAATCCATATCCTGTCGAAGACATTCGCGTTCGCCTGCGTTAAGGGCGGACGGAACCAGGCATTCGATAGGGAAACAGGCATGGCGACAGAAGCGGCAGGCAGCGATCTCGTCCACGTCGTGGCACTGCTTGCGGCGGGCGTCGTCGCAGTCCCGATCTTCAAGCGTCTTGGACTGGGGTCGATCCTCGGCTATCTGGCGGCGGGGCTGGTCATCGGGCCGTTCGGGCTCGGCCTGTTCTCCGATCCCGAAGCGATTTTGCACGTCGCGGAACTCGGCGTGGTGATGTTCCTGTTCATCATCGGCCTTGAAATGGAGCCTTCGCGGCTTTGGGGCATGCGCCGCGAGATTTTCGGGCTCGGCATGCTCCAGGTCGGCGTTTGCGCGCTGCTGCTGACATGCATCGGGCTGGCCACCGGCTTTCCCGTCGCCGTTTCCTTCGTCGCGGCCGCGGGCTTCGTGCTGACATCGACAGCGATCGTCATGCAGTTGCTGGAGGAGCGGGGCGATATGGCCTCGCCCAAAGGCCAGCGCATGATCTCGATCCTGCTGCTCGAGGATCTCGCCATCGTTCCGCTGCTGGCGCTGGTGGCATTCCTGGCGCCCGGCGGGGCCGATATGAGCTGGGCAGAGCGCCTGATCGACGTCGGCATCGGGCTGGCCTCGATCGCCGGGCTGGTGCTGGCGGGGCGCTACCTCCTCAATCCACTGTTTCGCATACTGGCCGAATCGCGCGCCCGCGAGGTCATGACCGCCGCCGCCCTGCTCGTCGTGCTCGGTTCGGCGCTGGCCATGGAGCTCGGCGGCCTGTCGATGGCGATGGGCGCCTTCCTGGCTGGCGTGCTGCTTTCCGAATCGACTTTCCGCCATCAGCTCGAGGCTGATATCGAGCCGTTTCGCGGCGTCCTGCTCGGACTGTTCTTTCTTGCGGTCGGCATGTCGCTCGATTTGACTGTGGTGTGGGCGAACTGGATGACGGTCGCGGCCTATGTCGTGGCCTACATGGTCGTGAAGGGGCTCGGCATTTATCTCGTCGCGCGGTTCCTGAAATCAGGCCATCGCGAAGCGCTGGAACGCGCGGTGGTGATGGCGCAGGGCGGCGAATTCGCTTTCGTGCTCTACTCGTCGGCTCTGGCGGTCGGCATTATCGACGGCCAAGCCAATGCCATGCTGACCGCAATCATCATCATTTCGATGGTGCTGACGCCGCTGGCCATCGTGGTGCTGCGCCGGATCACTCCGGCGGACGAGCAGACGCTGGAAGGCGTCGACGTGGCCGATGGATTGACGGGGAGCGTTCTGGTCATCGGGTTCGGCCGGTTTGGTCAGATCGCCAGTCAGCCGCTGCTTTTGCGCGGCATCGACGTATCGATCATCGACAATGACGTGGAGATGATCCATGCCGCCGCCGATTTCGGCTTCAAGGTCTATTATGGCGATGGCACCAGACTCGACATCCTGCGCGCGGCCGGCGCCGGCAAGGCGCGTGCGGTTCTGATCTGCGTCGACAAGGCCGAAGTCTCGGTCAGGATCGCCGAGCAGATGAAGGCGGAGTTTCCGCTGGTTCCGGTGCTGGCGCGCGCCTATGACCGCGGCAATGCAATGGCGCTGATCCGCGCCGGCGTCGACTACCAGATGCGCGAGACCTTCGAATCGGCGCTCTTGTTCGGTGAAAGCACGCTACGGCACCTCGGCGCGGAGGAGGAAGAAGCGGCCGAGGTGATAGCGGATGTGCGCCGCCGCGACGCCGAGCGACTGGAGTTGCAGATTGCCGGCGGCATCAAAGCCGGCCGCGGCCTGATGAAAGGCAACATGCCGGTGCCGACACCACTGACCCAGCCGAAGCGGCCGGGCCAGGCGCTCAACGAAGAGGCCGCGATCGTGCTTGGCAAACCGGCGACGGCGAAATGAGGTGGACCCATGAAGGACAGTGAAGCCGGCCCGGCCGAGATCGTAGCATTCTGGCGTGAAGCGGGTCCCGACCGCTGGTTCTTCAAGGACGAGTCGTTCGACGCGGAGTTTCGCGGCCGCTTCCTGGACCGGCATATGGCCGCAGCGCGCCGCCAGTGCGACCACTGGGCCGACAATGCCGAAGGTGCGCTTGCGCTGATGATCCTGCTCGACCAATTGCCGCGCAACTGTTTCCGCGGCACCGGGCACATGTACGCCACCGACCCGCTGGCCCGGCATTTTGCGAGGAAGGCCATCGACGCCGGGTTCGACATGGAATTCGATGAGGAGATGCGGGTCTTCTTTTATCTGCCGTTCGAACACTCGGAGCACATGGAAGACCAGGAATTCTCAGTCGAGATAACCAGGGCGCGCGCAGAGAAATACCTGGAATATGCACTCGATCACCACGCCATCATCGAGCGTTTCGGACGGTTTCCGCATCGCAACCCGATGCTTGGACGGCAAACCACGCCCGAGGAGCAGGCATTTCTCGATAGCGGCGGGTTTGCCGGTTAGCTCTTCCACCAATCGCCGCCGGAAGGCAGCTTTTCGATGCCGGCGCGATCGATATTGCCGAGATGCTCGGTGAGGCTGACGCCGCCGACCGTGTAATCGGGGGCGATCTCGGCCAGAGGCACGAGCACGAAGGCGCGTTCGAGCATCCGCGGATGGGGTATGTCGAGCCCGGCTTCATTGATGCGCCGGTCGCCGAAAACCAGAATGTCGATATCGACAAGCCGCGGCCCCCAGCGCTCCTGGCGCACACGTTTCAACTTGCGCTCGGCCTCCAGGCAAAGGTCGAGAAGCTCGCGCGGCGCGAGGCCCGTTTCGATCTCGGCGGCGGCGTTGAGGAAATCGGGCTGGTCGGTCTTACCCCAGGGCGGCGTGCGGTAGAGCGACGACACGGCAATGATTTCGGTCAGTGGGTCGGCGTCGAGGATCCGCAGCGCCGCGCCCATGGACTGGGCCGGGTCGCCGAGGTTTCCGCCCAGGCTGAGATAGACGCGCTCTCTATTGTGGCCGGACAAATCGTCACCTCGATATAATGCACCGCAACGGCCGGCGGCCAATCGCGGGCCGTCGATTTTCCGTTGCGCAGAGCACGCCCGTAAAGCAAGGTGTGGCGTGAGGCAACATGAACAAGAAAACGCTTCTCATCCTGTCGCTCCTTCTTTGCGCAATACCCCCGGCGCAAAGCGCCAGCCTGTCCAAGAGCTACAGCTATTTCTCTATCGGCGGCAGCACGCTGGACGAGATAGAATCGCAATTGTCGAAGCGCGGCCCGCAGCTGAAGAACTCCCTTAAACGCCATCCGGGCGCTACCCGGATGGAGTTCACGACGCGCCTCGGCTATGCCGAAGGCAAGAACGGCTCCTGCGAGATCAGGCAGGCGAATGTGTCGGTCAAGGCCAGGGTGATCCTGCCCAGATGGCGGCGCAGCAAGAAGGCAGAGCAGGATGTGCGGCTGATCTGGGACACGCTTTCGTCGGACATCAAGCGCCACGAGGAGAGCCATGTCATCATCGCCAAGAACCATGCCCGCGAGATGGAAGAGGCGCTGAAAGGCCTTTACAGACAGAAGAACTGCCAGATCCTGGCGGCAAAAGCCAAGGCGATAACGACCAAATTGCTCGATAAGCACGACAGGGCGCAGGTCGAGTTCGACCGCATCGAAGGCATGAACTTCGAGAGCCGCATCCTCAGGCTGCTGAAGTACCGCCTCGAACGGATCGGGGACGGCCGCCTGCCGGGCTAACCCCTTCAGCGAGCCCTATTCACGCAACGCCGAGCTTCTTCTGCAGGCTGGTCGACGAGGTCGTGTACTGGAAGACGATGCGCTCGCCGGGGCTGACGATGCGCTTGGCGGCCTGGGCCATCAGCGCCGCCTCGTGGAAGCCGGACAGGATGAGCTTCAGCTTGCCGGGATACCAATTGATGTCGCCGATGGCGAAGATGCCCGGCACCGAGGTCTCGAATTTCTCGGTATCGACGGGGATCAGGTTCTCGTGGAGATTGAGGCCCCAGTCGGCGATCGGGCCGAGCTTCATGGTCAGGCCGAAGAACGGCAGCATGCGCGTGCAGGCGACCTCCACGTCGCCGTCCGGCCCCTTGACGGTTGCCGAGGTGAGCTGGCCACCCGAGCCGGCCAGGCCAGTGACCTGGCCGACCTGAAACTCGAGCTCTCTCATCTCTTGCAAGGCGTACATCTTGTTGACGCTGTCGGGCGCGGCGCGGAATTCCGGCCGGCGGTGAACCAGCGTCACGCTCTTTGCCACCGGCTGCAGGTTGAGCGTCCAGTCGAGCGCGGAGTCGCCGCCGCCGACGATGACGAGGTCGTGGCCTCGAAATTCCTCCATGCGCCGTACTGAATAAAAGACGCTCGTGCCCTCAAAAGCCTCGATGCCCGGAATGGGCGGGCGCTTGGGCTGGAAGGAACCGCCGCCGGCGGCGATCACCACGACCTTGGCCTCAATCACCTCATTCTCGTCGGTAGTGGCGCGAAAGCCGCCGTCCTCCAGCTTCTCCAGGCTGGAGACCATGCGATTGAAGCTGAAGGTCGGCTTGAAGGGCGCGATCTGCTCCATCAGCCGGTCGACGAGGCCCTGCGCCGTGACCGAGGGCAAAGCCGGAATGTCGTAGATCGGCTTTTCGGGATAGAGCTCGGCGCACTGCCCGCCGGGACGGTCGAGTATGTCGACCAGATGGCATTTCATGTCGAACAGGCCGAGCTCGAACACGGCAAACAGACCGACCGGCCCTGCCCCGATGATCAGCACGTCGGTCTGGGTCGTGGTGGTCATGCGCCTGCCCCTTGATAAAAGCGATGTCTATCCGCCGGCCGCCTAGCCTTGCCGCTCCGGAACGCGAACCACAAGCCCGTCCAGCTCGTCACGCACCTTGATCTGGCAGGAAAGCCGCGAATTGGGCTGAACCTCGTAGGCGAAATCGAGCATGTCTTCTTCCATGGCTTCCGGTTCGCCGACCACTCCGGTCCATTCCTCGTCGACATAGACGTGGCATGTCGCGCAGGCGCAGGCGCCGCCGCATTCGGCCTCGATGCCGGGAACCGCGTTGCGGATCGCGTTTTCCATGACGGTGGAGCCGTTTTCGGCATCGACATCGAAACGGGTGCCGTCAAAGGCGACGAAGGAAAGCTTGGTCATCACAAATCCTGGGAGGTATCATCAGCCGAGATAATCACTCCGCCGGCCAAGTCAACTGCGGCGCAAACGCGCCACGCCGTGGTGCAACCCTTATCAAGCCGTGGGCAATGTGGCCTCAGCGGCCGATGGCGGCGATGAAATCGCGCATTTCGTCGATCAGGCCGGCCAGGCGTTTGAGCACCTGCCGGTCATCGGGGCTGCGTTCGATCTCGACGGCGCAATCGGCGATGGCGAACGCGCCGATCCCGCGCGCCGAGCCGATAAGGCCATGGGCGAGACGAAGCCGCTCGATAGTGCTGGCGGCAACGATCTGGTCGCGGACCAGTGTCGCCTGCTGGACGAAAAGAGCGAGGACCTCCTGCTCCAGCGCCCGGTCTCCCATTGTCTGGCGCGCAAGATGAACCAGATCGACCGGGCGCGAGCGCGCCTGGCCGCAGCTTTCGCCGCCGGGCATCGAAAACGCCATGGCGGCGGCATCGGGCAGTGCCATTTCAGGATTCCTGAAATTCATGTTCGCGTCGGATCTGACCGCAGCCTATTCCGATCATTGTGGATAACGCGTTAATGTGTGGAGCTCGCAATTCCGCCGCAAAGCCGCCGGAATCGTGGCTTCGTTAACCCTATGTTTAAACTTTTACGCATCGGGGCCGATTCAAGCTTCCTTTACCGGACTGTGCCAGTACGATACGGAACGTCCATAATAGGCCTCGCTTGCGAGCAAAAAGAGCCGGGAATCCGGCATTTCCGCGACATCAGTACAGGGTAATGGCGGCATGGCGAAAAAACCCACTACAACCAAGAACTTTGACAGCGACGTTGCCAGGGAACTTGAAGAGGCGCTTGATTTCGACTTGAGCGCCGGAGCGGACGATCTCGATATCGCGGCATCGATGGAGGATCTGGAAGCACAGATTTCGCAGGCAGCCGACGAGCTCGCGCGCGAAGGCCGCGCCGAAAGCAACGCCCAGGCAGCCGCCAATGACGCGGCGTCGACGTCCACCCCAGAACCGGCAAATGAGGACATCCCGCATGCAACCTGGTTTCGTCCCGCCGGCGACCAGCCGAGCCAGACGAACCGGACCGACCAGCCGAACGGTTTTGCGCCCGCCAATGACGATCGCCAGAAGGACTACCGCAGTCTTCTGCAAGGAATGAACCGCCGTTCGTCCAACGCCATCTATTGGGTGGTGGCGGTCCTGTCGCTTCTGTGGATCGCCGGCGGCGTGCTGTTTGGCCGTATGTTGACGCCGAACCTTCTGGATATCCGTTCGGTCGAGCAGCTCGTCGCGACGCCGAACGCCATCCTGCTGGCTGTCGCCACGATCGTTCCGGTCATCCTGTTCTGGGGTTTCGCGGTGATGATCCGGCGCGCCCAGGACATGCGGCTCGCCGCGCAATCCATGACCGAAGTCGCCTTCCGCCTGGCTGAGCCAGAGAACATGGCGCAAGACCGCGTCATGACGGTCGGACAGGCCGTGCGCCGCGAAGTTGCGGCGATGGGCGAAGGAATCGAGCGCACACTCGCGCGCGCCGTCGAGCTGGAAACGCTGGTCCATACCGAAGTCAACCAGATCGAACGCTCCTATACCGAGAACGAGGCCCGCATCCGCTCGCTGGTCGACGGGTTGGGCAGCGAGCGCGAAGCCGTCGTGACCCACGCGGAGCGCGTCCGCGCCTCGATCGCCGGCGCGCACGAGACGCTGAAGGATCAGCTCGGCTCGGCAAGCGATTCCATACGCGACAGCATTCTTGGCGCGTCGACGCAACTGACGATGACGATCTCCAATTCCGGCGACACGCTGATCGACCGCATCAATGAGAGCGGCATGTCGATCTTCGATTCGCTCGACAGCCGTCTGCACACGATCAGCGACCGCATTTCGACGTCGGGCGAGGCATTCGCCAGCCTGCTCGACACGCGCATCGCCAAGCTCACACAGACTTCCGACGAAGTGACGCGCTCGTTGAGCGATCTCCTGGACGAGCGCACCTCCGGAATGGTTTCGCTGCTCGGCGGCGCGGCCAAATCGCTGAACGCCGACCTTGAGGCCAGCCTCCAAGGCATCGAACGCACACTTGCCGAACGAGGCCAGGGACTGATCAGCGAATTCAACACCCGGGCCGAAGCGCTCGATCTCGGCACGCAGAAGCTCAACGCGGCGCTCGAGGCCCGCGCCCGCCAGATAAACGACACACTGGTCGAGCGGGCCCGCGACATCGCCACCACCTTCAGCGACGGCAAGCAGAACCTGTCCGACCTGATCGAACAGGGCCGCGAGCGGATCGGCGCCGAGATGGCCGAGATCGTCACTTCGACCTCCTCCATGCTCGAAGCGCGCGCGGGCGATTTCGCCGGGCGGCTGGAACAGGCGGGCAATGTGGTGTCTCGCGCGTTCGACGCCGATATCGAGCGGCTGGGCGAAGCCCGCGCCGGCATCGAACAGGCCGTCGAAGAGAATTCGCGCCGACTTGCCGAGAGTCGCGACCGCATGGCGGAAGCGATCCATGCCGATCTGGCGAAATTCGTCGAAAGCCGCGCGGATATTGATCAGGCTGTGGGCGCGCAGGTGCACAAGCTGGCCGAAGGCCGCGAGATGATCTCGCGTGCTCTGGAAGAGGATCTGCGCAAGATCAACGAACAGCGCGCCACGATAGACGCCGAACTCGGAAGCCAACTGGAGAGGCTTGCGGAAGGCCGCAACAGCCTCGCTCGCGCGCTCACGGAAGATTCGCAGAAACTGGCGCAAACCCGCGCCGGCATTGACGAAATGGTCACCAGCCATATCGGCAAGCTGGTCGAAGGCCGCAGCATCCTGTCGCGCGCCCTGGAATCCGATCTCAGCAAACTGCAGGAAAGCCGCTCGGGCATCGACGGCTTGGTCGCCGGCCAGGTCGAAAAGCTGGCCGAAGGCCGCGATATCCTGCGCCGCGCGCTCGAAGCCGATCTCAACAGGCTTTCGGAAGTCCGGTCCAACATCGACGGTCTCGTCGCCAACCAGGTCGAACGGATCGCCGAAGGCAGACAAATCCTGTCGCAGGCGCTCGAAGACGACATCGCAAGGGTCGAGGGCATGGTCGCCGGCCAGGTCGAGAAGATCACGGAAGGCCGCAACCTGCTGTCGCAAGCACTGGAAGCAGACTTGCAGAAAGTCGCCGAGACCCGCGCGGGCATCGACGAGATCGTCGCCGGCCACATCGGCAAGCTGGCCGAGGGGCGCAACATCCTTTCGCAGGCGCTGGAAGCCGACCTCGCCAGCATCGACGGCCTGGTCAAGGCGCAGATGGAGAAGATCGCGCAGGATCGCGGTGTGCTGTCGCAGGCGCTCGAAGACGATTTCGCCAGCATCGACGGACTTGTCGCCGGCCAGGCGGAAAAGCTCGCGCAGGGCCGCGAAACGCTCAAGCGGGCGCTGGAGGAGGATCTCTCCAGCGTCGACGAATTGCTGGCCGGCCATGCCCAAAGGTTCGTCGAAGGCCGCGAGATGCTTTCGCGCCGCCTGCAGGACGATCTGAACAAACTGGCCGAAAGCCGCGCCGGCATAGACGGGCTCGTCGCCGGACAGGTGGAGAAGCTCGCCGAGGGCCGCGACATCCTGCGGCGCGCGCTCGAAGCCGATCTGAACAAGCTGGCCGAAAGCCGCGCCGGCATCGATGGACTGGTCGCCGGACAGGTGGAGAAGCTCGCCGAAGGCCGCAACATCCTGTCGCGGGCGCTCGAAGCCGACCTGCAGAAGGTTGCCCAGAGCCGCGCCGGCATCGACGAGGTCGTGGCGGCGCATGTCGGCAAGCTCGCCGAAGGCCGCGACGCCCTTGCGCGTGCGCTTGAGGAGGATATTGAAAAGCTCGCTTCCGCACGGCGCGAGATCGATCAGGCCATTTCGGGCCACATCGACACCATAGCCGGCAAGAGCAACGTCTTCTCCGACGCGCTCGCAGCCGATATCGAGAAGATCGAGGAAGCGTTCCAGCGCCAGACCGGCATCATCGAGGAACGTACCGGAACGATGGAGCGAGCGCTTTCGAACGGCGTCGACAATGTGCGCCTGGTTCTGGAGAAAAGCGCAGTCGTCGTTGCCGGCGCACTGCGGGAAAAGGTTCTCGAAGTCACGGCGGCGCTGCACGAAGAGGCCGGCAAGGCCTTCACCGACGCAGACCGGCAGATCGCCGAACGCGCCGAGCAGACTTCCGCGGCACTTCTGGCCCGCGCCAACGACATCAGCAAGGTGTTCGAAGAAGCCGACCAGCGCCTCGCCGCTCGCACCGGCGAGACGGCCGAGAGCCTATCCGCCCGCGCCGACGACATCGCCCGAACGTTCGAACAGGCCGATCAGCGGCTGGTCGCACGCGCGGTGGAAACGGCCTCCACGCTTGCCGCCCGCGCCGGAGACATTCTGCGCAACTTCGACGACGCAGACCAGCGGCTCGGGGCGCGCATCGGCGAATCCGCCGAAGCGCTCGCCGCACGTGCAGCCGAACTCGGAGATATATTCGAGGCGGTCGACGAGAAACTTGCCGCCCGGATCGCCGAAGGGGCCGAGGCGCTCGGTTCCCGCGCGGCTGAACTCGGGGGTGTGTTCGATCAAGCCGACCAGAAGCTCGCCGCGCGTATCTCCGAAGGCTCCGAAGCCATCGGGTCGCGTGCGATCGAGATCGTCCGCACATTCGAGGATGCCGACCAGCGCCTTATCGCCCGTGTCGGAGAAACCGCCGACACGCTTGCCGGCAGGGCGATCGAGATCGGCCGCGTCTTCACCGACGCCGACCAGCAGCTTGCCGCCCGGATCAGCGAGAGCTCGACGACGATCGGCCAGCATGCCGCCGGCATCGCCGACGCGTTCGCCAACACCGAACAGCGCGTCATTGCACGTGCGCTGCAGACCTCGAAGGAGTTGGACGCACGCGCCAAGGCCATCGAAGAAGCACTCGCCGGCGCCGACGAGAAGCTGGCGCAGGGCGCGGAGGCGGCCGCAGCACGCGTCGGCCAGCATGTGGCGGATGCCGAGATCAGGCTTTCCTCCAGCGCCGAAGCGGCTGCCGCAAAGGTCGGCACGCATATCGCCGATGTCGAAAACCGCCTCGCCTACAGCGCCGAGGCCATGGGCCAGAAGCTCAGCGAGCAGATCAACCAGGCGGAGACGCAGCTTGTGTCGCGCGCCAATGTGATCGCCGAGACGTTCACCGCCGTAGGCCAGCATATCGGCCAGAGCACGAACGACGCGGCACGCACCATCGGCGCCAACACACGCGAACTGAACTCGATGCTGGCGGAACGGTCAGCCGAGATCACCCGCATTCTCGACGAAGCCGGCCGGCCGCTCGCCGACCGCCTGGCCGAAGGCGGCAGCGAGCTGCAGAAGAGCCTCGAGCAGGTGACGGAACAGGCCGCCGAACGCCTGCGCGCGTCGAACGCGTCTCTGGTCGATGCGCTCGCCAACCGCACGGCAGAGACCCTATCGGCGGTCGAGGGCGCACGCTCGACGCTCGCCGACGGCGTAAACAGCCTGATCGGAAAGCTCACCGATTCGAGCGCACAGCTCGGGGCGCTGATCGACGCGGCAGCAGGCAATCTGGCGGCCGTCGACGAACGCCTGACCGGCAGCACGCAGAGCTTCGCCGCGACCACCGAAAAGGCTGCGATGACCTTTGCAAGTTCCGCAAGGCTCGTCGATTCCAACACGTCGCGCCTGACCGAGCTGTCTTCCAACACGCTGAAGGAAGTTGCTTCGATCGCCACCAAGTTCGACGAGCACAGCCGCCTTCTGGCCGGCGCGTCGGAGCTGTTGAGCTCGGCTCAGAGCAACCTGGAGCATACGCTGGAGAGACAGTCCTCGCTCGAGGATCTGGCCGTCGGACTGGTCAAGAAGTCGGAAGACCTGGAGCGTATCATGCAGTCCTTCGAGGATCTGGTCGGCAAGGCGCTGGAAAAGGCCGAGGACCGCACCCTCGCCTCGACCGACAAGATCCGCTCCGCCATCTCCGAGGTGGTGGAATCGGCGACCAAGCGTTTCGCCGAGGCGACCGAGGACATGCGGCGCACCGCCGGCTCGATCCGGCAGGATCTGGAGTCTACCCGCGCAGAGCTGAAGCGCGGAGTGCTCGACATGCCCGAGGAAGCCAAGCAATCGACGACGGCTATCCGCCGCGCCGTGACGGAGCAGATCAACGCGCTCAAGGAACTGTCGGATATCGTTGCGAAATCCGGCCGCACGGTCGACGTTTCAGAACCCCGCCAGGCGCAGCGTCCCGTTCCGCAGACGCCCGCGCCGCGTGCCCCTGAACCGCCGCGCCGCGCCGCTCCGGCACAGGCGCCGGAGCGCCCGGCGGACGCGCAGAGGCCGCGCGAAAACGGCCGTGCGACGCAGCCCGGCGGCTGGGTGCGCGACCTGCTTAGCGGAGCTTCGCGTGAGGACGCCGCGCAGACAGCCGTGGTAGAGACTGCCCCGCGCGGCGCCACCAATCCGCGCTCGCCCGCTCATGTCGTGGAATCGCTGAACTCGCTGTCGGTCGACATTGCGCGTGCGATCGACCACGAGGCGTCGATCGAGCTGTGGGATCGCTACAGGCGCGGCGAACGCGATGTGTTCACGCGCCGGCTCTACACGCTGAAAGGCCAGCAGACGTTTGACGAGATCCGCCGCAAGTACCAGACGGAAGGCGAATTCCGCGCGGCGGTCGACCGCTATTGCGACGATTTCGAGAAGCTTCTGAAAGACGTCTCGCGCAACGACCGCGACAACGTCATCGCGCAAACCTACCTCACCTCGGATACGGGCAAGGTCTACACCATGCTTGCGCATGCAGGCGGCAGGTTGAGGTAGCGGCTTGCATAAGCCGAAACGAAAAGGGCGGGAAATTCCCGCCCTTTTTGTTTGGATACCACCACCCGGTCAGATTTGCGAGTCCGTCCATTCCAGGATTTCAGCCGCCACCGAGCCGAAGGCCTGGTCAAGCGCGGCAACGTAGGCCTCGTTACCGTTGGCCGGAAGCGGAGCGCTGGCCTCGAAATTGCGGGAGGCGCGAACCGTGCCGTTGCGGTCGTTCAGCAATTTCACGAAGATCTCGACATTGGCGCGGCCACCGCCGTCTACGCGCACCTCGAAGGCGCGGATCTCGGCGATAATCTGATAGTCGATCGCCAGCCCCTCGCCCGGCTTGCCGACACCGCCAAAGCCGCCCGAGCGCTGGAACGTCTCGGCGAGCCGCGCCTGCACGATGCGCGGCAATCGGTCGGCCCATTGCGCGCCCCTGAGGAACTGGATGCTAGCGGGAGACGGCTTGATGACGATGTTCTGGCCGTCAAGCGCTTTCAGCGCAGAGGGTTCGGCCACGAGAATCTGGATGCGGCTGCGCCTGGACTTGGACTGCAGTTGCGGCGCCGACAGTTCGAACGTGTCGAGGGGCGCCGGCGCGCCCCCCGGCAAGAGCGCGCAGCCCGACAGCAGGAAAGCCGCCGCCGCCCCGGCAATGAACTGATTTGACCTCACCCTCTACCCGTCCCACCGTTTAACTATCCCCGAAAAGTCTGCAACTTTTCGGGGCCAAGCTTAAATCTGTCGCAACCCCCGGATAACCGATTCTTTCTTGCTGCGCGCCGTCTGCGAAGTCAACGCCGCGCCCTTCCGTCATACTGGCGGACAGTCCCCTCGCCGCCGGTGATGATACGCTGCGGATTGCGTTCGAGATCGGTGATCGCCTGCTCGATCCTGGTGATCGAACGGCGGCCGTCCTGCACCAGCGCCTCGACTTCGCGCAGACCCTGGCCGGAGAAACGTGCAAGCCCGTCGGTGATCGTGCCCAGCCTGGAATTCAGCGTTTCGGCGACCTGGCGGAACGCCTTCAGCGTCTCGCTCGCATCGACCATCAGCCCCTCTGCCTCACCCGAGCCGAGGAGTTTGTCGACCTTCACCAGAATGCCGTCCACACGCACCGAAGCATCGTTCAGACGGCCGGTCAGTTGCCTGGCGTCGCTGATCATCCGGTCGATGTCGTCGGCCCGTCTGCCGAATTTGTCGGTGACTTTGGCGACGTCGGCGGCGGCAGTCCGGGCGTCGCGGCTCGCGATATCGATGTTGGACAGAGAGGTGCGGACCTTTGCCGGATCGACCGCTTCGAGAATGCCGTCGGCCTTGGCCAATGCCTCGCTGCCTCTCTCGGCAAATTGATCGATCGTGCCGACCGCCTTGTCCACTCGCTTCACAACCGCGTCGAACTGCGTGCTGGTTTCGCTCAGATTCTTGGTGAAGGTGTCGACATTGGCGACGATCTGGGTGACTTTTTCCCGGTCCACGGAATTCAGGAGATCCTCGGCGGCCTGCAGCGTGCCGTCGAGTTTGCCGGAAACGCCTGCCAACTCCTCGGAAAGCTTGGAGACGCTTTCCAGGAATTTGTCGACGCCGTCGGCATTGCGCGCCAGTGCGTCCGAGAATGTGCGGGTGTTCTCGACAGTCTTCGTCAATGGACCGCGCACGTCGCGGGTAAAGCCCTCGAGTTCGGAGAGCACTGTGTCGGCGCGCTTGAAAATGTCCTGGGCGGTTTGAAGCAAGTTCGTGACGGCCGATGGATCGGCAGTGATCTCCGCCACAGTGCCGGCTGCCTCCGCCTCGTCGAGCAGGTTCGGCTCCTGCAGGTCGGCGCCCCTCATCTCGATATTGGCCTGGCCGGTGAGGCCGGCGATGCCGATAACGGCCTGGGTCGATCTTGTGATCGGCGTCAACCGGTCGACCTCGGTATCAGCAATGGCGACGCTGGGATTGAGCACGTCGATATAGACCCGCCGCACGTCACCGACCCTGACGCCGTTGAACAGCACTGCGCTGCCGCTGCCCAGTCCGGACGCGGAGCCCGGAATGCGCACACGCAGTTCGACCGTTTCGCCACGGTCGCCGATCGCTGCGGTCCAATAGACGAAGGCGAACGCCGCGACGATGGCCGCGAGCGTGAAAATTCCGACAATGACGTAATTTGCTTTGGTTTCCATCGGCCGTTCTGATTTCTATTCCCTGGCGGCAAGATCGAGTTGCCGCGCCCGCTTGCCGCGAAAGTAGGATTTCACCCACGGTTCCTCGCTTGCCAGCATATCTTCAATGGTCCCCTGGACCAGCACCTTCTTTTTGCCGAGAACCGCAACCCGGTCGCACACCGAGAACAGGCTGTCGAGATCGTGGGTGACCATGTAGACGGTCAGCCCCATCGTGTCGCGCAGCTTTGCGACCAGTTCGTCGAACTCGGCGGCGCCGATCGGATCGAGGCCGGAGGTCGGTTCGTCGAGGAAAACGATGTCGGGATCAAGCGCCAGCGCCCGCGCCAGCGCGGCGCGCTTGATCATGCCGCCCGAAAGCTCCGACGGGAATTTCATGGCGGCATCGCGCGGCAGGCCGACAAGTTCGATCTTCAGGAGAGCCAGTTCATCCATCAGCTTCTTGGGCAGGTCGAGATATTCCCGCATCGGAACCTGCACGTTCTCCTGCACGGTCAGCGCTGAAAACAGCGCGCCATGCTGGAACAGGACTCCGAGGCGCATGTCGAGCCTCATGCGTTCGGCTTCGCTCGCCTTGTCCACGTCGACGCCAAACAGATGGATCGTGCCAGAGCGCTTTTTGGTGAGGCCGAGAATGGCACGCAGCAGCACCGACTTGCCCGAACCCGAGGCACCGACAAACCCAAGTATTTCGCCGCGCCTGATGTCGAGCGAGAGTTTGTCGAGGACGATTTTGTCGTCGAATCCCACGGTGATGTCGCGCACCGAGAGCACGATGTCGCCATCGCCTTCGGTGCGGGCGTTCGGTTCGGCGGCAAGTTCGGCATGGTCGCTCATGGCCACCCTAAAAATCGATCGCAGCGAAGAATATTGCGAACATGCCGTCCAGAATGACGACGACGAAGATCGACTTGACCACCGAAGCGGTGACGTGGCGGCCGAGCGACTCGGCGCTGCCGCCGACCTGCAGGCCCTCGACGGCAGCCAGAACGCCAATGACCATCGCCATGAACGGCGCCTTTATCAATCCGACAGCGATGGTGCTGACGTCGATGGCGCTGCGCAGGCGGTCGATGAAGGCGGCCGGCGCAATGTCGGAATAGAACCAGGAAACCACGATAGCGCCGCCCAGCGCCGCGAAATTGGCTGCGACCGTAAGGCACGGCAACGCTATGACCAGAGCGACAAGCCGCGGAAACACCAGAACGCCGACCGGATTGAGCCCGATGACCGTCAGCGCATCGACTTCCTCGCGCATCTTCATCGAGCCGATCTCGGCTGTGATGGCGCTGCCGGAGCGGCCAGCGATCATAATCGCGGTCATCAGCACGCCGAGTTCGCGCAGCACCAGGATACCGACCAGATCGACGACGAAGATGTCCGCGCCGAAATAGCGCAATTGCAGTGCGCCCTGCTGCGCGACGATCGCGCCGACAATGGCCGACATCAGCACCACAACCGGAATGGCCCCGACGCCCATCCGGTCGATCTGGTTGAAGATGGCGGCGGGATTGACGCTGTGCCCGCGCCCGAGCTTCATCTGCCCGCCGCGAATGGTGGCGCCGAGAATGCCCATCGAAGCCAGAAAATCGTCGCGGCCGGCATAGACGGCGCGGCCGAGCAGTTCCAGCAGGCGAATGACGATGTTCGGCAGCCTGGGCGGCGTTACATCCTGCTCCCTGTGCGAAGCGTCGCTCACCGCCTCGAGCAGCACCGAGGCGACCTCACTCTGGCCGCGAACGCTGGCCTCGACGCCATTCTGGGCGAGTGAGGTCATCAGCCGATCGATCAGCCACGCGCCCGCGGTATCCAGCTTCTCGACCTTCGACAGGTCGAGAACCATGGCGCGGCCTCGCGTTTTCCGTTCGATCTTGCGCATTTCCGCGTCGACGAGGGCCACTGTGCGGGTCGTCCATGCGCCAGACAGCTCACAATGGAGCACGCCGTCTTGCTCCGTCTCCGCGATGCGGGGACGGGAATTATCGGCTTGGGCGCCGCTTGATTCCTTGGTGGCGTTGATCAACATGCGCCCCTGTATTAGCCCTACGAGCGGGTTCTGTCATTTAGGGTCAAACACTTAGCCCCTGATCCGGAGCAGAAATATATGAAACGTGACCTTTTCGTCGAATCCGAACAGTTTCCGATCGCCGGCACGTTTACCATTTCGCGCGGCTCGAAGACCAAGGCCGAAGTGATCTGCTGCACGATCAGCGAGGACGGCTTTTCGGGCCGCGGCGAATGCGTGCCCTACCGGCGCTATGGCGAGACCATGGAGAGCGTGATCGTGGCTATCGAGGGCGTCCGCGGAAAGATTGCCAGCGGCATGGATCGCGGCGGATTGCTCCGGGCGATGCCGGCTGGTGCCGCCCGCAACGCACTCGATTGCGCGTTGTGGGATCTCGAAGCGAAGATGTCGGGCAAGCCTGTGCATGCTCAAATCTCGGCCATCGCGCCACGCCCGGTCGAGACGGCGTTCACACTGTCGCTCGGCACGCCGGAGGCCATGGCGACGCAGGCTGCGGCCAATGCGGCGCGGCCGCTGCTCAAGGTGAAGATCGGCGGCGAGAACGACATAGAGCGCATCCGCGCGGTGGTGACCGCCGCTCCCCACAGCAAGATCATTCTCGACGCCAATGAAGGCTGGACCGACGACAATATCGAGGCGAACCTTGCCGCCGCCGCCGAGTTGGGCATAGCGCTGATCGAGCAGCCGCTGCCCGCCGGACGAGATGAGATCCTGCGCCGCAGCAAGCATGCGGTGCCGATCTGCGCCGACGAGAGCGTCCACGAGGCCGCCGATCTCGAAAAGCTGACAGACTTCTACGACGCGGTGAACATCAAGCTCGACAAGGCGGGCGGCCTGACCGCAGCCATGCTGCTGCGCGACCGCGCCCGCGAACTCGGCCTGTCCATCATGGTCGGCTGCATGGTCGGCACGTCGCTGGCGATGGCGCCGGCCGTGCTCCTGGCGCAGGACGCCGATTTCGTCGATCTCGACGGGCCGCTGCTTCTCGCACGCGACCGCTCGCCGGGACTGGTCTATGAGGGGTCGATCGTTTCACCGCCCGAGCAGGCGCTCTGGGGCTGAGCGGGCCGCCAGCATGATCAGTCCGGTTCCCGCGAGCGCGAAGACGGCCATCGGGAAGAAGCCGCCGACACCGAAGGCGGCGTAGAGCGGGCCGGATAGCAGAGTGGCCGCGGCCATGGAAAAGCCATTGGCGAAGAAGGCGATGCCCTGCGCAGCGCCCGTGCGTTCCTCCGCCACCGTTTCGGCGATCAGCTTCTGAACGCCTATCAGGATGAGGCCGGTTGAAACCGCATGCAGCGTCTGGACCACGAAAAAGCCGGCGACGCCGAAGCCGAGCGGCCAGATCAGCGGGTAGGCAATCCAGCGAACGACCGCGGCAAGGCCCGCCGCGACGAGCAGCACCGGAGCGGAAACCTTGCCGAAAACGCGGGTGAAGACCAGGAACATGCAGACCTCGGCGACCACCGCCCAGGCCCACAGCAGCCCGATGAGGGTGTCCCCGAGGCCGATCGACTTCCAGTAGATCGACACGAAGGTGAAGAGAAAGCCATGGCTGGCATTGATGACGCCGGCTCCGGCCACGAACAGCAGGAAATAGCGGTTAAGCAGCTTGGGCGCCGAATCCTGCAGATCGGCCGCCGACAATGGCGAGGCGCGGCGCGGCCGGCCCAGCCGGGGCGCAAAGAGCGCCGCCAGCAGCGTTCCACAAAGGCCGATCGAGATCATCGCCGGGACCGCGTCGGCGCTGGTTATGGCGAGGACAAAACCGCCGCCGAGATTGGCGCAGAGAAAGGCAACTGATCCCCAGATGCGCATATTGGCATAGTTGGACCGGAAGCGACGGACCCCGGAAAGCGCCAGTGAATCGGCAAGCGGCGAATGCGGCGTCCACACCACCGCGAGCGCCAGCGACACGCCAAGCACGACGACATAGGTTGGCTCGAGGAAATAGCCGGCCGAAAGCACAAGTGCGGCCGCAACCAGCGCGATCAGCACATTGGCGCGATCCTTGGCCTCGTCCGCCAATGCCGTGATGAAGGGCGTGGTGACGACGCGCAAAAACATCGGCGCGGACAAAATGATGGCGATCTGTGCGGCGTCGAACCCTTTTGCCTCGAGCCAGAGCGGGAAATACGGCAGATGAACGCCGAGCGGAATGAACAGGGCTGCGAAGATCAGGCTGATGCGCAGTTCGAAGCGGCGCGGCTTGATCTGTTGCTCTGGGGAAAGCGGCGGAAGAGACATAAGCGGGAAAGTCCGGCGGGCGCGACTCAGACGAAGGAGCCCCCGCCGCATCATGCGCGCCTTAGCATGGCCGTCCATGCCAGAGAACCGCCTGGACCAATCGATTGAACCCGCCGATGGTGGATCAGGCTGCCTTGACGGTCTCGCTGTCGATAACGACCGGCACGAAACCGGCATCGCCGGCGCGGACTGCGGCGCGCGTCTGCGGCCAGTGCAGGATTTCCATGCTTCCGTCGAAATGCTCGACCACCGCCGTGCAGCTTTCCACCCAGTCGCCGGTGTTGATATATCGGATGTCGTCGAACTGTTCGATGACCGCGTGGTGTATGTGGCCGCAGATGACGCCATCGACCTCCGAGCGGCGCGCCTCCTCCGTCAGCACCTCCTGGAACGCGCCGATGAAATTGACCGCCTTCTTGACCTTGACCTTGGCCCAGGACGAAAACGACCAGTAAGGCATGCCGAACAGCCGCCTGAAGCGGGCGACGACCCGGTTGACCATGATCGCGGCGTCGTAAGCCTTGTCGCCGAGATAAGCGAGCCAGCGCACGTTGTGCACCACGGTATCGAACTGGTCGCCATGGATGACGAGGTATTTCTTGCCGTCGGCGCTTTCATGGATAGCCCGATCCGCCACCACGATGCCGCCGAAATGCACGCCCTGGAACATGCGCAGGAATTCGTCGTGATTTCCGGCGATGTAGGTGATCTGCACGCCCTTGCGGGCCTGGCGCAGCAGCTTCTGGACGACATCATTGTGGAGTTGCGGCCAGTGCCATGAGCGGCGGAGCCGCCAGCCGTCGACGATATCGCCGACCAGATAGATGGTCTCGGCTTCATGCCAGCGGAGAAAGTCTATTAGGAATTCGGCCTTGGCCGCTTTCGAACCGAGATGGATGTCGGAAATGAAAAGCGTGCGGAAGCTGCGGGGGTTTTCGCCGGACATCGGATTTCTAACCGTTTATCTCGGCCCGCCTATGCCGCGATTCATGCAACAGGCGTATGACGGTTGCGATCGGCCCGGCCCTCACGATAGGTTGGCCGCCAGTTGGGAAATCAAGGAATCGTCTCATGGATCTCGGCATTCGAGGAAAAAAGGCCATCGTCTGCGCATCGAGCCGCGGCCTCGGCAAGGGTTGCGCCATGGCGCTGGCCGAAGCGGGCTGCGAACTCGTCGTCAACGGTCGCGATGCCGAGACTTTGGCAAAAACGGCCGCGGAGATTCGCGAGCGTTTCGGCGTGCAAGTTACTGAAATCGTTGGGGATATTGCCGATCCGGCCGTCCAGCAGGCGCTACTCGCCGCCTGCCCGGAGCCGGACATTTTGGTCAACAACAATGGCGGCCCGCCCTTCCGCGACTTTCGCGAACTCGACCGCGAGGCGATCGTCAGGGGCGTGACCAACAACATGATCGCGCCGATAGAACTGATCCAGGCGGTGCTCGACGGCATGGCGGCGCGCGGTTTCGGCCGCATCGTCAACATCACATCGCTTTCTGTCTATGTGCCGATCGCCGGCCTTGATCTTTCATCGGGCGCACGGGCTGGCCTGACCTCGTTCCTGGCCGGCGTCGCGCGTACGGTGGCAGACAAAAACGTCACGATAAACAACATGTTGCCGGGAAAACTTGACACCGACAGATTGCGTCCTGCGCACGAAATCGGCACACCGGAGGAGCCGGCGGCGGCCGCCGCCCGCAAGGCTAAAGCCTCGGCCGGCATTCCGGCCAAGCGCTTGGGAACGCAGGAGGAATTCGGCCAGATCTGCGCGTTTTTGTGCTCCGTCCATGCCGGCTACCTGACCGGACAGAACATTCCGGTCGACGGCGGGCTTTATGTCAGCGCATTCTGATTTCATTGCATTTTTCCGCCTCGGCGGGGATAAAACCGGCCTGGGCGAGAATGGCGGCACGAAAAATGAACAGCGATAACAACGATCTGGCCCGTTCGGACCTGGAAGACGCCGCACTTTTTTTTCACAAACACCCGACTCCTGGCAAATTGGAGATCCAGGCGACCAAACCGCTGGGAAACCAGCGCGACCTGGCGCTGGCCTATTCGCCGGGCGTCGCCGCCCCCTGCCTTGCGATCAGGGACGATCCGGCGACAGCCGCCGACTACACGGCGCGCGCCAATCTGGTGGCGGTGATCTCCAACGGCTCGGCTGTGCTCGGCCTCGGCAATATCGGCCCGCTCGCCTCCAAGCCGGTGATGGAGGGCAAGGCGGTCCTGTTCAAGAAGTTCGCCGGCATCGACGTCTTCGACATCGAGATCGACGCGCCGGAGATCGAGCGCATGGTCGAGACGGTGGCCGCGCTGGAGCCGACCTTCGGCGGCATCAATCTGGAGGACATCAAGGCGCCGGAATGCTTCGAGGTGGAGGAGCAGCTCAAGGCGCGGATGAAGATCCCGGTCTTCCATGACGACCAGCACGGCACGGCGATCATCGTGGCGGCCGCGGTGCTCAACGGGCTGGAATTCGCCGGCAAGAAAATCGAGGACATCAAGATCGTCACCTCGGGCGCGGGCGCGGCGGCGCTCGCCTGCCTCAACTTGCTGGTCTCGATGGGCGCGAAGGTCGAAAACATCTGGATCACGGACCGTTTCGGCGTCGCCTACAAGGGCCGGCTGGACGAGATGGACCGCTGGAAAGACCCTTATGTGAAGGACACCGAGGCGCGCACGCTGGCCGACGTGATTACCGGGGCCGACGTGTTCCTCGGCCTGTCGGCTGCCGGCGTGCTGAAGCCCGAACTGCTGAAGCACATGGCGGAAAAGCCGCTGATCCTGGCGCTCGCCAATCCGAACCCCGAGATCATGCCGGAGGAGGCTCGCGCGGCGCGGCCGGACGCGATGATCTGCACCGGGCGTTCTGATTTTCCCAACCAGGTCAACAACGTACTCTGCTTTCCCTACATCTTCCGTGGAGCGCTGGATTGCGGCGCGAGCGCCATAAACGAGCCTATGAAGATGGCGGCGGTGCGGGCCATCGCATCGTTGGCGCGCGAAGAACCGTCCGATGTCGCCGCCCGCGCCTATTCGGGCGAGACGCCGACCTTCGGCCCGGATTTCCTGATCCCCTCGCCTTTCGACCCCCGGCTGATCCTCAGGATTGCGCCGGCGGTTGCCAAGGCGGCGTGCGAGACCGGCGTCGCCACGCGGCCGATCACCGATTTCCCTGCCTATATCGACCGGCTCAACCGCTTCGTCTTCCGCTCCGGCCTGGTGATGAAGCCGGTGTTCTCGACGGCCAAGACCGCGGCGTCGAAGCGGGTCATCTATGCCGACGGCGAGGACGAGCGGGTCCTTCGCGCCGCCCAGGTGGTGATCGAGGAAGGCATCGCCGAGCCTATCCTGATCGGGCGGCCGCACGTCGTCGACGTGCGGCTGAAGCGCTACGGACTGCGCATCAGGTCGGGAACGGATTTCGAACTGGTCAACCCCGAGGACGACCCGCGCTACCGCCATTATGTCGACCTCCTGATCGAATTGGGCGGCCGCCGCGGGGTGACGCAGGAAGCCGCACGCACCCTGGTGCGCACGAACACCACCGTGATAGCAGCGCTGGCGCTGAAGCGGGGCGACGCGCATGCGATGATCTGCGGGCTCGAAGGCCGGTTTGAGCGCCATCTGCGTTATGTCTCGCTGATCATCGGACCTCGCGAAGGCGTCCGCGATCGCGATCTCTCAGCGCTTTCGATGCTTATCTCGACGCGCGGCGCCACCTTCTTCACCGATACCTATGTGAGCGTGGATCCGACGGCGGGGGAGATCGCCGAAATGACGGTGCTGGCGGCCGAGGAAATCAGCCGCTTCGGCATCGAGCCGAAGGCGGCGCTGCTGTCGCATTCGAATTTCGGCTCGCGCGATTCGCCGAGCGCGCTGAAGATGCGGGAGGCGGCGGAGATCCTGAAGAGGATCGCCCCCGACCTGCAGAGCGATGGCGAAATGCATGCCGATTCGGCGCTGTCGGAGATATTGCGGCAGCGGGTCTTCCCGCATTCGGCCCTTAAAGGCGAGGCCAATCTGCTGGTGTTCCCGAACCTCGATTCGGCCAATATTGCGCTCACCACGGTCAAGCAGATGATGGACGCGCTGCATGTCGGGCCGATTCTGCTCGGCACGGACAAGCCGGCGCACATCCTGACGCCGTCGGTGACCTCGCGCGGCGTCGTCAACATGACGGCGCTGGCCGTGGTGGAGGCCTCGCAGAAGGCCGTCGCGACGCTAAGGACGGCTTGAGCACCAGACCCCAAATGGCCAGACGCCGAAGAAACAGCTAAACCTTCCGCATAGGGATTCGCGTGATGGCGAACCGGCAATGTGGGGGGTCGGCACGGATGGCGGCGGGCAGGCGAACGCTGAGACGAGCCTTTGCGCTGGGAGCTGTCGTGCTCACCGTTGCGACCGCCGCGCCGGCTTTCGCCGACAGCCGGCTCTGCCGACAGCTCGAAGCCGAGCTTGCCGCGGCGGCAAATCCAGGCGGGTCGGCCGCGCTCCAAAAATATGACGACGCCATCGCCCGGCAGCGCGACGAACTGATCAAGGCGCGGCGCCAGGCGCGCGGCCAAAGATGCGGTTTTTCGCTGCTCGGCAACGGGGTCAAGCAATGCGCTGCGCTGAATGCGACGATCGAGAAGATGGCGATCAACCTCGAGGCGCTGCAGCGCAAGCGCAGCCAATTGGCCGGTATCGGCAGCGCCAAATCGCGGACGCGCCTGCTTGCATCGCTGGACGCCAATGGCTGCCGCGGCGATGCGGTTGCAGAGCGGCGCCTGCCGCCGCCAATCGACGACGGGGAGGACACACCAGACCGGGTGACCGGTTTTGAGCCCATGCAGCCTCTCGACGAGGATCTCGAAGGGCGCATCCGCCGGGTGATCGATGGCGACGGGCAGGATCTGCAGGAACTGGGTAGAAGCTACCGGACAACTTGCGTGCGCACCTGCGACGGTTATTTCTTCCCGATGTCCTATGCGGCCTCGCTCGCCGATTTTGAGCGCGACCAGAAGAGCTGCGATGCGCGCTGCCCGGGAACCGAGATGCAAGTCTTCTTCCATGAAGCCGAACCGAAGCGGGTTCTTGCGCCCGGAGCCGAGGATTCCGCAGCGATGATATCGACCGTGACGGGAACCCGCTATTCGGAGCTGCCGTCGGCCTACCTCTACAAGAGCGTTGATGCTCCGCGCCCGAAAGGCTGCGGCTGCAATCCCGCAAGGGATTTCGAGGTGCTAGCCGGCAAACCGCCTGCGGGCGACGAAGCTCCGGCCGAAAGCGGATCGTTCGTCACGCCGTTCGAACCGAAGCCGGAGGCTCCTGCCCCGAAGACTGCGGACGTCGAAACCAAGCCGGAAGCTGTCGCGGTCGAACCCGATGCAGACCGCAAGGTCAGGGTTGTCGGGCCAAGGTTCCTTCCCGACCCAGAAGCGGCAATAGATCTGCGAGCTCCGGACCGGCCGCAAGCCCGGTGAGCGCAAGACGCAACGGCATGAACAGCGCCTTGCCCTTGCGTCCCGTTTCCTTCCTCACCGCATCGGTCCATGCCTTCCAGGTCGATGCGTCCCATGGCTCTTCCGGCAGGATATCGAATGCCGCGCGGACATAGTCCTTATCCTCGTCGGAAAGCTCGGCGGGCTCCTGCGGGCCAGATTTGAGGACCTTCCACCAAGCCACGGAATCCGAGAGCTTTTCCACATTGCCGCGCACGGCGAGCCAGAACGGTTCGGCCTTTTCACCGGAAATGCCGAGCGCGGAAAGCCGGTCCTGCACCTCCGAAAACGGCGTTTCATGGAGCAGCGCGCGATTGAGCACGATCAGTTCGTCCGGATCGAACTTGGACGCCGATTTCGAGGTTGCCGCCGGATCGAAGCGCTCGGCGAGTTCCGCCATGCTGGCGACGGCCGAGACATTCTCCGACGTGCCGATCAGCACGGCGAGCGAGACCACCGCCATCGGCTCCAGCCCGGATTCGCGCAAGCCGGCGATAGACAGCGCACCGCTGCGCTTCGACAGGCCCTCGCCCGAACTGGTGGTCAACAGGTTATGGTGGCCGAAAGCCGGCGGCTCGGCGCCCAGCGCCTTAAACAGCGCGATCTGCACGCCGGTGTTGGTGACATGATCGTCGCCGCGGATGACATGGGTGACTTCCATGTCGATGTCGTCGACGACCGAAGGCAGCGTGTAGAGATAGGTGCCGTCCTCCCGGACCAGGACAGGGTCGGACAGCGAAGCGAGATCGACGGTTTCTTCGCCGCGCACCACGTCTGTCCAGACGATATCGGTGCGCTGCGGCTCGAACGGGTCGGTATCGAAGTTGGGCAACAGGAAACGCCAGTGCGGCCGGCGGCCATCCGCCTCGAAAGCCGCCTTCTCGTCGGCGGTGAGTTTCAGCGCTTCGCGGCCGTAGACCGGCGGCAGGCCGCGCGTGCGCCGTACCTTACGGCGCAGGTCGAGTTCTTCCGGCGTCTCGTAGCAGGCATAGAGCACACCCGCTTCCTTCAGCCTCTCGACCGCGGCGTCATAGTTTTCGATGCGCCGCGACTGGTAGCGGATGGCGTCGGGAAAGATGCCCAGCCAGTGCAGGTCGTAGAGGATCGCGTCGGCATATTCCTGCCGGGAGCGCGCAAAATCGGTGTCGTCGAAGCGCTGGATGAAGCGCCCGCCATGCTTCATGGCGAAGAGCCAGTTGAACAGCGCGGTGCGGGCGTTGCCGATATGGATGTGGCCCGTCGGCGACGGGGCGAAACGAACTGTGACAGTCATGGTTTGCGGGGTTAGCCGAAGGATATGGCCTTGGCAAGACTAGGGGATGCCAGGCGAGCGCGCGGTGTCGTGCTACATTGATCTATACAATCGGCGACTCCGGCGCGGAGCGGTAGTGAGCGCCCCCACCTGCGGAAGACGAAGGTTTCATCATGCGGACGCGCTGCATCAAGATAAAACTCAAGGACGGAACTCGCGAGCAGGTGGATGATTGGGCCGCCGAGATAAACAAGCGCGCCAACGAAGCCCGCGAAACGATGAAACGGGAGGGTGTCTCCTTGGAGGCAGCTTTCCTGGACTACCAGGCAGACGGGGTCTATTTGGTTTCGGTCATGCGGGCCGATGATTTTGAAAAGGCCAAAGCTATGGCTCGATCGTCCACCGCGGATATCGATGCCTATCATCGTCGCTTCAAGGAGGCGTGCTGGGAAGAGCGCACGGAGCTGTCGCCGCTTATCGACCTCTCCACCGAAGACCAGTGAAAATGGCGGTTCTTAGCCCCATGGAGCATAAAGATAGCCAAGCGGATCAAGGATCGAGTCGTTTCTGTGGCCTCCGCGCCAGACAATGAAATCACTCCCCAAAGCGCCTCGCAGGGACGCCAAGGTATGGTCGAGAAATGGCTGTCGGGAGAGGTCGCTCCGGCCTATGACAGGTACAAGGCAAATCCGGGGGAGACAAAGCCGCTTGCGGAAGCTGCGAGCCGCGTTCAGCAGCATATGGATTCCGCTGCCAAGAAAGTCCGCTAGCGGGCTGACGGGCGAGACAGCTATCGCCGCCCCGCCCTCTTCTCAAATCATGCCCTTGGTCAATTCCAGCGCCTGGCGCTCGAACAGCCGGCGGTAGATGCCGCCGGAGAGCCGGATCAGTTGGTCGTGATCGCCCTCCTCGGCGATGCGGCCCCGATCGAAGACCAGCAGCCGGTCGAGCGCGCGCACGGTGGACAGCCGGTGTGCGATGACCAGCGTCGTGCGTCCGACCATCAGCCGCTCCATCGCCTGCTGGATCAGCACCTCCGATTCCGAATCGAGGCTGGACGTGGCCTCGTCCAGGATCAGGATCGGCGCATCCGCCAGAAACGCCCGTGCGATGGCGACGCGCTGGCGCTCGCCGCCTGACAGCTTCACCCCGCGCTCGCCGACAAGCGTGCCGTAGCCCTTCGGCAGGCTCACGATGAAATCGTGGGCGCTGGCGAGCCTCGCCGCTTCCTCGATCTCGACCTGCGAGGCGCCGGGCCGCGCATAGGCGATGTTCTCGGCCAGTGACCGGTGGAACAGCACCGGCTCCTGCTGCACGATGGCGATCTGCTGGCGCAGCGACGCCTGGGTGACTTGGGCGATATCCTGGCCGTCGATCAGGATGCGGCCCGAGCTCAGGTCGTAGAGCCGCTGTATGAGCTTGACGAATGTCGTCTTGCCCGAGCCCGAATGGCCGACCAGCCCGACCCGCTCGCCGGCCTCTATCGTGACCGAGAAATCATTGTAGAGCGGCAGGGGATGGCTGCCATAGTGGAACGTCACCCGGTCGAACTCGATTCGCCCATTGGTGATCTGGATGGGCTTGGCGCCCGGCCGATCGTCGATGCCGAGCGGCTGGCGCTGGATATCGACCAGCTCCTCCATGTCGTTGACCGAGCGCTGCACGTTGCGCACATGCATGCCGACATCGCGCAGATAGCCCTGCAGCACGAAGAACGAGGTGAGCACGAAGGTAATGTCGCCGGCGCTCGCCTCGCCGCGCGACCACAGGACCAGCGCGAAGCCGATCACCGCCACCCGCAGGACAAGCAGCGTCGAGCCCTGCGTCGTGCCGTTGATGGTTCCGCGCACCCAGGTGCGTCGCGTGCGGTCGCGCCACTTGCCGGTGATGGAGGCGAGCCGGCGGTCTTCGCGGTGCTCCGCACCGAACGCCTTGACCACCGCGTTGCAGCTCACCGCGTCGGCCAGCGCGCCGCCGAGTTTCGTATCCCAGCGGTTGGCGAGGCTCGCCGCTGGTGCGACAAAGCCGAGCGACAGCGCGATGGTCAGCGCCACATTGACGATCGAGCCGACCGCTATGATGACGCCCATCATCGGCCAGTACCAGCCGAGCAGCAGCGTCGAGCCGACGAGCATGACGAGTGAGGGGAACAGCGCCACCAGGATCGTGTCGTTCAGGAGGTCGAGCGCCCACATGCCGCGCGTCACTTTGCGCACGGTCGAGCCGGCGAAGCTGTTGGCGTGCCAGTCTGTGGAAAAGCGCTGGACGCGGTGGAATGCGTCGGCGGCGATATCCGACATCATGATCAGCGTCAGGTCGATGATGCCCATGAAGGCGATGTGGCGCATGACGATGGCGCCGAGCGCGAGCGCGATCAGCATGAAGAAGGCCGCGGTCGCGGCGTTCCAGGCGACGATGTCGGCCGCCGCGCCGCTGGCGACGGCGTCGACCAGCCGGCCCGAATAGAGCGGCGTGAGCACATCGGCCAAGGTGGAGACCACCCCCGCCGCCATGATCATGGTCAGGCGGATCGGCTGGCGTCGCCAATGGCCGGCGGTGAAACCCAGAACGCTGCGGAACGCGCCGCCGCGCAGATCGATACGAAGACGAGTCATGGTCTTTTCGGGCGAAAAACTGCCCGATCCCGGAAAAACGTGGAAATGAAACACCGCGGGAGCGCGAAATCGTTGCTCTGTGCGGGGTCGAACCGATTTGGCAGCCGGGCTCAGGATG
The DNA here is from genome assembly GCF_000236565.1 of Mesorhizobium alhagi CCNWXJ12-2. Classification (GTDB taxonomy): domain Bacteria; phylum Pseudomonadota; class Alphaproteobacteria; order Rhizobiales; family Rhizobiaceae; genus Allomesorhizobium; species Allomesorhizobium alhagi. Next base: position 10,094 of record NZ_AHAM01000183.1, on the reverse strand, counting down.
AGGCGGCGACCGGGGCAGGCGAAATCGGGTTCGTGATGCCCGAAAGGTTTGAACCTTCGGGGCGGCTTCTGGAACCTAGGCTTCGCGGCCCGGCATCAAAGTGTCAAATCCTGCCATTCGTACCCTCCCAAACGGGATCAGCGGGAGAGATGCTTATAATGAAGGCCGGCCGCTTCGCCAAGCCGCCGCGTCGCGAAAAGCGGAGGTGGCGCAATCAGCGAGGTATTCCTGCAACAGTGGGTTGCGCCGTCAGGCCGCGAGGGGTTGCGTTGCGCGCGCCCTGACCCGGCGCGAGACCTGCAACATCACCAGCGAAATGGCGAAGCAGTAGACGCCCATGGCGATGATCTGGCCGGGATAGCTGACGCCAAGGTCGATCAGGAGCCCGGTGAGGCCCGGTCCCATGGCGCTGGCGAAGACCATTATCGCCACGGCCAGAGCGCGGATCGAGCCCAGATGCCTGGTGCCGTAGATTTCCGGCCACAGCGCCCCGAACAGGGTCGACGAGAAGCCCCAAGACACACCGAGCAGCGCCATGAAGGCGAATGCGCTCCACTGCCCCTCGAAGAGACCGAGGATCAGGCAGGCGAGCCCAAGCGGAATGAGAAACGATGGCAGCAGGGCCACCGCCGAAAAGCGGTCGATGAGCTGGCCCGAGATCAGCGCGAAGGTGGCGGTCATGACAGCCATCAGGGTGAAAGTGCCGGCGAAGAGTTCGAGCGACCAGCCGCGCAGTTCGACCAGATAGACCTGATGGAAGAAGATGACCGTTCCGATGAATGACGGCGCCATCACGCCTAGGAACAGCAGATAAAACACCGGATCGCGCAACGCCTCGGCCCGGGTCCAGTCGCGGGCGTCGGAAACACGCGCGACGGGGTCCGAGGCGCGGGGCGCGCGCTCGACCGCTATCAGCGAGACGATGACCGGCAGCGCCACGAAAACCAGGGCCGCGGCCGCCATCAGCCAGGTGTTGCGCCAGCCGACGGCAACGGCGACCGCCACGAAGATCAGCGGGAAAATCGCCTCGCCGGTATTGTGGCCGAGCGTTACGACAGAAACCGCGCGGCCGCGCTGCGCGGAAAACCAGCGGCCCATCGCGGTGAAGGAGGTGTGGGTCAGCATGCCCTGCCCGAATAGACGCAGGAGATAGATGGTGAAGGCGAGCAGGAGGACGTTGGTGGAGAACGCCATCGACACCGCGGCCAGGGCCAGCATCGGGATGATGAACAGCGCGACATGCTTGACGCTATAGCGGTCGACGATCTGGCCGAGGTGCGGCAGGGTGAGCGCGCTGCCCAGCGTTGCGACCATGTAGAGCGTGCCGAAGCCGCCATGCGATAAGCCGTATTCCTCGCGGATGTTGCCTGCCGAAAGCGAGATGAAGAAGGTCTGTCCGAATGACGAGAACAGGGTCAGCAGGAAGCCGCCGGCGAGCCAGCGCGCATTTTCGCGGAGAAAGGCGAGGAAGCTCATGGCAGCCTTTCGCTGAGGGTTCGGTCGTGGCCGTCCAACATTTTGCGGCGGCGGTGCGCTCTACCCGCGGTCCCGGAACCGGTTGGTGATGGGATAGCGGCGGTCGCGGCCGAAATTTTTCTTCGTGATCTTCACGCCGGGGGCAGCCTGCCTGCGCTTGTATTCGGCGACATAGAGCAGGTGTTCGATGCGGTGCACGGTTTTGCGGGAGTGGCCGCGCGCCACGATCGCGTCGACGCTCATCTCGCCTTCGACAAGGCATTCGAGGATATCGTCGAGCACGGGATAGGGCGGCAGCGAATCCTGGTCGGTCTGGTTCTCGCGCAGTTCCGCCGACGGGGCTTTGTCGATGATGTTCTTCGGAATGACCTCGCCGGACGGCCCGAGCGCGCCGGGCGGCACATGGCCGTTGCGCCAGCGCGACAGGGCGTAGACCTGCATCTTGTAGAGATCCTTGATGGGATTAAAGCCGCCGTTCATGTCGCCGTAGAGAGTGGCGTAGCCAACCGACATTTCCGATTTGTTGCCGGTCGTCACTACCATCGAGCCGAACTTGTTGGAGATCGCCATCAGTATGGTGCCGCGCGCGCGGCTCTGCAGGTTCTCCTCGGTGATGCCCTCCCCGGTGCCTTCGAAAAGCTGGGCGAGAGCATGGGAGAAGCCGTCGACGGGCTCGAAGATCGGCACGATATCGTAGTGGCAGCCGAGCGCGCGGGCGCAGTCTTCAGCGTCCTTGAGCGAATCCTTCGAAGTATAGCGATAGGGCATCATCACCGCCCTCACGCGCTCCTCCCCCAGGGCGTCGACCGCAAGTGCCGCGCAGATCGCCGAGTCGATGCCGCCGGACAGGCCGAGCACGACATTCTTGAAGCCGTTCTTGTTGACGTAGTCGCGCAGGCCGAGCATGCAGGCGCGATAATCCGCCTCTTCCTTTTCCGGGATTTTCGACATCGGGCCATCGGCGCAGACCCAGTCCGTTTCGCTGCGGCGCCATTTGGTGACAACGACCGTCTCCTCGAACTGGCTCATCTGGAAGGCCAGCGTCCTGTCGGCGTTGATGGCGAAGCTCGCCCCGTCGAAAACCAGCTCGTCCTGGCCGCCGAGCTGGTTGGCGTAGATAATCGGCAAGCCGCATTCGATGACCTGCCGGATCACGACCTGGTGGCGGACATCGACCTTGTCCCGGTAATAGGGCGAGCCGTTCGGCACAAGGAGGATTTCCGCTCCGCTTTCGGAGAGCGTCTCGCAGATTGCAATATCGCCGCCCCAGATATCCTCGCAGATCGGAATCCCCAGACGCACGCCGCGGAAATTGACCGGCCCCTGAATTTCCGGGCCGGCCTGGAAGACGCGTTTTTCGTCGAATTCGCCGTAGTTCGGCAGGTCGAGCTTATGGCGTTCGGCGAGAATCTTGCCGCCATCGGCGAAAATGATCGAATTATGCGTGCCGCTCTTGCGCTTCAGCGGCGTGCCGATGATGACGCCAGGCCCGCCATCGGCGGTGTCGGCCGCGAAATCCTTCACCGCGCGCTCGCAGGCGGAAAGAAACGCCGGCCGGAGGACCAGGTCTTCCGGCGGATAGCCGGCGATGAAGAGTTCCGTATAAAGCACCAGATCAGCGCCGTGGCGGGCGGCATCGGCCCTCGCCTCACGCGCCTTGGCGAGATTGCCGGCGACATCACCGACAATCGGATTGAGCTGGGCTACCGCGATGCGGAGGACGTCTGGCGCTGGCTTGGTCATGATGACGGGTTTAGCGTGGCGGCAAATCCGCGGCAATGCCGTTCGATTGAGCCACTACAGCGCCGCGCGTCTTGCGCCGCGCAAACGCTACTCGCCGGTATATTCGCGGATCGCCTCGGGCGAATGGTTTTCGCCGATCGACATTGCGAGAATCCGCGAAATATGCGCGTAGGGCAGCCCGGTCTTGCGCGCCCATGCGTTCATCTGCATCTGGATTCTGGCCAGATCACGCTTGGAAGTCGGGCTTTCGGCGATATCCAGCCCGGCATCGCGCAGGGCGGCAGCCATGTCCTGCGAAATGATAAACGTGTCCCAACCCAGCCAGCGGAGGAAATACTGGCCGGTATTGCCGCCGAGCCGGCTGCCGTGCTTGGCGAGAAACGCCATCAGGCCGATCTGGTCGTCCTTCGGCCATTGCGCGAGGAACTTGCCGAAGCTGCCATGCTCCTGCGACATGCGTTCGACGAAGGCGGCGTTATCGCGCACCGACCTGATCTTTTGGGGGTTGCGGACGATGCGCTTGTCGGACGCCAGATCGTGCCAGAAGTCGTCCGGCTGAAACAGCAGGCGCTTCGGCTCGAAGCCGAGAAACGCCTCCTCGAAACCCGGCCATTTCTGCTCGATCACCCGCCAGACGAAACCGGCGGCAAAGACGCGCTCGGCCATTGTCGACAGAACCCGATCGTCGGTGACCTTGGCCAGCGCGGCATTGTCGGGCACCGGACCGAGCAGCGACGCCAGCACCGCATCGCCGCCCTTGCGGCTGGCGGCGCGGGCGCGGATCTTCTCGAAGGACAGCATGACTCAAGATCTCCGTTCGGGCGGCGGAGCTTACGACAGCCGCAATGTCTACGCCAACCTCCCGTCCGCTCAGCCGATGCCGAGCCCGCTGTCGCCCCTGTCGAGCATCAGCGGAATGATCAGGTCTTCCTCGTCGGCCAGATGCCGGGTCAGCATGGCAACAAGCCGCGCATTCTCGTCGGCATAGGCGTCCGCGGCGAAGCGCTGCCTGTCCTCGTTTTCGGTGAGGGCGCGCAGGAAGGCGTTCGCGGCCTCGGCATTGCGCGCCAGCGCTTCGTGGATGATGTGGTGATCGGCATCGAGAATGTCGAAGCCGCGCTTCAGCCGGCTTTCGGCCCTGGCGAACACCGGAAAATAGTGCTGGTCCTCGACATTGTGATGGCCGTCGAGTTCGCCGAGGAAGAAGTTGAGGCGCGGTGCAAACTGCCGTGCAAATTCAGGCGCGGTGCGCCGGCCTTCGCGGTAGTCGCCGATGATCGTGGTCAAAAGGCCGCCAACCTCGCGGAACATGTCGTGGCGCTGCAGCCAGAACGAGGCCATGCCGGCAAGGTTGGGATGTGCCTGCCAGCCTTCGCGCGGATATTTTTCGAGAAGCCAGCGCAGTTCCTGCGGCAGGCTGGCCCGGCGCTCAAGTTCGATCGAGATGTCGGTCATGATTGCGGCGGGTTCCGATTGCACCGCGCATATAGGTAGCCCGGATCAAAGCGGAAGGCCGGTGAACCGCTCGATGATGGCGATGCCCCACACGCCGCCGGCAAGCACGATCGAGATCAGAACCGCCAGCGACCCGCAATCCTTGGCGAGCTGGATGTCGATGTTGAATTCGCGCGACACCGCATCGCACGCCGCTTCGATGCCGGTGTTGAGCACTTCGACCATGATCAGCAGCAGGACCGCGCCGACAAGCAGAGCGTAGCCGCGCCAGGACGTCGCCACGAACCAGGCGAGCGGGATGGCGAGCGCGAGCAGCAGGATTTCCTGCTGGAAGGCCGTCTCATGACGGATAAGCTGGCGAAAGGCGCGCACCGAATTGCGGAAGGCGCTGATCAGGCGTTGCATTGCGAAGGATCCCCTCTCCGATTCGCGGGAGCGGACCATTTAGCCAAGTTCAGGCGGCTGGAACAGATGGCAATCGCCTTCTGCGCTGTGCGGCGCGATGCGTTCAGTCCTGCGGCAGGCCGTCGTCGATCGAATAGTAGTCACCCTTGTCCGCCACGAATATGTGGCCCACCGCCGAAAGCCCGGTCGGTTTGTCGAACGCGCCCGCCATGATGGAGGTCTCGTCGAGACCGTTGCGCTTCCAGAACAAGGCGGAGCCGCATGACCGGCAGAATCCGCGTTTCGCCTCGGGCGATGCGGCATACCAGGTGATTTCCTCTCCGCCCTCGACGACAAGGTCGGCGTCGGCAGCCTTTGCCGCAGCGAAGAAGTGCCCGCTCTGCTTGCGGCATTGCAAGCAGTGGCAATAGAGAACGCCGCGCAACAGCCTTTTCGCCGTGAAGCGAACTGCGCCGCAAAGGCAGGAACCTTTATGAAGATCAGTCATCCGGTTTTCTCCCTAAGCTTTTATCGCCCGGCCCACTTTTCCGGACTGCCGCAAGATGGCGGCGTTCGTCCGGCCGCGATCCCACGATTGCGACATTGTCGTGCCGCGACCGCGTTGGATTGAGCGTGGCTCAGCCCGTAACGGCCTGCAAATTAAGGAAAATTTAGTTCAAATGCAGCTAAGGTGCCCCTGCGGAAACGTTCATTGGGGGCACGTTTCTCAAAATCTCTCGGATCACACTCCCCTCCGGTACCGATTGCATCGGCGCGCCTCCCGGGCGACGCCGGTTTCGTACTCTCAGCGGGGTAAGTGAAGCAATATGCAGCCTGCCATCGCCCCCATCGAAGACGCCCACAACGACATCGTTACCGGCGTCGTCACGACGATGCGGCAAATGGGCGTGGTCGGGCTGCCCCGCAATTACGAGATTTTCTACGAGGCCTTGACGGGATCGAACCACAATCTCAGCCTGGAGGTGGTCGGGCTGGGTAACCGGCCGACGCAGGACGACCTTGACCGGATCGGCCGCAAATATTTCGCCCAGAACCACGATCAGGGCATCGTCGCACAGGCGCGCGAGGTAATCGCTAGGGAACTGGAGGACATTGCCGGCATCCTGCGCAACGAGCGCAACCATATCGAAAAATATGGTCAGATTCTCGGCGAGACCTCCGACGGTTTGAGCAACCGCTCGCTGATGAGCAAGGAGCTTCTGCAGAAGATCGCCGGCGTCATGTCGGTGGCGACGAACTCGACGATCGATCACGGAAAACAGGTCGCAAGCGCCTTGCGCGACAAATCGGCCGAACTGGAAAGCGTGAAGACGAAGCTCGAGGAATATAAAAGGCTGGCCGATACTGACCCGCTGACGAATATCTGGAACCGCCGCGCCTTCGACACGCGGATCGCCAAGATCTACAACAGCAATTCGGGCATATTGTTCAACGCGCTGATCCTGGCCGACATAGATCGCTTCAAGGAAATCAACGACCGCTACGGCCATCCCGTCGGCGACAAGATCATCCAGGCCATCGCCGACATTTTCAGGACGAGCATCCGGCACGACATGTTCGTGGCACGGACCGGCGGCGAGGAATTCGCGCTGATCGTCGAGGGGGCAAGCGAACAGGCGACGTTCGAACTCGCCGAGCGCATCCGCCTGTTGATCGAGCAGACGCGATTTTCCAGCCAAGGCGTCGACTACCGGCCGATCACGATCTCGATGGGCATATGGCGTCCGAGGCGGAAAGCGCCGAGGACCTCTACGCCAAGGCCGACCGGGCGCTATACCGGTCCAAGGTCGACGGCCGCAACCGGGTGACCAAATTTGCCGCGACCCAGGATCGCCCGCTAAAGAGCTGGCTGCTCTACAGGAAGGATTGAGCGGTCAAGGGTACAAAAAGGCGCCGGCTCAAGCCAGCGCCTTGATGTGCAGGTCCCAGGCAGTTCAGCCGTTGACGACCTTCTTTTCCGACGCGCCGGAGTTCTTCTTCAAAAGCTCCGAGACCAGGAAAGCCAGTTCGATCGCCTGGTCGGCATTGAGCCGCGGGTCGCAATGGGTGTGGTAGCGGTCCTGCAGTTCCTCCGCCGTGATGGCGCGCGCGCCGCCCGTGCATTCGGTGACGTTGTTGCCGGTCATCTCGATGTGGATGCCGCCCGGATGCGTGCCTTCGGCGCGGTGCACCTCGAAGAAGCTCTGCACCTCGCGCAGGATGCGGTCGAACGGCCGCGTCTTGTATCCTGCCGCCGTGATCGTGTTGCCGTGCATGGGATCGCAAGACCAGACGACGTTGCGGCCTTCCTTCTTCACCGCGCGGATGAGTCTCGGCAGATGCTCGCCGACCTTGTCGGCGCCGAAGCGCGCGATCAGCGTCAGCCGGCCCGGCTCGTTCTCGGGATTGAGAAGGTCGATGAGCTCAAGCAAGCCGTCGGCGGTCAGCGAGGGGCCGCATTTCAGGCCGAGCGGGTTCTTGATGCCGCGGCAATACTCGATGTGGGCGTGATCCGGCTGGCGGGTGCGGTCGCCGATCCAGATCATGTGGCCCGAAGTCGCATACCAGTCGCCGCTGGTGGAATCGACGCGGGTCAGCGCCTCCTCGTAGCCGAGCAGCAGCGCTTCATGGCTGGTGTAGAAATCCGTCTCGCGCAGCGCGTAGTTAGTCTCCGACGTGATGCCGACCGCACTCATGAAATCCATGGTTTCGGTGATGCGGTTGGCCAGCGCTTCATAGCGCTCGCCCTGCGGGCTGTCGGCGACGAAGCCCAGCATCCATTGGTGCACATTTTCGAGATTGGCGTAGCCGCCCTGCGCGAAGGCGCGCAGAAGGTTCAGCGTCGCAGCCGACTGCCGGTAGGCCATTTCCTGGCGGGCCGGATCGGGCGTCCGCGAAGCCGTATCGAAAGCAGTGCCGTTGATGATGTCGCCGCGATAGGACGGCAGCGTCACCCCGTCCTTGACCTCGTTGTCGGACGAGCGCGGCTTGGCGAACTGGCCGGCGATGCGGCCGATCTTCACCACCGGTTGCGAACCGGCGAAGGTCAGCACCACCGACATCTGCAGGAACACGCGGAAGAAGTCGCGGATGTTGTCGGCGCCGTGCTCGGCGAAGCTTTCGGCGCAGTCGCCGCCCTGGAGAAGAAATGCGTCACCGGCAGCGACGGATGCAAGCTGCTTCTTCAGCTTGCGCGCCTCGCCTGCAAAAACCAGCGGCGGAAAGGTGGCGAGACGGGCCTCGGTTTCGGCAAGCGCAGCCTGGTCCGGATAGGCCGGAACCTGCTGAATCGGTTTCGCTCTCCAGGAATTCGGGGACCATTTCGTCATTGCCGTATCCAACGCTTGTTTAACCGGGGGCGGTTTCGCCCCGCAATTGCCCGCTTTTCGGGAACGCGGCTCTATACAGGAAGCCGGAAGCCTATTCTAGACCGGAGTTGGGCCGAATCGAAGCGGCATTTGCGCCCGTCGCCAGGCCTACCCCACCCGCTCGCCGTTCTTCACGAGATAGGACGGTTTGTACATCGTCACAAACTCCTCGGCCGCCGTCGGGTGCACCGCCATGGTGCGGTCGAAATCGTCCTTGGTGAGGCCGGCCTTGAGCGAGATGCCGAGAAGCTGCGCCATTTCGCCGGCGTCCGGGCCGAGGATGTGGGCGCCCAGCACCAGCCGTGTCTGGGCGTCGACGATCAGCTTCATCAGCATCTTCTCGTCGCGGCCGGACAGCGTGTGCCGCATCGGCCGGAAAGTCGCGCGATAGACTTCGATATCATGAAAGCGACGCGCCGCCTCGTCTTCGGAGAGACCGACGGTGCCGATCTCGGGCTGCGAGAACACCGCGGTGGCGACGCAGTCGTGGTCGGGCGCGACCGGATTGTTCTTGAAGGCGGTCTCGACGAAGCACATCGCCTCATGGATGGCCACCGGGGTAAGCTGGACTCGGTTGGTCACATCGCCGATCGCCCAGATGTTCTCGACATTGCTGCGCGAATAGTCGTCGACCAGGATCTCGCCGATCTTGCCCCTCTCGACGCCGGCGGCTTCGAGGCCGAGATCCTCCGTGTTCGGGATGCGGCCGAGCGCCAGCATCACCTGGTCGGCGACCAGCACTTCGCCGCCCTGCAGATAGGCATCGAGCCGCCCGTCGCCGCGCCTCTCGATCGCGCTGAATATTTCATGGCAGATGATGCGGATACCTTTCTTCTCCATGGTCTCGTGCAGCATGCGCCGCAAATCCATGTCGAAACGGCTGAGTATCTCCTTGCCGCGGTAGATCAGCGTGGTGTGGACGCCGAGGCCGTGGAAGATGTTGGCGAACTCGACCGCGATATAGCCGCCGCCGGCGATCACGATCGCCTTGGGCAGTTCGGGCAGGTCGAAAGCCTCGTTGGAGAAGATGCAATGCTCGTGGCCGGGAAGCGCAAGATGCGGGTTCGGCCTGCCGCCGGTGGCGATCATGATCTGGTCGGCGGTAACCGTCCGGTTCTCGCTTTCGAGCAGGATCGTGTGCCTGTCGACCAGCACCGCGCGGGTCTGGAACGCGTCTCCGCCGGCGTTTTCGACGCCTTGCCGATAGAGCCCCTCAAGGCGCGCGATTTCGCGGTCCTTGTTGGCGACGAGCGTGCGCCAATCAAACCGCGGCGGCTCGACGGTCCAGCCATAGCCGGCGGAATCCTCGAAATGCTCGGGAAATTGCGAGGCGTAGACGAACAGCTTTTTCGGTACGCAGCCGCGAATGACGCAGGTTCCGCCGAAGCGATACTCCTCGGCTATGCCGACGCGCTTGCCGAGAGCCGCCGAAACCCGCGCGGCGCGAACGCCGCCGGAGCCGCCGCCGATGACGAAAAGGTCGTAGTCGTATCGAGCCATCTGGTCGCCCCCTTCGCCCCACTGTTACGGGGCAGCCCGGCAAAAGAAAAGCCCGGCGGTCGGGCCGGGCTTTCAATAAACATTGTTCGGTGGGAATGCGCTCAGTTCGCCGCGGCGGGCGCTTCGCCTTCGGGCGCGGGAGCCGGAGCAGCGCCTTCGGTAGCGGCA